>CBFIHW010000014.1:0-35055 GCA_965662325.1 uncultured Pirellulales bacterium | reverse complement strand
ACCCACGCTTCTTGGCAATGCGAACCTGTTCTTCCCGTGTCAATTCATCACTGCCTCGACCGGCCTGAACATGAAGCTCAACTCGAAGGTCACGTAGAAAGACAAGGCACTGCCCAAGCATGCCAGCATCTGCATCTGAAAGCCCACGATTCCGTTTAATACCCCGTTGGCCATCTACCGAAATGACACTTTCACCGTCCGGTAATGGCACAGGTCCAAGAAAAGGAAGTCGATCAGACTCGAGAAATGAAAGCCATCTCGCCAGTTGAATATCCCGAATGCCACCAACTGAACGTTTGACATTAGGTTGAAGAAGATACACCGTTTCGCCATATTTTTTCGCTTCTTCTCTTCGCGCGAACACAAGCATACGGGCCATTTTTCGGCGGGAACGCTGAGCCATTGCTCGTAAGCGCGCAACGAGTTTCTGGCATCGCGCCGCATCACCCGCAAGAACACGAAGCTCTAGCAGGGAACTGAAGATTGTCGCATCATCAGCCGCCAATTGCGTAGCCTCAGCAACAGTTCGAACGCTCTGACCAACCTCAAGACCTGCATCAAAAAGATCCCGCAAAAGCTGACTCGCCGCGCCTGCAAATGCGTCATTCGAACTCACCGTCTCCGATGACTCCGTGCTTGGAGATTTTGCCAGCGCTTCGGGCATACCGGTTTTATCGTGCAACAACATGAGGTCCACATCGGACCCGGGTGTCATCTCGCCACGTGCGTACCCCCCATGGGCAACAACCGTCACACGCTTACCTACTTCCAGTCGATCACTCTCAGGCAATTCATCTAGAATCGCCTGCCAGATTTCTCGTACAGATCGATCTACTGCTGTGGTTCGTAATCGACATAGTGACAAGCCATCTTCACCAGCTGCGTGCTGCACCCTGATGTCTTCGGTTGCCTTTTTGAGCAGCAATGTCGCATCTTCGACAGAAGTCCGAAGGACCCGCCCTGAGGTCTTACTTGTAACTGGTTTGCTCATGAAGGGTGCCAGGGGTCATCAACAACGTGTGCCTGTTTGTTTACCGTTCGGGCTAATACAAACAGAAGATCTCCCAGACGGTTCAAATATTCAATTGCATTAGCTGGTACTGTTGTCTCCAGACGACCCGCCAAGGTAACAACCCGTCGTTCCGCCCGACGGCATACTGTCCGGGCAACGTGCAGAGAAGCAGCAAGAGGGCTTCCTGTCGGCAAAATAAAATTAGCGAGTGGCTCAAGATCTTCTTCATACTGATCAATCGCATTTTCGAGAGCCTGGACCTGACTCACTTTGATTCGTTCATCATGGTCCCCTGGCGTAGCCAATTCCGCACCAAGTTCGAACAGATCACACTGAATCATTCTTAACAATTCGTCAAACAGGTCGGCTGACGGCTGTGCTCTAGCCATACCCAGATGACTGTTGAGTTCATCAACCGTCCCGAACGCCTCGATACGAGCGTGATCTTTGGTCACCCGTGGACCGCCAAATAGACCCGTCTGCCCTGCATCACCCGTTTTTGTATAAATTTTCATGCGTATCCTAGAAACTTCGTCAGTGCCGAGTGTGTTATCTGTTTCTATACTGTCCACTAGTGTGGTTGAATCCTTCAACCAGAACTCTATCCCTATCACCATTTTATTGGAGCCGACACCGTGAGGCCTCTCCAGAATCTATTCTTCATGCGATCGCAATTGCTGATCCAACTGCCTGCGATCCTGCTACTCGGGGCGTTTCCAGCCCTCGCTTCAGACTATGAGGATACCTTTCTGTCACAACCTGTTCGAATTACCGCCGGCCTCTCAAAGGCTGGTGAGGGTTATTTTGCACAGGACATGAGCCGCATTTGCTACCAAGGCATCCCAACCGACAAACAGTTTTACCAGATTTTCATCCAGCCGTTCGCATCATCCAACCCCAGAATCTTAGAACCTGTTCGAGTAAGTACCGGAAAAGGGCGGACAACATGTGCATGGTTTTCTCCGAACGGAAAACAACTGCTCTTTGCATCAAGTCACCTTGACCCCAACGTCGACCAGACCGAAGAAAACGCACGTGCTCAGGCCAAGGCGGATGCGCTAGCGGGCAGACGCCGGCGATACCAGTGGGACTTCGACCCACACATGGATTTATTTGTCGCAGACTTGACGACACCAAGCCCTCTTAAGCAACTCACCGACACACCTGGCTATGACGCCGAATGCTCATTTTCTCCGGATGGAACACAACTTCTTTTTGTCAGCGATCGGGATGGCGACCCTGATATCTATGTTGCAGATGCCGATGGTAGTCATGTGAAACAATTAACAAACCGCCCCGGCTATGATGGTGGCCCTTTTTTCTCTCCAGATGGCCAATGGATTGCGTATCGAACGGACCGCCAAGAGAAAGACCTTCTTCAAATTCACGTCATGAGAGCTGATGGCACAAACGATGTTGCAATCACCAAGGGCCGGAGCGTTCATTGGGCACCGTACTGGCATCCAACAAAGCCCTGGTTGATCTGGACGGGTGCAGATCATTCTGATCCGACGGTGCGTCCCAACTATGATCTCTGGCTTGTGCAGTACGAAACCGATCAACTGTCGATAGAATGTGGCAGCCCGTTACGGATAACCGATCACCCCGGCGCTGATGTACTCCCTGTCTTTTCCCCCGACGGAAAGCTTCTCATGTGGACCGCAAGTCGTGATGCTGAGGGCGGCAGAAAGCCAACAAGTCAGTTGTATGTAAGTACTATCAAGACTGATAGTATCGAAGCAGCGTTACGTACGACTACAAATTCATTGACTGAACCGTGAGGATCTTTTGCCATGATATCCTTTGAAAATTCAATCGCCCTCATCGGAGCAGGGCAGATGGGGCGGGCTCTCGCCCGCGGTTTCTGTAATTCCGGTGAATGCAATCCGACAGCCCTTATCGCTTACGACCCAAGTCTCGCTGCTGAGAAAAACCTTCAAAAATCGATTCCCGGTGTGCAACTGACAAAAACCGCGCCTGAAGCAACTCGGGCCGCTCGCTATGTCATCCTCGCAGTGAAACCTCAACACGCCGCGAGTGTGTGCCAGGAAATACAGCCGGCTCTTCAGGACGGTACGATTATCATTTCAATTATCGCGGGGCTGCCTACATCCTGGCTTTCAGCCAGACTGAAAACATCCCGTATTGTGCGAGTCATGCCCAACACACCATGCTTAATTGGCCAGGGTGTCTCGGCCATATCATTTCCACCGGAACTCGATTCGAAAGAATCTGAAATCATTCAGCGACTCTTTTCAACCGTTGGGGTTGTTCACAACGTCCCGGAATCACTCCTTGATGCTGTCACTGCTGTATCAGGTTCTGGCCCTGGTTACGTTGCGCTGCTGATTGATGCACTGGCCGACGGTGGCGTGCAGGCAGGCCTCCCACGACAACTCGCTCTGGACCTTGCCGTTCAGACGTTTGCTGGGACAGCTACCCTGATCGCAGACACTGGTGATCATCCAGCGGTCGTGAAAGACCGGGTGAGCAGTCCAGGCGGAACAACAGTTGCCGGGCTTTCGGTCCTCGAAAGAAAAGGCGTGCGGGGCGCTCTTGCTGATGCGGTTGCTGCCGCGGCTGACCGTTCGGCAGCATTGGCACGCTCCATCACATAGCCTGCTGCCTATGCTTTCTGAGTATGGGCACACTCCGGGCCACACAAATTAACGGCGGCCACGTCCTGCCTTTTTCTTTTTCGCTTTCTTCGCAACTGGCTTCTTCTTACTTGCCTTTGCCTTTTTCACAGCGGCCTTGGGTTTTGCTGCCCCTGTGGCTTTCTTAGTGGATACTTTTTTCTTTGCCACCTTCTTTTTTTTCGCAACTTGCTTTTTCTTCGATGCAGTTTTCTTTCCTGCAGCTTTCTTCACAGATCGCTTTTTAGTCGCTGAGGATTTCTTCGCCGCATTCCGTTCATTACCGAAAATATTCTCCCAACCCAAGGCGTAATCAGTCGTAGATCCAACTCGAATGACCGACATGCTTCCCTCTTCTCTTCATTATGTACTGAGCGAATCGCTCACACTGAACTACCAAACCTTTTTTAGCTGTCCATACAGCATCACTGTATTTGAATGTACCAACTCTCATCCAATTTTTAAGCCGACTTTCCCAAAATCTATCGGCAGAATAACTCGTTCAGATGGAAACCGGCCAGATGTGATTTCCATAATCCATTTCGTGGTGCTAGGTACAGAACGGTCCGACAGACAGAAGATCAGGCTATTCCGCTGACGCAACTGTTCAGAGATACACACGTGTCCGCCCGAAAAGTCCGGATCAACAAGAGAATTACCATTGAGCCACATGGTACGAAGCCGACATGGGTCTGCCACCAGATAAACCTGTTCGCCGGAGTCGATATTCGACGGCTTTTGAAACCAACGCACCCAGGCAATGCATTGATCTGAAAAAACGTGTTGTTCCCAGGCGCGTTCGAGACTAATTTCGTGCATGTTAGCCTGTTTCCTACTTTCCTGGAACCACAACGGCTCGCCCTGTAATACGACCAGATCGCATGTCGCGTGCCCAACCACCCACTTCGTGTAAACCAATCTGCCGCACTGGAAACGACCCACTTACAAGCGGCCACAGTATGGCCAGTTTTGACCAGAGTTCTTGTCGTTTTGCACGAGATGGAAGGCCCGCTGCATCAATGCCAGCAAGTGTTACCCCTCTAAGAATAAATGGGTACACAGTCGTTGGAAGCGCGAAGCCACCAGCATTACCGATACTGCTAACAGCTCCACCCGGCGCGACAACTCGAAGAATATCGGCGAGTACATCACCACCAACTGTGTCGATAGCGCCAAGATAGTGGGCGCTCGACAATGGCTTTTTATCAATCGGAAGGGCCTCTTGTGGTGACTGGACAGAAGACGCACCGAGTGACATCAATACGTCCGTCAGACTTTCTTTGCGGGTGCAGGCGATCACCTGAAACCCTGCCAACGCAGTCGCCGCCACAGCAAGCATGCCTACGCCACCACTTGCGCCAGTAACAAGCCACGGCAATGACTTGTCATGTTGAGTTCGTGACTGAAAGTCCCAATCAATCACTGCCCGCAATCGTTCAACTGCCAGAATTGCAGTGAGCCCTGCCGTTCCCATAGCCATTGCGGCAGTGGCGGAAAGACTCTCCGGTCTTTGAATGATTGCTGCTGGAGGCGCCCAGACTTCAGTCGCAAACCCACCCTGTACCGATTCACCAAGCCCATTACCCGTTGCCACAACGGGGGTTCCAGCAGCATATCCTTCAAAAGCCGACCGAAGTGTACCGGCTACATCTATGCCTGGTACAAGAGGAAACACACGCGCAACACCAGGATGGGCATCACACGCCAAAGCATCTTTATAGTTAAATCCTGCAGCCTCCACATCGATGCAGACAAACTCTTCGGGATGGCCGCCGGGTAGAGGGGCCACTTCTGAATGCACGCCGCCATCGGGTAGGCGATTCACGACCCACCCACGGGGCCCACTACCTGCCTGCTTGTTCGTCATCGCCGCGTTTTTCTTTCTAATTTGAATCTGGCTCAAATAGAGCTATCACCGAATGCGAGAGTTGTCCCACCAGATGCAGGGAACATTTTGCACATTCCTGCTATACTACGAAAATTGAAAGAGAGATATGTGGAAATGTGGAGAGTAGCACTCGCTGCTTCACCCGCACCACACGCAACTACGCTCTTTCTTCCCCAACAGGAGAAAACAATGGGAAATGCGATGGAGTTCACCGATGCTAATTTTCAGCAGGATGTTCTTGATTCAGATGTGCCGGTATTGGTTGACTTTTGGGCCCCTTGGTGCGGACCCTGCCGAATGATTACTCCAGTTATCGAAGAGCTCGCCTCAGAAAATGCAGGCACCTTTCGAGTTGGTAAAGTCAATGTAGACGACAACGGTAGCCTTGCGATGACCTACAACGTATCGAGCATCCCCGCGATCATGATTTTTAAAGGCGGACAACTGGTCAACCAGTTCATGGGTGTCCAGTCAAAGGAGAAGTTGCAACAGGCACTTGATGAGGCAAAGTCGGCATAGCATCCGTCGGCGATCGAGTTGCCCGGGAACGGGTATCAATCGTACCCCGACCTCGGTGTGGACCGAGCGTGCCAACCTTCTCGACGAGTCCTTCATCAACAAAACCCGCGAGATCGGCATGGAAGCCAGGCTGCCGCAGCTTTTCGACAGCTTTGGCTTCGATCTGCCGGACTCGTTCACGTGTGACACCAAAAATTGTGCCGACCTCTTCAAGGGTGTAACAGCACCCATCTGCCAGACCAAACCGAAGCCGAAGAATCTCACGTTCTCGATACGAGAGGGCGTCAAGAACCTTCCCGAGCGAGGTTTTTAACGCATGTTGCGTCATGCCCCGCAGAGGATCGTCTTCATGACTATCACGAACAAAATCACCAGCCGCGTTTTCTTCACTCTCACCTAATGGCTGATCGAGTGAAACCAGCCGATGTGCCATACGCTCAATACAACACACGTCATCGAGTGACATTCCGGAGTATTCTGCCAATTCTTCAACGCTTGGCTCTCGGCCATTTTCCTGTAGAAATTCACGAGAGAGATTTCGCAATTTCCCCATTGCGTCGACCATGTGTACGGGCATTCGAATGGTACGGCTTTGGTCAGCAATAGCTCTCGTAATAGCCTGACGAATCCACCAGGTCGCATATGTTGAGAACTTGAAACCACGGGCATGCTCGAATTTATCAACAGCTCTCATCAAGCCTGCATTCCCCTCCTGAATGAGATCAAGGAATGCGAGCCCACGGTTTCGATATCTCTTCGCAATTGAGATGACAAGACGCAAGTTGCCAGCAGCAAGCTCTCGTTTTGCAGCATCATACTGTTCTTCATACAACTTCAACCGCCGTAGACGCCGACGAAGTGTCCGCCGCGTCTCACCCAAACCAATATACAGTCGGCGACGTTCTTGCGGTCTCATTCTACCAGCTTCACTTGCAAGATCACGCAGCCGTTTGAGCATTGGATCGAATCTTTGAATTCGTAAGCACATTTCTTCCACTAGCCGAACCGCTTTTCCACGTTGTCGCACTAGTTGTCGCCAGATCTTTCGGCGAGCAGGCAAAGGATAGTTTGTCGACGTTGCCTTACGAAAAGGCTGCTGATTTTCAGAAATGATTCTGCGGAGGGTTTCTAGATTCGGACTCAGACGTTTTAAGAGGCGTCGCTTCTCATCTGTGTTTGTCACAGAGACTTCCAAGGTACGATCGAGACGGACGCTTCCAGCCTCCACCCGTTCGAGAAGCTTCACTGCCGCCCTGAGTACCAAGTCATTTCCAAGTAACTCATAACGATAACGACGCCGCCACAGTTCGATCCGACGTGCACTCTCTACTTCGCCATCTCTGTCGAGGAGAGGAATCCCACCCATTTGGAGAAGATACAGACGTATCGGATCATCGATGGTCTGTTTTGACTGACGGGTAGTTCCGCTTTGGGTACTCCTTCGACTTGATGAGATAACAGTAGATCGCGACATAAGAGCTCTCTTCAGGGACTGTGAGGGGGGCCTGATCAAACAGCGAACAAATGCCCGTGTCTTCAGACCACACCTCGATCCGGGTGCATTCGCTATGCCGAGCCAAAGCTAACGAGTCATGGAAAACCAAAAACCTGCCTGTTTTGCCATGAAAATAGCAACATCGAGCGTTCAGAATGCATGAAACGCACCACCTGCACTCAACCTCGTGTTGCCATTTGGCAACATGGCCACCCATGCGTGTTGCCAGAAAACAGCAAATTTTCCTCAAAAATTGCTCTCGATCTCAGGCCTAGGGCACTGGCTATACTGCGTAACCACCCGGGCGGAGTCCCCTTATGAATTATGTATTTATTGGCCTGATTATTATTCTCCTACTTGCCGGAGCAACTGCGCTCGTGCTCGGACGGCAAGGGATTAATCGCACAACACTGGTCTTTGCGGGGCTTGTTCTCGTCGCAACAGCCGGATTTATCTATCTCGCAGGCCGTGTTGGTGAACGTGAGCGAGTCTGGAGAGAGCGTATCCGAGAAACCACAGCAGAAATCAACACCACACGTTATGGCAAATTTGCTGGCAAAAAGTTTTTTATTGCTGATAGCGACGCAACCGATCACCCAAATGAGATACTAACTGAGCTCCGTCGTAAGATTCTGCAGCTTGGTGGCACCCTGGGTACCTCAAAGACAATCCGAAGCAGTATTGATATTGTTGTTGTTAACGACTTGGACAAGATCCCACCAAGAGCACAAGAACTTAATATCGAGGTGGTTGATCAGGCAGCGATTAACGATGCTATTGCTCAAACGCTTGAAGGACTCAACACGGCTATCGTTACCAAAAAACGGGAACAAACCAGACTAGAGACCTGGCGAAACCGAAACTGGAAAACTGGATTATTCAAACCACCGAAAGTTGAACCAGATACGAGCAAGCCGGGCCTTTACCAAGTTGTCGAGGACGGAGCTCTTCAGCTTACGCTGTCGGGAAAAGATGCCGACAAACCACTCAACGAGGGTGCCGAACTTGCGCTTTTCAATCTTCAGACAGATGACGAACGTGGGTTTCTTGGGGTCTTCAGTATTAAAACGGTGAGCGACCGAAAAGAAAACGTTCTCTCCATTTCCATATCTCCATTAACAACTCCTGATGAACACGATATCGCCGCATGGAAGGACTGGGGCTTAACCTCACGGGCGGCAGAGAATCCGCAAGTCGCTGTTTATGAAGATCTTCCAACAAGCAGCAAACTTCCTTTTGATGCCCTCACAGCATTAAGGGGAACCGAAGTAAAAACTGCCGATGGCTCCATCACGTCAGGTGGGCTTGAGGGAATGAGGCGAGATATTCTTGAGGAGTTATCCACAGTTGGCGCTATGATTAATTCAATAAGTGTTGCGAAAGCCGCTACTGAACGAGAACGTGACCGAAAAATACAAACTGCTGATGCTTTAAAAACTGATCGCGCTGCGTGGGAAGAAGACAACCAGTTTGCACAAAATGCTCTCGAAAAACTGGAAACCAGAAGCAGCCGTTTACAAAAGACTCTTCGCGACACCAGAACACGAATCTTTGAACTTCGAACAGAGCTCACGGAACTAAATGGTCGGCTCATGGCTGAAGGAAACCGCGAAGAGCGAGCAATTCAAAGGAGTTCTGCCGCCAGCGGGACAACCGCTCTTCGCTAGCAAACAGGCGTTTTGCCTTGTTTTTGGCACGTCATGACAAAACCAAGAAACCTTGTTGGCCCCACACAAGGGAGCTTTCCGTCACTGTTTTGCCATTTTGTGGCCATCCATCGACGAGTGCCCTGATACTCCGTTACACTTATCACTTCGGTCTTAGGGCGTCACTTTGCGGCCTAAGATGTATCGTTGTTGCTCTTTCTTGCAGGAAATAAACTCGCTGATGACGACCGTTACTGATGGCCCCAAAACAGGAGCCAATTTAAAAAAGGCCGTTCACCACCATCGGCTTGCGAGTAAAAGAGGACTGCTTGAGAGGCTATTTACTCTTTGGTTTCGTGGGTTTGTCTACAACCAGATATGGGAAGATCCGCGGGTTGACGCCGAGGCCCTGAATATTGGTCCGCATTCAAGCCTGTTGACGATCTCGAGTGGTGGTTGCAACGTTCTGAATTATCTTGTGCACAAGCCAAAGAAAATTATTGCTGTCGATCTTAATTCGAATCACATGTGTCTTACGCGACTGAAGCTCGCGGCAGTGAAGCATCTCCCTGATTACGAAACCTTTTATAATTTCTTCGGCTACGGTCAACACAAAGACAACATCACGGTCTATCGAAAGTACATCCGTGACAATATAGATCCTGCCACTCGTTCATTCTGGGAGTCGAGTGACTGGCCCGGAAAAAAACTTGGTCCAAAACGAATCAGTTACTTTAAACGTGGCCTGTACAACCAGGCGAAGCTCGGGCAGTTCTTCCGCGTGATACATGGACTCGCGCGTCGGATGGGGAGAGATCCTGCCAAACTTCTTGAAGCACAGTCGATTGCGGAGCAAGAGCAGATTTTTGATGAATATTTCGGACCACTTTTCAACAATCGCCTTGTGCGATGGATGGGAAGGCAACCTGTAGCTGTCTACAGTCTTGGCATCCCACCAAGTCAACATGCTGCAATGCTTGAGGAGTCTGGCGGTAGCGGACAAAAGCTCTTTGATACGTACAAGGAGCGAATTCGTCGCCTCGCGTGCGGTTTTCCTCTTGATGACAACTACTTTACTTGGCAATGTTTTGGACGCCGATACGATCATGAAAACAGGAAGGCATTGCCGGATTATCTCAAAAAAGAAAATTACGACACGATCCGCGAGATGGTCGATCGAGTCGAGACTCATGTTGCGTCACTTGGTGACTACCTCGGTACTGCTGAACCGGGATCACTCAATGGTTTCATTCTTCTCGACAGCCAAGACTGGATGCCACCACATGTCATCGATGAACTGTGGAGCCTGATTGCGAAAATCGGAGCAGAGGACACCCGCGTCATTTTCCGAACTGCCGGCGAGAAATCGCCTGTAGACGATGCGTTCTCACTAGAAACTGCCGCTCACTTTCACTACAACGCGGAGGAGTCCCGCCGGCTTCATGAACAGGATCGGTCCGCGATATACGGCATGTTTCATATCTACAACAAGGTTGCTGCCACGGAAAATCAATGACCGATACTTCAGAATCTATTTCCTCACCCCAACAGCCGGTTTCTTCATCGAATAACAAATTGTCCACCGGACATGATCAAGCCGTAGCGATGGACAATATGTACCGTTTCACACGGCATATCTACGACCTCACTCGCCACTATTACCTTCTTGGCCGGGACCAATTACTCAAAGAAATCATTACAGGTCCAGATACAGCAACTCTTGAGGTAGGTTGCGGAACCGCTCGCAACCTGATCAAACTCGGGAAACGAACAAAAACGGGTGCCCTCTACGGACTCGATGCCTCTCACGAAATGCTCGAAACTGCTTCAAAAAGCATTGCTTCTGCCGGCCTCCCTCACAGCGACAATCCACCAATCATGCTGCGACAGGGTCTGGCAGAAGAACTTGATGGAAAAAAGATGTTTGGTCGGGACGAGCCGTTTGACACCATTTTTTTCTCGTACTGCCTCTCTATGGTACCAACCTGGCCGGGTGCTCTTGACGCTGCATTTGCCAATCTCAAACCGGGTGGCGAGCTGCTCATCGTTGATTTCTGGGACCAAGCCGACCTACCCACCGTCTTTGCGAAAGGGCTCAAGAAGTGGCTTGCATGTTTTCATGTCCACTATCGCCCCGAACTCCACAAAGCCATTTCTGCAATGTCCGAACAAAAGGGCTGCACGGTTGAATTCAAATCAATTCATCGCCGCTACGCGTATCTTGCAACTGTAAACAAAACATAAATACAGACTTCACTAGAACCCAGGTCCTGGGAACGGGAGAATGAAATAGGCACCAGTCAGAGCAGCGGCTTCTAAGGCAGCACCCCGAAGACTCATTGCCGGAGCCGGAACAGTCCATGGTGCACAATCGCCAGGCCTGTAATAACCGAGAGGATATATGCATTCCCAAGGCAATTCGACACCCATTTTATATGGAAGAAACGCAGCCGTGGTAAAAAAGTGACCTGCCGATAAGAACGGGTCGGCAACCGGATGAACCGAATGCCCATAGCGTTCAAAATTCCACTGTTCAAAATAGAGTGGTTTGTGACAGTATCCAGCTGCCCTCCACGTCATCGTGGTGTTTACAAACTGACGAGGCTCCCAATGTTCTCCCTCAAGGCGACACTCACAGGGAAAATCATCCCCGGCTACCCCAGTGACATGGATGTCGAGATTTATCGAAGCAAGCGTATCTGCTCGCAGTTTATCCAATTCTTCCTGACAGTCGTCTGCAGTATCCAGACAAGTGCTGGGCACCTCTGACGACACAAGCCGGATATCCTTTCTGAGAAGAGGAGAGCGATTCTCCTCTTTCCCATCAGCTGAAGAAGCGGTTGTTTTATATGATTTTCTGCTCGTCGTCATCAACGCGTTTTGGACGGCAAACTTTGCGTCTTGTGAAAAATCTTGCCATCCTTCTGCCATTGCTGCTCCGCACAACAAAACACTTCCAACAACAGCCATGACTGACGAACCTGACCAGAACGTCTGTTGCTTTGTTTCCCTAGTCGTCAGAATCCATTGTGTAGTTAGGCGCTTCATGCGTAATAGCGATGTCATGGGGATGACTTTCTCGAACAGTTGCTGCAGACACCTGTATGAAACGGGCATCTCGCCGCAGGTCTTGAATTGTTTGCGTTCCACAATAGCCCATCCCGGCACGTAGGCCACCGACAAGCTGATAGACAAACATGCTCAGAGACCCTTTGAAAGGCACCCGGCCTTCCACGCCCTCTGGAACAAGTTTGTCCGAATTCCGACCATCCTGCTGCTGCCGATACCGCTCACTCGAACCCTGCACCATAGCTCCCAACGATCCCATCCCGCGGTACGCCTTAAAAGTTCGACCATGGAAAAGTACGGTCTCACCTGGGCTTTCCGCGACACCAGCCAGCAAACCACCAACCATGACACAGTTGGCTCCAGCCGCAATCGCCTTCGTAATATCTCCCGAGTAGCGAATACCTCCATCAGCGATGATTGGAACATCCGTACCGGCAACTTCCTGTGCTGCCTCCCAGACCGCGGAGATCTGCGGAACACCAACACCGGAAATAACCCGTGTAGTACAGATCGACCCGGGACCGATCCCAACTTTGATCCCATCTGCGCCAGATTTCAAAAGATCACGACAACCTTCCCGGGTTGCCACATTGCCCGCAATCACCTGGATATCCCATCGCTTCTTAATTTCCTGGACGGTCTCCATCACATTGCTGGAATGCCCATGTGCTGAGTCCACAACAAGCACATCAACACCCTTGGAAATAAGACTTTCGGCTCTCTCGAAATCAAATACACCAACAGCGGCCCCAACCCGTAAGCGTCCCTGATTATCTTTACACGCATTCGGAAATCGCTTCAGCATGTCGATATCTTTGATGGTAATGAGGCCAGTGAGTACACCTTTCCCATCTACCAGAAGCAACTTCTCGACTTTGTTTGCCATGAGGACTTTTTCTGCCTCATCAAGCGTTACCTCACCAGTCGCTGTGACCAACCCAGTTTGAGTCATGATTTCAGCAATTGGGGTGTCCCCACGTTCGAGAAACCGCAGGTCACGTTTTGTAATTATTCCAACAAGCTTTTGACCCTCAGTTGTAATAGGCACTCCGGAGATATTGGACTGAGCCATAACTTCTCGTGCACGTGCTACCGTCGCCGATGGTGGGAGCGTTACCGGATCAGCGATAATTCCATTCGCTGTCCTTTTGACCTTATCAACTTCATCGGCCTGGCCTTCAATCGATAGATTCTTGTGAATGACCCCCAATCCACCTTCCTGTGCTAATGCAATCGCCATTGCACTTTCAGTCACGGTGTCCATTGGCGAACTCACCAAAGGGAGGTTCAGCTCAATAGATCGGGTCAACCGCGTACTGACATCGACCTCCGACGGCACAACCGTTGAAAACCTCGGAATCAGCAGCACGTCGTCAAAAGTAATCCCAGCTTGGACGATTTTCCCTTCCATTGCGATCTCCTGCCTCCGATGAATTTTGAAATCTGTCTCTGTAGAAACACTGAGTTTCAAACGCCGCGGAATATGACCGCTACGACGCTGAACCAACCAGTTGGGTCACTTCCGTCAGTTTCTGCATGATTCTGCCGCTCACCCACTTCGGGAAGTTCGGATTATGCGGGCAAAGCCGGAAAAAAGGCAACGGCGGAGCATCAGAACGCTATTCAAAGGGCACTGATGCATTGAGAACCGGCGCCGGTGAAAACCATGACCTACGTTTAAGTGACCTTCGTTTCCTTTCTTTTTTCATCATACACGGCACGTGGATCTCACGTAATCCTCTCTGTTTCCACCGCACATTAAAGACAAACTTCGTCCATCCCCACCATGCAACACGACCAACACGTTTCCGAAAACAAGACTGCTACAGTTAATTTCGCAAGCCCTATTGCAAGACCTGATAGAACAACTTTTGAAGCACACCTCGCCAGACGACGGTACGGCCATTTTACGCTCACTGAGGCGATACGACCCGCATGGCAACTCGGCATAATACCGGAGGCGGGATATCGTCATGACTCGTACAATGACCCAGTCACAGGTGAAAATCTGCCAGCGATTGTGGCTGCTGTTTCAAGTGAACGACTCTTTGACACGTTTCTCCAACTCATTGAATCACTTGGCGACGCGTGTGATGTTGTTCTTGAATCATCACACGAACATAAGAGTCATCCGAAAGAATATCGCCGTGAAGGCATCGAGCGAATTCTGCTCGAGAGCCAACTCTGGAATTTCGAAGACCTCCTCCTTAACGATGGATGTACGAGTATTGCAGTTCTTAACTCTGAGGAACCTTTTGAAGTGCAGCTTGACGAACATAAGTTACTCATTGCCTACGGACCGACCATGCGTACATTCGAGTCCATACTTTCTGAACAAGGCATTCGAAAAAAGAAAAACTTACGAGTCATTTCACAGGGTGACCATATGCATACTTCAACAAATCACCACATGACACAATTCGAGGATCTCATCTCGGAGCTTCATGCCAACGTCTAAGAGTTGTCAGTCCGCTCACAAATACGGGTTTGGGCAGCCCTGCCGTGAGCCAGAAATGCTCCTTGACAGGCAAACAGCCATCACTTTCCATCAACGATGGGGCTTTTTCACCCAAAAATTGACCTTGAGTCAACAGCCCTGTTTGACGAGTCTTACCCAACTTTATAACAACGTTTGGGTTGCTCCTTTAGGTGCTTCATGTCTGCACGACTCCGCCTCGCTACTACGTTACTTATCGCGTTAACATGTGGCTGGATTTCAACCATATCTGCACAGCAGGTCCTACCTCCACCGGTTCAATTTAATCCGCCACAGGTACCCTACGATCCGGCAAGTCCCCTTCCGCCCGGCACAGCCATTGAGTCTTCTGGCCCTGTGTACCGCGGCCCCATGGCCATGCCAGGGAATTCTGTGCTGATTCCACCGCTTGACGCAGAGGTCGTCTGGTGCCAACTGGTGAATGTTACCGATGACTTCTTTAAAATACAGAGTGAACAACGGGTCGTCTTTGCCCAAGGAATCCCAACGGAAGGTCGAATAACAACATTTCCTCAGACCGGAGCCACGCTTCTTGAGCCGTGGCGAGGTGACTCGGTTGGCTTTCATGAGCGACTTGAAAGCACTTTACAATCAATTCGTCGCATTGCTTCAATCCGTCTTATTCCTGACCCTGGCGGCTGGAGAGTCGAAGTGTCTGTGCAGAAAGAAATAGAAAACCTGCTCAGACCGATGCATTCCACCGCTGGTGGTGCCACTTTTCGTAACGATGACTCACTCTACCGATATGGAACACCACTTCCTGTACTCGGCCAGCGTGTCGGAGATCAACCCAGACCTGTTGCGACACCTACACGAACCGACGGCTGGATTCCGCTTGGGCGTGACGGCCTGCTCGAACGACGAATGCTTGATAAAATCCTTAAAAGACTTGGCGTTGCATCTGCACCTCAATATTCGGCAGCGCCACTACTTCCTGGAAACTGATAGCAACTATTCGTCAGTGACACATCCCTGTGAGGCGGGCGCAACACACCGAATGTACTTTGCCAAGATCCCACGATCACATTTTGGGGCTGGCTGTTCCCAGCGACTCTTTCGCTCTGCAAGTTCGGCCTCACTCACATCGACGTCAATGGTCGCCTTCTCGGCGTCCATCGTGATAACATCACCATCCTGAACAAGTGCAATCGGACCGCCATCAAACGCTTCGGGAACAACATGCCCAACAATAAATCCATGGGAACCACCAGAAAACCGGCCGTCGGTGATAAGGGCTACATCGGCACCTAGGCCTGCGCCCATTAATGCGGACGTTGGCGTCAACATCTCCGGCATTCCTGGCCCACCTTTCGGACCTTCGTAGCGAATAATAACGACATCACCACGGTGAATACCACCATTTTCCAGAGCAGTTAGCATATTCTCTTCGCTATCGAATACTCTTGCCGGGCCTGAGAAACGCGAACCTTCTTTTCCAGTAATTTTCGCAACAGCAGTGCCCGGGGCAAGGTTGCCTGTCAGAATAGTTATGTGCCCGGTTGGCTTGATTGGATGTTCAACTGGCTGAATTATTTTCTGGCCCTCAGTCAGACCTTTGCTGCCTGCAAGATTCTCTGCGAGAGTTTTCCCAGTCACAGTAAGGCAATCTCCTTCGAGAAGACCTTTGTCAAGTAGATATTTCATGAGTCCACTTGTACCACCAATTGAGTGCAGATCCTCCTGAACGAACTTCCCGCTTGGCTTCAGATCAGCAAGGTAGGGAATGCGACTCGAGACAGCCTGAAAGTCAGAAGGTTCAAGTGATACGCCAACACTTCGTGCCATTGCAATCAAATGAAGAACGGCATTTGTCGAACCACCGAGAGCCATAATAACGACCATGGCATTTTCAAAGGCTTTCCGAGTCATAATATCTCGGGGCTTAATATCACGCTCCAACAAATGAAGCAGCGATTGTCCCGCCCGACGGCACTCAGCTAGTTTTGCGCTATCCTCGGCCGGAATCGATGCAGTATCAGGAAGCGCCATCCCCATTGCTTCGATGGCTGTCGCCATCGTGTTTGCCGTATACATCCCACCACACGCGCCTGCACCAGGGCATGATCGCTGAACGATATCCGAACGCCTGCTGTCATCTATACGGCCAGCCACATACTCCCCATAACACTGGAAAGCCGAAACGATATCAAGTGCCGTTCCATCATCGAGATGCCCAGGTTTGATCGTACCACCATACACCATAAGGGCAGGGCGGTTGAGTCGGCCCATAGCAATTAAGCATCCGGGCATATTCTTATCACAACCAGGAATTGCAACCAGTCCATCATACCATTGGGCCTGCATAACAGTTTCAATTGAGTCAGCAATGATGTCTCGAGACGGTAATGAGTAGCTCATTCCATCTGTTCCCATCGAAATTCCATCACTCACACCAATGGTGTTAAACCGCATTCCAACCAGACCGCTCTCAACAACTCCTTGTCGCACAGCCGCTGCAAGTGTATCGAGGTGCATATTGCAGGTATTTCCCTCGTACCACATGCTCGCAATGCCTACCTGCGGCTTACTCAGATCTTCAGGGGTCAAGCCTGTCCCCAACAACATGGCTTGTGATGCGCCCTGGGCGCGGGGTTGGGTAATCCTTGCACTGTAACGATTGAGCGTGGTCATCTATGGTCTCCAAGTAAACAGATGTGCGAAGAATAGATTCTCTCAGCGAAGGAGAAAAGCCTCCCTAATGAAGCCCCCACCACAGTTCATCTTTCTTGATATTGGGAATGTTTTAGTGTCGTTTAACTACGATCGGGGATTTCACCAGATTGCCGAGAAAACAGACATCTCCTTCTCTCGGATCAAAGAGTTTTACACCACTGAAGATATTCAGTCACGGCTTGAGAATGGCGAACTCTCCTGGCAGGACGTCCACGACACCTTTCGTGCTCGGTTTGACTCAACTGTATCAATAGACGCATTTAGTAAAGCCGCCGGTGACATCTTTGCACTGAACTTCGGGATGATCCCAATCGTTGCAGCAATGCAACGCAGCGGGCTTCGGTTAGGTCTTTTATCGAACAGCTGTCAGCCACACTGGGACCACTTACGCACTTCTGGATACACACTTCTACCTCAACCTTTTTCTGTTCTCGTGGTCAGCCATCAAGTCTCTCTGGCAAAACCCGCACGCGCTATCTACGAACACGCTCAAAGAGCAGCCAACACACCTGCCGAACGCATTTTCTTCTGCGACGATCTCGTTTCAAATGTTGATGCTGCTCGAGACGCTGGATGGGACGCAACACTTTTCACATCGGCTCACCAACTTATTCGTGACCTGAATCATCGTGGTGTTCTTCTCGGGCTTTAAGTGACTGGGCCAATCTCACCACATCTGTCTCACTGAATTTTCCTTCGAGGATCACCTCACCACCTACAACGAGGACAGGAACACGAATCCCGTATAGCCGCCTGTGCGATTCATCTGAATCCACATTTAAAACCCGACAACCTGGAAAATATACCGCAACCAGATCTTCTGCCTGCTCACATAGATGGCAGCCTTTTCGACTGAACAATGCAACATTATTTCTCATGACAGCCTTGGCACCGAGACACCCTCTAGATCACCTTTCTCGACTTCTCAACCATAATTTTTGACTGATGTTATGATAGATTTCTATCGTTCCTACTGAAAGCGTTCATCCTTCATATTCGGACACCAATGAGCCAGTCGGTCACTACTATCAACACCTTTGTTAGCCTTCTGCGAAAAAGTGGTCTCGCGGAAGCATCAAAGATTGATGACGTCGTGGCCTCCTTGGACAATCTTGATCTTAATGCACCTCTAAGCGACGAGGTTACAAAAGCGTTTCTGGACGCCAAACTTATTACGACCTGGCATCTGAAACAGCTTCTTAAAGGAAAACACCGAGGCTTTTTTCTCGAGCGCTATAAATTACTCAATGAACTTGGGAAAGGTGGCATGAGCAGTGTGTACCTCGCCGAACACACCAGCATGCATCTCCCGGTAGCCATTAAGGTCCTGCCTGTCAAAAGGGTGGGTGAAAAGTCATACCTTGAGCGATTCAAGAGAGAGGCAAAAGCCTCTTTTAAGCTCCGTCATGATAATATTGCTGGCGCTACAAACTTCGACCATCATGGAGATCTCTGGTATATCGTACTGGACTATATTGAGGGTGAAGACCTTCACCAAAAGGTCAAGCGAGCTGGGCCTCTCCCGATACGAGATGCTGTTGAATACATTCGCCAGGCAGCATGTGGTCTTCAATACGCACACGAAGAAGGCCTCGTTCACCGTGACATTAAGCCCGCCAATTTGATGTTGGACACCAAGGGTACAGTCAAAATTCTTGACCTCGGTCTTGCGCTTGATGGAGATGATGATGAAGAGGGCGGACTCACAAAGGCCCACGATGAAAAGGTTCTGGGCACAGCAGATTATCTTGCTCCTGAGCAATCAAAAAACAGCCACTCAGCTGACCCCCGTTCAGATATCTATGCACTCGGTTGCACGCTCTACTACCTTATTGTCGGAAGAGCACCGTTCGCTCGTGGAAGTGTCATTGAACGAATTAAGGCTCATTGGAACGAACCGGCACCCAACCCTCTTGAAGAACTAGAGAAACCACCGGCAGATCTCGATTCGGCACTTATTGATCTCTACTTCAGGATGATGGAAAAACATCCTGACGCCCGTCCCCAAACTGCCGGAGAAGTTGCCGAGCAACTCGATGCGTGGCTGAATCAACATCAGCAAGATCGACCTCAGCCAGCCGGATTACGGCGTCACGCCGCTGAAAGCCCTGAAGGCAGTAGTGGATCACTTCCAACATCTCATTCATCAAGTATTACTGGGCTGCGACGCCAGCCGTCGAAGAAAACCCAAAAGTCCAGTATCGGAAATTCTGGAAACCTTCGCCGCACGCCAGATAGCATAACTACTGAATCCTCAGACGACTTTGAACATCCTGATGATGACGATGACTTTCTTGACGTTGCAGGTACAGACGAGGAAGATGAAGATGAAGATGATGACTTCCTCTTTGATGGAGCAGGGAGCAATTCACCGGCAACATCATCTGGCGGTGCAGCCGGAAACGATGATGACGATGATTTCCTTTCCATGACAGGTGGTGGCAGCCCTGGTTCTGGGGTTTCGCCTCAAACACAGTTACATGCTGACGACATTTCTGTTGACGAATGGTGGAGTACGACTTTCCTGCGACTCTCGCTGCGGGTCTGGTTCTGGATTGGCATTGGTCTCTTTATTACATTTGTACTGACTGTTATTACGATTGAAGTCATGAAGGCATACGAAGCAGGACCTTTCAAGAAAGACACAACTTCGGTTACGGCCCCGGTGGACTAAGTATCACTTTTAGTCATTTGCTGACAAGAAATATCAGCGACGACATGTATTTCAATACACTATTGCATGCACCACGATAGAGGGCTTGCCCTCCTCACTGCGGTCTGGGTAGTTCTTCAGAAAAAGCCAACCACCCGACGACGTTATTCTTCCCGATCCTGTTTCGGCTAGCGTGCCGGAAGAAAGTCCACGTCTTGTAAATCATCAAGCCGTGTTCTATTTGTGAGATCATACTCCAGTGGAGTAATCGTAATCACACCCTCAGCAAGGGCTGTCACATCACTGTCTTGGGCTGATGGTGGTGGAGGTGGATCATTACTGGCCCAATAATAGTTTCGACCACGTGGGTCGACACGTCGTTCAAAGGCTTCTCCGTAACGGGCAACACTCATAGGGACAACTCGTACTTCCGGTGTTCCGGCAAGGGCAGCCGTTGGAATATTGATATTAAAGAGACTGCCAGCAGGCGGATGAAGTGAAATGAGACTCTTAACAAGCCCACTTGCAACCTGCGCTGCCCTCTCAAAATTCATTTGATCGTCCCATTCCAGCGACACCGCAATGCTGGTAATTCCAAAAAATGAGCCTTCTATTGCTGCCGCTACTGTCCCAGAATAAAGAACATTAATACCAGCATTCAGGCCAGCATTAATGCCACTGAGAATGAGATCTGGTCGTTGCCCGCAGATTTCTGAAACACCAAGCTTCACGGCATCGGCGGGGCTGCCATCAACCGCCCATCCGCAACGTTTCTCACTGCGAAGGACCTCCTTTGTCGTGAGCGGCGAGAGAAATGTAATCCCGTGACCAACACCACTCTGCTCAGTCGACGGTGCAACAACGAGGGTACGAAAGTCATTGTTTACCGCATCTTCAAGGGCGGCCAGCCCCGGCGCGTAGATTCCGTCATCATTTGTTAGCAAGGCAAACATGCAGATTCTCCAACGATAAGGCCGACGGGCATCTATTGAGCTTTCTAAGCAAGACTCTCACCCAAATTTAGCAGTTCACGGCAGAAAACTCATACGAAGGTGTGTTTTCGTGGGGTAGGGGGGGTATACTGACGGGCTTTCAAAAAAGCCTTCGAGGAAATATCCACGTACCGATGACTAGTCCACTACCGGGAGCCACTGCTACAAATCACAAAGCATTCGAGGCTGTGAATGCCGAACGGGTGGTGGTTTTAGACTTTGGATCGCAGTATGCCCAGTTAATCGCTCGGCGAGTTCGTGAACAACATGTGTACTGTGAAATTGTTCGTCATGATATCACGGCAGAACGACTCGCCGAGATCTCACCAAAAGGCATCATCCTCTCTGGCGGACCGGCAAGTATTTATGAAGACAATGCTCCGCGCTGCGATGCCGGCCTGTTCTCTCTAGGCGTTCCGGTTCTTGGTATTTGTTATGGCATGCAGGCTGCCTGTGAAGCGCTTGGTGGTACGGTAGGCCAAGCCGAATCAAGAGAATACGGCCGATCGAGCTGTGACGTTATTTCCGACAGTTCACTTTTCTCAGGGGTGCCGACGAGCACCGACGTCTGGATGAGCCATGGTGATCAGGTGGCCACGATTTCAGATGATTTTATTCCATTAGCAAAAACAGCAACATGCCCTCTGGCAGCCGTTCGCCATAAGACGCTGCCGGTTTTTGGCTTACAGTTTCATCCAGAGGTAACCCACACGCCCGCGGGTAGTGAAATACTTGCCAACTTCCTCCGCCACGAATGTGGGTGCACCGGAACATGGCGTTTAGAAGATTTTGCAGAACTTGCTATTGAGTCAATCAGACACCAAGTCGGTTCTGATCGCGTCATCTGCGGCCTTTCCGGTGGAGTTGATTCAGCGGTTGTGGCAGCACTCATAAGCAAAGCAATCGGTGACAAGCTCTCCTGCATTCTTGTTGATAATGGTCTTCTCCGAAAAAATGAGGCTTCTGCAGTTATTGAAGAGTTTTCTGATCACTTTAAGACAGATCTTCATGTTGTTTCAGCTGAGGACAGATTCCTTGATGTCCTCGCAGGCATTACCGAACCTCAGGAAAAACGACGTTGCATTGGGGCCACGTTTATTGACTGTTTTGCAGACGAAGCATCAAAAATCAAAGATGCACGCTTCCTCGCACAGGGAACGCTCTACCCTGATGTAATTGAAAGCGGTGCCGCTGCGGACGGACCTGCGGCAACTATCAAGCTCCACCACAACGTTGGTGGTCTGCCAGATAATCTGCAATTTGAACTAATTGAACCACTTCGAGATCTTTTCAAGGACGAAGTACGCCAACTCGGCATTAATCTAGGATTGCCAGAGCACATTGTCTGGCGTCATCCCTTTCCGGGACCAGGTCTTGCCGTTCGATGTCTTGGTGAAATAACAAAACCACGACTTGATACACTTCGTGAAGCTGATGCTATTGTTCTTCAAGAGCTACGAGAAGCTGGCTTAATGAGACAAATTGCTCAGGCATTCGCCGTACTGCTTCCGGTACAGAGCGTCGGAGTAATGGGCGACGCACGGACCTATGAAGATGCTCTAGCGATTCGTGCTGTTGAAACTGAAGATTTCATGACTGCTGACTGGAGCCATATTCCCTACGAGGTTCTCGGCCGGATGTCGACCAGAATTATCAACGAGGTACGGGGAGTCAACCGAGTGGTGTACGATATTTCATCAAAACCACCGGCAACAATCGAGTGGGAATAGCTGTCCCATGGCTTGGCTTATGTTTCACTTGCAGTGATGAATTCTTCCACTCAGTCACGCACTGAGACAAAATAGCCCCGCCCATCACGCGAGGATGAATAAAAACTGTATTTGACGCTCACTACAAAGGCCGTCAGCTTTTCAATAGTGGATGACTTCCATGGCAATCAAAGACACCAGACAAAAGCAACGACCCCTCGGAATCATTTTTGCATTACCTATTGAAGCCCACACCTTTGAACGACGGATCTGCGATATCAAGGATTTCCAAGGGCAAGGATGCGTCATTTTTGAGGGCCGTTTATCTAACAATCCAATCGTCTGGGCAATTTCTGGAGTTGGCCGAGAGGCCGCTTCACGTGCGGCACAACTTATGGTTGACGGACACCAACCCCATACTTTGATTTCTGCTGGATTTGCCGGTGCTCTGACCCCAGGCATTGAACATGGGACTGTACTTATCCCGAACAGAATCCTTGACGATCACCATGAAGGCATCTACACACTTCCTCCGGATGAGCAGATTCCGTTCCTCGCTGAGAAAACCAGAAAAAACATGACACTTGTCACTGTCGATTCAGTTATCACGTCCAAAGAAGAGAAGATTCAGCTTCGAAAAGAATCACATGCTGATCTGGTCGACATGGAATCTGCAGCTGTTGCACGCATTGCGCAAGAAACAGACGTCCGATTCCTGGCCGTCCGTGCAATCTCTGACACTTCCGAAGAGACGCTTCCTCCTGAGGTCAGTCGCCTAAGTCAGCCCCAGTCACAAATGCATCGATTTGGTGCAGCTCTTGCCGCAATCACCCGTCGGCCACGAGTTGTCTCTGACCTCTGGAAACTATGGGAGCAAGGCATGTCCTGTTCCCGAACGCTTGCAGATCAACTTGAACAGATCACTCGAGCAATTGGTTGATCTTCACATGCACTACTTCAATTGAGATGTTCCTGACAAAACTCAACTGACAGATCAAGCCATGTCACGCCAGCATCAACCTGTGGCAACTCGTTTCGGTCACCGCCATATAACAAAGCAGGGACACCAAGCTTCTGAGCTTTTTCATAAACAACTTTAGCGGCCCAAGGTGGATGAATTTTGTCCTTGGGCGGTGCATTTGAATACAAGAAAACCGGGGCTTCTCCAGCATCCATAAGCGGTATGATGATTTCTTTCGTTCGCCATGGTTGCCAGAGGCTCACTACCACATTCGGGCGCGAACTCATGCGGGCCACTTTGTCATCACTTTCAAGGGTTGCATAATCATCTTGGTACGCCAAGTATTCGCTGATAATGGCGCCGGCAGAGGCTCCAGCACAAACAATACGATCAGCATCAACCTTCCAGTCTTCTGATTGAGATCGAATAAACTGAATTGCCCGTGCACAATGCCGCGCGATCTCGAGGTGGTCAATGTCATCGCTTAGGAGCGGATAATTACAACTGGCAACAGCAAAACCAGCTTCTTGATACGCCTGAAGCATTGCGGACCTGTTATTTTCAAACTCACTTTTGTCTCCCGTTTGGAATCCACCTCCATGGAACCAGACAAACACGGGTGCTGGTCTTTCTGAATCTACAGTCGGCCAGAAGTCCAGCACATCGCGCTCATGCTTTGTGTCATACGCGATGTCTCGTTTTGGTTCATCACCAAAGGAGCACGCTGCGGTCAACATCACGACGAGTAAAGTGATTTTTTTCATAACTCAAGGGAAAAATACATCTCGAACCTAAGGAGGCCACATCTCAACACAAAACAGTTGAGAAAGTTGTTTTTCCAGATGACTGCCTGGTCGAGGCACAGAGCCTACTTCGACGTGAGTTCGAAGTTAAATACGTTGCTATCACCTTCGACAACTGTTGCGGTGAAGCCTGATGTTTCAGCATCCGCATACTTCTCCGGCAAACTGTTCTCGATGGGCTTATCAACCTCTGGCGGTTCATCTGATTCCATATCTTCGGTCCACGGAGTTCCTTCAAGCGTTGTTTCTACTTTAAGCTCGGGATACTTAGCTATGGATACACCAAACGAACCAGTCATGGCTCCATCATTTGCATTGAATGTTGTCATTTCGTAGCGGCCAGCTGAATCAGTCTTCCCATTGGCTGGCTTAAAACCACCTTTTGGGAAAAATGACACCGTTGCCCCCTCAACAGGCTGCCCGTCAAGTGTCACTGTGCCAGTCGTTTTATTGGTAGGTGGCCACTTTCGGCCTCCACAGCCAAGAACAAGTGAGAACAAAAGGAGCGTAAAAATTGTTGTAAAGGCGAAAAACTTCATTGAATATTTTCTCAGATTTTCTAAAAGTTGCAGTTTGAATGAAGAAACTTGCCGCAGGGGAATCCCCTGCGGCAAGCTCAATATCATGCTCACTGGTTGGAAACCACCTCGCCACCAGCCTTTGATCCCATCGCCCCCCACACGCCGTATGGAGATTGAGTAATGCCGCCTTTGCCATTACCGGTGCTACCCATCCAGCTAGTTGAATCACCAGCGTCGATGTTGTCATTAATGAATGTTGTTGCACCGTCTGCCTTGACTGCACACACGCCATTCGGGTGGTACGATGATGCCGAAAGAACTCCACCATTCCAATTCACTGCATTACCCTGGGCAAGGACACCACACGATGGTGAGTTTGGTGGCAATACCGTATTGAAACCCGTTCGAACGATATAACCGTCGACCCAATTACCACCCTTCACTGAATTCAGTGATGTACCTGCTACGTAGCCTTTTCCGTCACGCAGGGCGGCACAAAGACTAGGGTTATTCTGCATCGCACCCGTTCCTATAGCTGAGTGGGATTGAATGCTGTTGTTACCCCCCGCAGCAGTTATAGCCGTCGAATTATTTCCTACTCCGGCTTCACTGAGCAGAAGCGTGCTTGAGAGACCGTCAGTAAACATCCTAAATTCCGAGCCAGTTCTAAGAGGTCTCATTTCGAGGGTAGTGGCGCCACTGTTTTCGTAGGTAGCATTACCAAATGCCCCACGAAACTTTTCTTTCCACTTGTTACCAGCTGCTTGGTTTGCAAAGTATCTCTGTCGAAGATTTTTCGTAGTGTCTCCATAGCAAGCAACATAGTTTGTTGGGCAATGATTACCTGCACTAATGGCCTGAGGATCAGAAGGACATCTCAGGTAGTTTTGGACTCCAACATTTGCGTTCGTAAAACGGAAACCACCATTCCAAACTTTTTGTTGCAGACTTAAGACATGATCGGCCACTGACAACCGTTCCATGTAGGGCAATAAAAATGGAATGAAACTCATTCGACCACCTTGGTTCCCGCCTCCACTTTTATAGGTGCCACCCTGACCTGCTGGGAACGTTTCTTTTGCGGTATCGGCGTACGTATGACACGCAAGCCCAAGCTGCTTGAGTTGATTCGAACACATGCTTCGACGAGCAGCTTCACGAGCCTGTTGAACAGCTGGTAACAAAAGACCAACAAGGACACCGATAATAGCGATGACAACCAACAATTCGATAAGCGTAAAACCACGCGCACCGTTTTTGTAGTGTGTATACATGAGAGTGACTCCAGACATAGGGAACAAAATAACGGGATAAAAAACTTCTAGGGACCAAGAATTTTTCGAATCTCCCCCCTAACAGTCCCAAGTGTACCAATATATTAATTTTTTGTCCAAATTTGTTCATAGTTAAGTAAATCTGACTTCGGCATGAAGCATGATCGATTTCGTGCAAAGACGCCATTTTGTTGACCGGAATCAAGCATCCAGTACCGACTCCGCGGTCTTCAAGACTCTCCACTTTGGTTCAACAAAAGCGTTGTAAATGTCTGCGTGGAATAGCCAGGCAGAACTTCCTAGCACTAAACACTAAGTTTGAAAAACTACTATGCCCTGTCACAAGATACTTAGCGTTATTACTGGAGCCACCCCACCACTTCGTGTAGGGCCGGGATGGTATCTTTTTCGGTAGGCCAGTACTCAAGCCCAACATATCCAGCGAAACCAGTCGCTCGAATTTGTTCGAAAACGTTTGGGTACGATATCTCGCCCTTTTGGAGTTCATGACGTCCGGGGTTTCCGGCGGCGTGAAAATGCCCAATCTTCTCTATATTCTTTCGGATGTTCTCTATTAGATCACCTTCACTAATCTGCTGATGGTAAATATCAAAAACAACTTTAATGTTGTTGCTATTCACCTCGTCAATAATCTGAAATGCTTCATCACTACGCACAAGATAGTAGCCAGGATGGTTGACGCGTTCATTCAATGGCTCAATGACTAAAGTAATACCCGATTGCTCAAGCAGTGGAGCAACCTCACGCAACCCTTCAACCAACGACTCATGTTGTACTGCCCGTGGCACACCTTCTTGAAAATCACCAACCTGTGAAATCAGAATATCTGTTCCAAGGCCATGGGCCGCTTCAATCGATGCGGCTACTCCATCGATATAAGCTGAACGATCAGCCGGATTTACAAGGCTGATAAACTTGGTGCAGCATGCTGATATCACCAGTTCATTTTCTTGCTGTGCTTCTTGCAACGCATTCAAGTCTTTATCCCACCAGCCCCAGAACTCAATGGCTGGTATACCCGCTGCCCGTACGGCCCGACATGCATCCTTAAACGACTGCCCTTCAAAAACAGAATCAATACAAACAGATGGTTTGAGACCGGACATTTATACTGCAGTACACTTTCTATTCCTGGCTGTTTCTCTACTCTTTTGTCTTTTGCAAGAATGTACAGCTACAACTGTAGCAGCCTCTTCAACTGCCAACTAGCAGACGGATTACCACGTTTTTCCGAAGGTCTTCGACAACTGACTGCTCTGCACCATTCATTGACCCAGTGAGCATCGACGCGGCATGTCTACCGCTACGAACGGCCCCCTCCATCGTCGAAGGCCACCCAGTCTGAGTCCAATCTCCCGCAAGAAAAAGGTTTTGTATCGAAGTCTTTGGCGATGGGCGTACCGTGTCAATACCCGGTCGTACTGAAAGGACTGCAGTGGGGTCAGTGACCATACGAGACCGAATCAGCCGAGCAGTTTTTGCCTCAGGAAAAATCTCCTGCAACTCAGCCACAACTGTCTCGAGTAGTTGCTCCCTATTTCCGTCACACAGTCCACGGGAGGCACTGATCACAACCTGACAGTGGTGAGCCCTCTCTTCTTTTCCGCCCCTGGTAAATTTCTCATCCTTCTCGACAGGTGCCTCATCGCCCTGAAAAATCCATTGTGATACCCGCCCAACAAGCACAGCGTGAGGTAGATCGCATATCTGCCGATCAAACCATAAATGAACCGCCGTAATTGGTGAACCAACAAATGATTCGTCCACAGGGGGTAGCACCTCTGGCACTAATCGTGATGCTGCTCGCCAAGGAACGGCAAGAACAATGGCATTTGCGGGAATGACATCCTCACCACAGAAGACGCCTGTCACGTCATGTGAATCCCCGTATCGAATACCCGTTACGGTTCGGCTGGTATGGACAACGACTCCTTGGTCCTCCAGCCAGGAAACAAGCTTCGTGCCAAACAGCGTACCAAGTGGCTCCGTCGGTACCAGAAGATCCGCTGCCTGCGGATGAGCAAGAAACCCATCAACTACTACTTTTCGCACAGCCGAAATTCCAACTAACTCAATCGACTCACCAAGTGCACTTTCAATTACGGGCTGCCAGAATAAATGAATGATACGCTCTGGTTGTTTCTGCCGAAGCCACGAAGCTGCCGTCGGCTCTGTGTCATCCGTTGCAATATTTTGGCGAACTGCCAACCGCATCATACCATAGGCAAGCGATAACTTTTCCCAGATGGAAAAGTGAGACATTCCGAACAAGAGTGGCAAAAGATGAAGCGGCGCTGGTAACCATCTCGCCGGCGTACAGGCCGACCGAGTGCCATCAGGGCCAATAAACCAGAGTGTACGATCGCGTCGTAGTTGTGGCCCAAGCCCCGCGCGTTCACACAGATCCAGAAAATTTGTGCAACATCCCATTGCAACATGCTGACAGGCATCCACCAGACTCCCATCCTGCGGATCCTCAAAAGATGCTGCCCGGCCACCACAATTCCGTCTTGATTCAATTACATCAACAGCACACCCACTCTCGGTGAGCGCTGCGGCAGCAGAGAGTCCAGCAAGTCCTCCGCCGACTACAACAACGCGCCGTTGATTATTCATAGGATTTGTATTGAGTTGGTGTTGTCCGCTCTCTGTCATGAAATCCCCGCAAGAACACTGTAGACACCGATCACAGGAAGTCGCCACTTTGCCGCGCGTACCCGCTGACTGAAAACTTCTGAACCAGACCGCTCCACTGACCGAAATAATTCCCGATACACACCATACATCGCTCGGTATACACGCTTTCCATCAATCGAAAGGAACTCGTCTAAACGTTTCGCCTCGGCAAACCAGTGGTTGGCCCGTGAGACTTCATTCGATGCAAGAACCCTGAATGAGGGACCAATACGACCGGCCAATAAATCCCCCACATCACAGCCAGCTTCGCGAAATGATTCTTCAGAAATATACACCCGCCCACGTTCTCGATCTTCGACTATATCTCTGAGTATATTCGTCCACTGAAATGCAAGTCCGCATGCGTCTGCTAGAGGCATCCATTCCTCCGAAGAAATTCCTCGACGGAGCCCCCAGATTGGGACAGCAGCCAGCCCAACCGCAGAAGCAACCCCTCGGCAGTACTCAATAAGATCGTCTGTAGTCTCGTACCGTGACTTCGTGAGGTCAGACCGCACACCTTTTACGATTGCAAAAAGGTGCTCGTGCGGAACCGAATACCGACCCGCCGTCTGCGCGATTGAACGAAGCACCGGATTTTCAACCACCTGTCCATTGAGTGCATCTCGTAACATGCTCTCAAACTCATCAATCGCTTGAGACTTGTCGGCTACTGCTCCTTCGCCATCAACAATGTCATCGGCAAGGCGACAGAAAGCATACAACGCATTGGAGCCCCTTCGTTTCTCCGGCGAGAGCAATCGCAGAGGCAAGGCGAAGTTTGAGCCACTTTTTTTCAGGATCGATTGGCAAAAAGCGGCATCCGCACGCTGCGACACATTCATGAAACCGAACCCCAGAAACATCTACTGATTCGGCTGATCACCATACTGATAGCTGCTTGCCCTGCGAGTCGTAGCTTGGTGCTCCGGGACAGTGTAGGGCGTTTGGCAAGAGTATCAAATCCCGTGTGCCGAATGGCTTTGGCGACGCCTCGGCCCCCTTCTAGAAAAAGTCGGATCGCTGGCCTCAGAACAGTGGGTGCTGTTGTCACAAGCGACTGCCCTTTATCGAAACATGCCTCTGCCCATGCGACCTCTTCAGTGAGGAGGGAGATAAATTCAGGACTCGCTGCATGCAACTCAAGCATCGCTTCAGTGACACCATGACGTCGCATATCTTCAGCCGGGAGATAAATCCGTCCTGCGAGATAGTCTCTGCGAACATCTTGCCAAAAATTCACGAGTTGAAGCCCCGTACAAATGGAATCTGATAGTTCAAACTGTTCATACGATCGGCAATTCGCCAGACACAACACGATACGGCCTACTGGGTTTGCGGACCGACGACAGTAATCAAGCAATTGATCTCGAGATTCATAGCGTTCTACAGTCTGGTCTTGAATGAACGCATTGATTAAATCAGCAAACGGTTCTATGGGTAACCTATGACGCTGGACCGTTCTGGACAGGGCCACAAAAACGGGGTGTTTTGGGACAGCAGCGAAACAGTCATCTAATCCGGAACGCCACGCTTCCAACGCCTCTGTCGCATCCCCATCCGACTCATCTGCCAGATCATCACTCCATCTCGCGAAAGTATAGACATTCGCAAGATCTTGCCGCATATCAGCTGGAACAAGACGAGTTGCAACGGTGAAATTTTCGTAATGAGCCGCTGCAACCTGCCGGCAGAATAATTCGGCCGATACAAGGTCGAGGTCATCTGGCACAGAGGCAAGTCTCCATGCCGTTGGATCACGTCGAGCCACCTGACTTCTTTCAGTGTTCACGACCGACATCGTTTGATGGTATCCATATGACAATCAGACGTATCCACTTGCACACCCTCTCATCTTACCGCAAGAAGAGGAAACTCCCATAACATGCTCTTAGGAACATTCCCTGAGCCGGAACGAGACTCTTTGACAAAACGAAATATCGCTTTTCAGTGCCCCGTTTTTTTGCGAACAAAACCTACAGCAATTGATGCGGCTACACAGGCGGCAGTAAGGCTACTCAAGCATCGCCAGCCGAGTCCGCTCATTTCTTCGGGTCCCAATGCGACCACATATGTCGAACTTCTCCAACATAAAAAGAAAACGATTGGCGTCACAAGAAACTTGACAAACAGCCTGGAACGAATGATTTGAGATCTCTCAAATTGATCGATTGTGGTTCCAGACATACTTCCCTCATTTTCGTTTCCGGAGATTTCGTATCGGACAACTCGGTCCGTGACGTACAGCTCACATAACCTCCCCCCAATATCCAGTAGGAGCCAACGAACTCCTTCGAACCTCAAGACTCGTATTTGCAGGCTGAACCGAAGCAATCTGCTGTATCTTTCAGGGTCATGAACGGACTAATACCTACCACCGGAAAAACTGGCATCGACCAGCCCGTTCGGGCGGGAACGCGCAAGACCTCGTTTGGCCGATCTCCAGAAGAACCACTTTTTCTGTGCAGCAAAATGCGTAGCACCGGCTTTTGAACTGGCAGGCCATTTACCGAGTAAACCTGACTGAAAGAGCAGGGTGGCATCATGCCGGAGCGGCCGCTACTGTGACACTGCCCCTTCATGCTACAGTAGAAGATGAGAACTCAGCTGCCATCCTTTTCAGCATACGATAGACCAGTTCACACGACGGAAAAAAATATGAAGATTCTGCTTGCTGGACCTCGAGGATTCTGTGCCGGTGTAAACATGGCAATCGAAACACTTGAAACAGCGATTCGTCTCTACGGAACTCCGATTTATGTCTTCCACGAAATTGTCCACAACAAGCATGTTGTAGACCGTTTTGTGAAAGAGGGTGCAGTCTTCGTTGATTCCATTGAGGAAGTGCCAGAGGAGGCAACCCTCTTATTCTCCGCACATGGCGTTGCCCCCGAGGTAAGGCAGATCGCTGCCACCAGAAAGCTGCGGGCGATTGATGCTACCTGCCCACTCGTTACGAAAGTTCACCTTGAGGCAATTAAGTACGCCAAACAGAACTATCATATTTTTCTAATTGGTCATGAGGGCCATGATGAAGTGATCGGCACCATGGGTCAGGCCCCTGGGGCGTTCACGCTCGTTGAGACAGCTGAGGAGGTTGACGCTTTGCCATTTGGGCCTGAAGACAAACTGGCATACCTTACACAGACGACTCTCTCTGTGGACGATGCCTCCCGAATCATTAATCGCCTCAAGGCCCGTTTCCCACAATTGATTGGTCCACCCAAAGATGATATCTGTTACGCCACACAAAATCGCCAAGAGGCTGTTCGTCAGCTTTCTCAAGAAGCTGATCTCGTCCTTGTCTTAGGAAGCCAAAACAGCTCGAACAGTCAACGACTGGCTGAGCTCGCGAAAGAACATGGCGTACATGCGCATCTCATTGATGGTGCTGATGAAATAAACCCATCGTGGTTCGATAATATTGAAAGCATCGCAATTACCGCGGGTGCCAGCGCGCCGGAACAGGTTGTTCAAGACTGCGTTGAATGGCTTCGTAAACGCTTCGAAAACACCCCGTCGGGAATCTCAATCGAAGAGAGAACTGTACGAGACGAAGACGTTTTCTTTCCGCTTCCGAAAGAAATACGGTCAGCTGCGGCAGCCATACAGTTACCAATGGGGTGAGCTCTCAACCACACCCTCCCTCAGACCGCTTCTTCGCGGACCTCTTGTAGTACAGCGAGCCTGGTTCATGCCTTTTGACAGGCAGGCTTACTGCTGGAGTTTTCTATACCGAAACCGGTGAGGTTCAGAGGCATCCGCACCCAACCGCTCTTTTCTACCTTGCTCGTACACATCAAAGTTTCCTTCACAGACGTGAACATACCCGTCACCTTCAAAAGCGATGATATGTGTGGCAAGTCGATCAAGAAACCATCGATCGTGAGTGATGACAACAACACTACCGGCAAAGTTTGTGATGCCCTCCTCCAGTGAGCGAAGCGTATCAACATCGAGATCATTGGTCGGTTCATCAAGCAACAAAAGATTCGCACCCTTTCGCAGTAATTTTGCCAGGTGAACTCGGTTTCTCTCTCCACCCGAGAGGGCACCAACCTTCTTCTGTTGATCTGGACCCATGAAATTAAATTTGGCGACATAACTCCGTGCGTTTACCGTTCGCTTGCCAAGCTGAATTGTGTCATGCCCACCTGAGACCTCTTGGAACACCGTTTTCTCTGGATCGAGTGCATCACGGCTTTGGTCGACGTATCCAATATCAACTGTTGAGCCAACTTTTATCGAACCCGTGTCTGGTTCTTCTTGCCCGACGAGCATTCGAAAGAGTGTCGTCTTACCGGCACCATTTGCGCCAATAATCCCAACAATGCCACCCGGCGGTAAGCGGAATGAAAGATTCTCAAAGAGCAACTTATCGCCAAATGCCTTTGAAAGCCCTTCAGCGTCGATAACCTGATCGCCGAGTGGGCGACTTGCCGGGACAGTAATTTCAACTTCGGTTTCTCGAGTAGCTGCTTCCTCCGCGGCTAATTTCTCAAAAGAGGCTACTCTGGCCTTACTCTTGGCTTGACGAGCCTTCGGCGACATCCGGATCCATTCAAGTTCTTTTGAGAGTGTTTTCTGACGGGCACTTGCTTGCTTTTCTTCAAGTGCCATCCTGGCCTGCTTCTGCTCAAGCCATGATGAATAATTCCCTTCGAAAGGTATGCCTCTGCCATGATCAACTTCAAGAATCCACTTTGCAACGTTATCGAGGAAATATCGATCGTGCGTAACCGCAACGACGGTGCCGGCATATTCAGCAAGGTAATGCTCAAGCCACAAGACACTTTCGGCATCTAAATGGTTAGTTGGTTCATCGAGCAAGAGCAGATCTGGTTTTTCGAGCAGGAGACGGCACAAGGCAACTCGTCTCCGTTCCCCACCAGATAGGTTCGTAACGCTCCAATCTCCTGGCGGAAGATTCATGGCATCCATGGCAATTTCAACCTGCCGGTCGAGATCCCATAAATTTTTGGCATCAATTTCATCCTGAACAGTTGCTTGTTCAGCTAGAAGTTTTTCCATCTGGTCGTCTGTGAGAGGCTCAGCAAAGCTGGCATTTATTTCTTCGTATCGTTGAAGGATTGCTCGGGACTGAGTCACACCATCCATTACATTTTCAAATACTGTTTTCTCAGCATCGAGTTCCGGCTCTTGTTCTAGATACCCAACGCTGAATCCTTCCGATAAACGTGCCTCGCCCTCATATTCGGTATCAATGCCCGCCATAATCTTCATCAGCGTACTTTTGCCTGCACCGTTGCGGCCAAGCAACCCAATCTTGGCACCCGGATAGAAGGCAACATTGATATCTTTCAGCAGTTCGCGTTGACCAAATTTTTTGGTGAGATCGGTGATCTGAAAAATAAACTGGGGACCCATCGGTTCTCCTGTGAGCACGTATACCCTAATTCACGCAAGAGCAGACAACGTAACTGCCCGTTTTCCTATCTCCGCCAGACCATCGTACCGCATCAGTCGGTGATCGACGAGATACTGTCAATGGAATCAGTGGCCACCCGTACCATGCGACGACCATCACAAGTTTGCGGAGTTAGCAGCGGTCGTTGCAGGGCTTCTTAGCTTCCACTACGATCAGTTTACTTCGGAAATTGAAAGATATAAGGAGTTGTTTCCATGGCTGAATATGCAGATCCCGATGTCCTCGTCTCAACAGAATGGGTGGCTGAGCACCACAGTGATCCAACTGTGAGAATTGTTGAATCAAATGAGGATAGGGCTCTCTATACCCAAGGGCATATTCCAGGGGCTGTAGAGATTGACTGGCAGGTTGACCTTCAAGACCAAGTTGTTCGTGACTACGTTGATCGGAGAGGATTTGAGGAAATCTGTCGAAACAATGGCATCAGCAATGACACCACAGTCATCTTTTATGGTGATAAAAATAATTGGTGGGCTTGTTACGCCTTTTGGGTGTTTAAGCTCTACGGACATCCGAAATGCAAAATCATGAATGGTGGACGAAAAAAATGGCAGCTTGACG
>CBFIHW010000013.1:0-35541 GCA_965662325.1 uncultured Pirellulales bacterium | reverse complement strand
CATATTGCAGTCCACTTGATGTACGAATCACAGCTGGATCAATCGACGCTGAAGATGCTGAGGCTGCTGTCAGTGGGCCGCGTACAACTGAAACGGTGTTTGTTACATTGCCGTCAGCATCGAGTACTTGGGCACCACCGGCTCCGATAGCAAAAAACGAGTTCACTTGTCCATCACCGTTGCTATCAAGAGGTGAAACACGAAATCTTGAATTTACTGTATTTCCACTTGTCAGATTTTTCTTTGTCGTCAGAGTCGATCCAGAATTTCGAGTTATTTGAAACATATCAACTCGCGCATCTTCACCCTGCCCGCCGGATACCATGATGTCATCCACGCTTCGATCGTTATAAAGCCCTGAAGCAATCGTCACGCCGGAATAACCAATTGTTGGATCAATTGAAAGTTCTGTGACAACTTTTGGCGCACCAGCTACATCAACTATTTGGACTGATTTGATCGCACCAGGGCCAGTTCCAAGAACCAATTCGGCACGACCATCTTTTGAATCTGTCCGACTAATTGAACCATTTGTAATCGTGCCAATATCTGCTGCCGCGACACTCACACCAGCAAGATGCGTTGTTCCATATGGGGTGTACCGTCGAAAAGGAGTCGCCTCCCATCCCAAGCTAACTCCGAGATGAATACTGACGGTGCTGCCAGCAGCTTGTCCAGCAATCAAATCCTTCATCCCATCGCCGTCAACATCACCAAGGGCAATATTGACTCCAGACAAAAAGCTTGAACCAAATGGTGTGATTCGGTACTCCGGCATTTCCTCACCATCAATGTCAAAAACGCGTACCTCACCAACTCGACCGCGTCCTGGCGCCACAACAATCTCATCACGCCCATCATTATCAACGTCAAGAATTGCCGTTTGTACACCCCCCATGAATCCCTGCTCGTAGACATCAAACTGTCTGACAACTGTACCCGACGCAGGATCAACGATGCTTACGGTTGGGGTGCCTAAATACGCAAGGCCGCTTCCGACTGCGAGGAATGGTCGTACATTGGTATCAAACGCACTGTTATTGTCCGGGTCACTGTCTTCAACGCCGAGCGGAGTGACTGCCGTGACCTCTGTTCTCAGCTGCCCAATGGCATCATCCGCAATTTGATTTGTAACCGTAAAGATTGCTGTACCACCAGCCTGCAAACTCACAAACGTGTTCATTGCGTTATCGCTATCGCTACTACCACTTACCGAAACAGTTGATCCTGGAGAACCTTGCCCAGTCCACGAGGCTGACAACACGCCCTCGGGCAATGGTACAATCACCCGTGCATTCGTAACGGCTTCAGACCCAAGATTCTGAACAATAATCGTGTCCACTTTGTCAGAACCCGGAACATACGTGTTTTGTCCACTGTGAATTGCAACTGACAAGTCAACGTCAAACGCCAACCGTGGCTCAAGATTTTCAAATGACCGATCTAAAAACCCACAGGAACGACAAGCCCGTACTGATGGTTTCTGAAAGAATTGCTTAAATAGTTGCATTTGTAATCCTGATCCGGCAAATCTGTACACGTTCCCTATTTCGTACGGAAAATGGACTCTTTCTCTACGTTAAGATGTACCCCTTGGTTTGGTTCGGGTCAATTTTTTACAAAAAAAGTGGGCCGGCCGCCTCAAAGACAACCGACCCACCTTATTTTTTAAAAACAACTAAATAGCTGTTTTATGCCACTTTAGCGGCAGCGACGACGCAGGCAGCCCTTTCGGCGGCAACCTTTGTTGCAACTGTCGTTGCAGCCACTGTCGCAACTGTCGCAGCTGTCGCAGCTGTCGCAGCTGTCGCCGCAACATCCGTCGTTGCAGCTGTCACAAGGTACTTCTACCTGTACAGTGACACACTTTCTTACTGGCACTTCTTTCGTGACCTGAACTGGAACGCAGACCTCGTATGTGCAGGTCTTTTCTTCCGGAACGCAGTCATAAACAGTTACCGAGTACTTCTCTTCTCGTTCCTGTGGAACCATAACCGTGTAGGAAACTTCCTTGGTCATAGTTTCAGGTACACATTTGCTTACCTGATACTCACGAGTGCGAGTCTCAGTTCGGCACTTCTGTACCTTTACAGTGCGAGTTCGCTCTTCTGGGACACACTTGGTGACGCAGTAAGTGCGTGTTCGCTCTTCTGGACGGCACTTCTGCACCTTCACAGTACGAGTTCGCTCTTCTGGGACACACTTGGTGACGCAGTAAGTACGAGTTCGCTCTTCTTCACGACACTTTGGAACACACACGGTGCGAGTTCGCTCTTCCGTTCGGCATTTTCGCACACAAACGGTGTAAGGAACTTCTTCAGTTACACAATCATATGTTGTGCACTGAACTTCCTTTTCCTCACATGTTGGTACCCAAACCCGTTTGCAGCACATTTTTGGTGGGCAAGGATTGCCACACGCATCTGTACCACAGGAAGGCATTTCAGTCATCTGGTTTTCCCAGTAACCACCGCGAACCTGAACAGTCTTGGTTGAACAAACTGGTACTCGCTTCTTCACAGTACGGGTTTTCTGAACCTGCTCTGTGTAAGGAACTTGAACCGTATATGTCTGCTCAACTTCTTCTGTATAAGGAACCTTCACAGTGTATGTGCAGGTCTTTTCTTCCTTAACAGGAACCATAACTGTATAAGTCGCAGTCTTTTCTTCCTTTACAGGAACCATGACTGTGTACTTCTGTTCAACTTCTTCACAGTAAGGAACTTGAACTGTATAAGTTGCAGTCTTTTCTTCCTTTACAGGAACCATGACTGTGTACTTCTGTTCAACTTCTTCACAATAAGGAACTTGAACTTCGTAGTCGCAAGTCTTTGTTTCCATAACCTTACGATTTACTGTGTAATTAACAGTCTTCGTACGGGTTTCTGGAACACACTCTGTTACAGTACGAGTTCGCTCTTCAGTCCGAGGTACTCGCTTCATGACCTGATAGGTCCTTTCACGAGTCTCTTTTTTATACTCAGTGCATGTCACAGTTTTCATTTCTGTCACATACTGCCGTTGACACACTGTTTTGGTGCCACAGCTTTCACTCTTGTTGCAGTCTTCGCAATCAGCGGACGCAACAGAGCATGTCGCGAGGATTGCAATGGCTGGCAACATACATGTGATAACTTTACGAAACACAAAAGCCTCCATTATTCAAAGGGAATTCAAAACGTTTGGAACTTGAAACAAGGAACAACCACCTGCCAAACGAAAAAATTCCCGTGACAGACTGGGACAAAAGCAATCGAAAAAAGACGATTACCCTGTCAATTTAGCTAGATTACGTAGACTTTTCTGCCATGCAAGCGTGGGATCACTTTTTTTGCGATTTTTTAGCATTTGAACACTATGACGGTTCGGTCATCCCGAATGTAGCGGTTTCCGTTGCCACGGAGCACGAGAAGCCAAGCTGTCTTCTTTCTCAAAGAACAAGCAGGGAAAAAGCCATAAAATCAGTACTTTCATCGTTCTCAGGCGATGAACTCCCATGCTCTGCCAGACCAGACGTGCCCTTTGTCACCAAAATTTTCGTATGATTAAGCGAATATGGGGACAAGGCCGGGATAACGACTGTAGGAATGTTCTTCTGAAACATTTCCTACGATCGATTTATAAGGGGAAAGAAAATGGCTACCGTTTCACATATTTTAGCCAACAAAAATGGCTGCCGTGTTTTGAGTGTCTCACCAAACACGACTGTTTTCGACGCAACTCGCCTCATGAATGCTGAGCATATTGGTGCTTTGCTGGTTGTTCAAACATCAGATATCGGTGATGAACTTGTGGGTATCTTTACTGAGAGAGATGTTCTCCGCCGAATCGTGGCTGCAGGAAGACAGCCAGAGCACACCAAAGTTGGTGCCGTTATGACCCAAGAGATTATCACGTGTACGATTGACACCCAACTCGATGAGATTGCTGAATTGATGAGGGTCGAACGAATCCGTCACCTCCCTGTGCTTGAAAGCAATCAACACATCGCAGGGCTTATCTCAATAGGAGATCTCAACGCCTACAAGGCTGGAGATTGTCAACTAGCTCTTCAAGAAGCTGAGAACTACATCCAGGGACGGGTTTAGTGTCGCACAATAATCTAATTCCTACTGAGTCCATTTACTTACAGCAGGTAGTTTGCATTCTGCAATCTGATATCTTTCAATCTCTGTCGAATGATTCAATTTTTTGTCCATACTCAGTGCGTACCAGTTCTGACGTGTCGACGTCTCTTCGTCTTGCTTCCATGGTGGTCAACACATCTACTCACTTCAGAAACAATTACTATGAATTTGCGTCGTATTGCTAGCCTCTCACTCCTGTTCCTTCTTACGCCAACAACTCTCCTCGCTGATGTGTCACTCAACAATTTGTTTGGTGATCACATGGTTTTGCAACAAGGCATTCAAAACAAGATTTGGGGCAAGGCCGATCCTGGTGAAATGATTGCTGTGTCCATAGCTGATCAGAGCCACTCAACAGTTGCTAAAGCAGATGGGTCTTGGTCAGTACAACTCGACGCAATCATGGAATACGGTGGTCCTCACACCCTGATTGTGGCCGGAAACAATACCCAGACATTTCAAGATGTTCTTATTGGAGAGGTCTGGGTCTGCTCTGGCCAATCGAATATGCAGTGGCCTGTTCGTCAGGCCAACGACGGTGACCTCGCCATAGCTACCGCAGACTTAGGACAAATTCGACTTATTTCTGTTCCTCAGGTGGGAACGCAAGAGCCTCAATGGAACTTTACAGGCGAATGGGCCGTTTGCTCTCCTGAAAATGTTGGTGATTTTTCTGCTGTTGGATTCTTCTTCGGACGTCAACTCCACCAAACTCTCGATGTTCCAGTTGGGCTCATCGATAACGCGTGGGGAGGCAGTGCGTGTGAAGCCTGGATTAACAGGAACCTGTTGTCGTCTGATGATAGATTCAAGCCATTACTTGAGAGATGGATCAAGACCGAGTCTGAAATACCTGAAGCTCTGAAAGCTTATGAAAAAAAACTTAGCCTTTGGAAACAAGCCTTGGAAAAAGCGAGGGCTGAAAAAAAAGTTCCTCCGAGACGTCCTCGACATCCAGAGTCATTACTCACCGGGAATTCTCGACCGGGAAACATCTATTGCGGCGTGCTCGCACCGACGATTGGCTATGGCATGAGAGGTGCCATCTGGTATCAGGGCGAGTCCAATGCAAGCCGGGCTGTTCAGTATCGTGAACTCTTCCCATTCATGATTGACTCATGGCGGAACGAATGGGGGCTTGGCGACTTCCCCTTTTATTGGGTCCAACTTGCAGATTTCAGAGACGAGAAGCCTGAGCCTGCTGAAAGCGAGTGGGCTGAACTTCGTGAAGCCCAAACAATGACACTTAAAAAGTTAGACAATACTGGTGAAGCCGTGATCATCGATCTTGGTGAAGGAAAAGACATTCATCCAAGAAATAAAATCGATGTGGCAAAACGATTAGCACGATTGGCACTTACTGAAACATACAGCTTACCTGGTATTCCCTGCCGAAGCCCCCAGTTTCAATCGATGCAACAAAACGGCAACCGTCTAACCCTTGCCTTTGCACATGTGGAACCAAAGGCGAGTGGGTGGAGACCTTTTGACATTCGTGAACCTCTAGGTTTTACGATTGCTGATTCCAGCAAGACATTCGTGACCGCAAATGCTCGAATACTCGCTGACGGACGGATAGAAGTCTGGAGTGATACCGTTTCTGATCCGGTAGCGGTTCGTTATGCATGGGCCGATAACCCAGTATGCAACATGTATTCCTCTGCTGGATTACCGCTCACACCCTTTCGAACAGATGACTTTCCGAGCATAACCGCGGGCCGCAACTAAAATTCTTCGCTTTATAAAAGTGGTAAAAATACAACCACACGAGATACACTACGTCGTCGTGCATTGTTGTCTGAGAACTACATATCGTGCCGTCATTAATAAATGAGTCACAGCAAGTACAAGGAGGTTTTATGAGCCGCGATTTCAATACAACAGGTGAGTTTTTGCGAAATGGAAACTTCATATGTCTACTTGCCTTAGCTGGCATATTTACCGGTTGCAGTCCTTCTGTTAATCAGCCAGTCAGTCGGTCACTCCCTTTTGCTGACTCTACAACACGAGACGAGCCACATCCGGTATATCGAGCCACTCGACCAATTCCAGTTGTAATAAAGCCTGCCCTGCCTTTTCGAGTGTCAAAGCTTGATACTCAACCCCTCATGAAAGCAGTGGCAAAAAATGACATCCTTCCAGTCTCTGCCGAAATACCAGCAGGGCTCCCTCAAGAAACTTCTTTTCGAAACCTGAAAAAAATTAAGAACGCGGTGACTGCAACTATATCTACTGACATACAAAACACCTTTGCCAACTACCTTGATGCCTTTAATCGTCATGATGCCATTGCATTGGCGGCTCACTGGGTGAAGGATGGTGAGAACCTTGATCTCGACACCGGAAACCGTGTTGTCGGACAACCAGCTGTAGAGCGTGTGTTTGATCAATTATTTGCACGTGATGAAACTGCTCAAATTGGTTTCCAGATTGATTCGATTCGTCCAATTCGTGACGATGTTGTTGTCGTTGACGGCTTATCTCACATGTCTCTCATCGATCAAGAGCCTCGTCAAAGTCGTTTTTCAGCAGTGCTCGTTCGACATGAAGACCGCTGGCTTATGGAATCTGTTCGTGAATCTGCAGCATCTGCGAAACCAACTATCCATGACCGACTCCAACAACTAAGTTGGTTACGAGGTTGCTGGGAAGACATCAGTGATGGCATCACAGCAAGCCTTCAATGTGAGTGGAATGATCAAGGCACTTTCTTAATTCGACGGCATCTCATCACAAATGAGATTGAACCGCGTGGTGCTGAAGAACGACTTGCTCTGGGAATACCAGCCCTTCTGCCCAATGAAGAGTTCTCAAAAAATACGGCCGATCGTTTAACTACCACCGAATACATCGGATGGGATCCTCTGCAAGGACAAATTTGTTCTTGGCTCTTTCGCTCTGATGGGCATACCGCCCACTTTGCTTGGCAACGCAATGGAAACGCTTGGTTACTTCAGTCGATTTCCGACAGTAGTGAGAATGAAAATCCTACTCAATATGTACTTCAGCGTGCTGGGGAAGACGAACTGACTCTCGAACACATATCCGGAGACTACTGCGTATTACTTCCTGAAGCTGATTTTGTTCGTACTGCCCGCCCCATTGAGAATCCGACACCTTCTGATTCCCTAATGAAGTAGTGACACGCGATCTTCATTGGACAGACCTCCCGGAGAAAATGCAGCTTTTTCACCTACCGTGAAATGGGCTCCATATGTTCTCATGCCACGTTCTGATTCAAATGCACTTGCTGAACAATGCACAACTCTGCAAATCCATGGTCCATTGCTCGTTGTGGCATCAAGCAGAACAATCAGCGACCTTGCTCCTTCTTGGGAGACATCACTGCAGACATTGAATATCTCTTACAGAGTGCTTGTCTTCTCTGAAAACTCACATCACGAAATTGATGAAATTCGTAAAGAGGCACTTGATTTTCATGCAACAGCTATCGCCGTGATTGGCACACAGGATATTCTCAACGTTGTACAGTCGGCTGCTTCTCTATCACATGTACAGCTGGTAAGCGTGCTGTATGAGTCGCAGTAAAACCAGGCCCTCTCGTCTTTTTATTGATCGGCTCAGCATGTGCCTCAAGAACTTGAAGCATCATATCTACTCGAAGCCGGATACTCTCTGGGATTGTGTGAAGAGATTCCTGAGAAAGAAGCAGTTCATCAAAAATGCATTTCTTGTCCAGTGAATGTACTTGCAATCGCGTTTCCTTACCTTGCGTCAAACGAATTGTACAATCGGCATCTTCTCTCAAAAGCACAACAGGCTCTGAAACTTCGTTCCAACTGGTGACTTCAGTTGACGAATCTACGCTTGTGCTCGATGGGATCGACTGGAGCTCACTTGTTTTATTTATCCGTTGAGAGTGACTGTTCGGATCCCTAGCCCCTGACTCGTAGAGTTGTGATTCCGGAGGTTGCTTTTGATAATTTTGTGAAAGTAATATCGCTCTACGCTCTCCAGAACGAATAAATATGACTTCTGGAACCTTGTGATTCGCACCTTGGCTCTGACCCAAGGATGACTCCAAGAGCAAAGAAAACTGTTCGGGCAGAAGAAGGTATTGTTCGTTAAATTGGACAAGTATGTCATGCGGCTTTAGGCCGATACGGTCTGCTATAGAGTCTTTCTGGATGCTATCAACTACAAGGCCTTCATTGTGGTTTAATATCAGTTGATGCCGAACAACTTCCGGGACGCGAGATAGTGCGGCTCCAAACTGTTTCAGCAGTGTCTTTGAATCGTCTGGCCATGCCAACTCACCAGCACGTTGCTGATGTGTTCGAGCCTCTTGAACGAACACTTTTTCTTGCCCAAAAACTACCGAACTTCCCAGTATTACAGATGCCAGGAAAGCTACTTCGACTCCTGCAAACAGTGCACATAAAAACGTTGTACGAACGTGCTCTGCAGGCTTTTGACGTGTGCTCAAAGTCACATCTCACCCCAAGGCTTAAAAAGATTGTGAGCCATTTGACTTGTGACTCTAAGTGTTCAACGTTTGTGACGTTTTTTTCTGTATAACACCAGACCTTTTGACTCCAATAATCTTTGCTTTGTCCAGATCTTTTAGTCTGGGTAATCTAAAGAAAACACGTCCACAGCACAGAATCCAGCAAAGGCATTGCGCAGGCAAATATGGATAAGCGTGCCGCCTGATGCAGGTTTACGACATATATCGAGTCACACCGGACGATTCCTTTTTTCGTTACAGTCAATTTTTCTGTAGTCGAAGTCGCCGTACAAAGGAATATCTGCATGACACACTTATTCAACCGTGTCTTTCTCATCCTGTTCGTCACTGGATACTCATTTGTTTTTTCTTCAGAAATACATGCCGCGAAAGAGACCGTTCAGCCTGCGGCAGGAGAACAGTCAAAAATGGCAACCAGTACTCCGGCACAGCCTGTTGTGACTAAAAAGCCAGTACTCATTCCAGGAACCGGTGTGCTCATAAAGAATGGCATTGATACTTTTGAAGATGAAAACTGGAAATGGTATCACCGCCATCCCAAAAGCTCACGAGAACAAGACAAGCGAATGCGAAGCCCTCTCGGCAAGAGTAACAATGGACTGTGGTTCGAGGGGCCGAAGCGAGGTACGCCAGATGTTGTAAAGCGGGTCAAACTTCCTGCACCAGGATTAGAAGGTAGTGATCATGGCTTACTTATTGCAACGTTACGGGCGGGAATTCCAGGACGACTCACCTACCGCATGATGCAGGATGATCTCATTTTTAATATGTCAAAGGCCGCCGGACGAGGCCTTTCTGTCGCTGACAACCCGAGCGTCGTGACTCGTGTCTACTTGCCCCCTTTCGCACAGTGGGAACGACGCAATGGAGCGTCATTCGGTTTTCGCTGTGGATGTACAACACACGCGATCATCACTGGAAAAGAACACCCTGACCGTGGTGATTTTGGTGTCGAAGAATACTGGCCAGGTATGTTTATCAGTTTTGTACCCGGGGATGGCAAAGAGAAAAGTGATTCTGCCTACCTTCGTGTACGAGGGGATCGTCGTGGCCGTGGCATGCGTGGACCAACGATTTCAGAAAAGGAACTCGGCTGGTGGACGCTTGGAATGAGTTTTTCACGCGATGGGAAGGTTCACTACTTTGCTAGTCAAGGCGTTGATGACCTGACCATGGATGATCACCTCACAACTCAAAATCCGTATGGGTACCGTACTGAGTGGGTAAAGACATTTTTCTACAATGTTTGCAGTCAAGATGATGGCAAGACATGGAGCACACCTTGGGTCATTGATGATCCAAAAACATTCTTTGTTAGACGGCAGAATATGGCTCGGTCGAGCCAGAAGTCGCAGCGGTAATCGCAGCCTGCATTACCACAGAAGTTTTGGCAGCATCACCACCGCAACGTTCCAGTTCCCGGCTGGCAACATGGCAGTGGAAGCGGTGGCCTGCGAGGTCGACCTGGGGGGGCTCGACCTCGCGGCAGACCCTTTCAGCCAGCGGGCATCGCGGGTGAAAACGACAGCCTGCTGGCGGCCGTGAAGGACTCGGAACATCTCCTGTGAGTATAATTCTCTTCCGACGGTTCTTCACTTCAACGCTGGGAATTGCGGAAAATAGTGCGAGTGTATATGGATGAAGTGGTTGCTGGCAGAGTTGACCAACGTCTGCAGATTCAACAATCTGGCCGAGGTACATGACCGCAACATTGTCAGCCAAATACTCCACTACAGAAAGGTCATGAGAAATGAAAAGATAGGTCAAACCAAGTTCCTGTTTTAGCTCCTGCAGCAGGTTTATCACCTGCGCCTGAATTGAAACATCCAGAGCGGAAACAGGTTCATCGAGAACAAGGAATTCAGGTTTAAGCACAAGCGCTCGAGCTATAGCAATTCGTTGACGCTGACCACCCGAAAACTCATGTGGGTATCGCTCAAGAACAGCAGGAGATAGTCCGGTTCGCTCAAGAGCTTCTTCCATTTGCTTTAAACGAACAGGTTGCTCACCCATTCGATGAAGGATAAGCCCCTCTTCGAGAATTGAGCGTATTTTCATCCGCGGGTTAAGCGAGCCATACGGATCTTGAAAGACAATCTGCATGCGGCGCCGTAGGGATCTTAAAACACGCGCGTTTTCTTTCCGTACTGCATATTTATCAAATATCACTTCACCACCTGTTGGCTCTACAAGTCGAAGAAGACTTCGGCCAACGGTTGTCTTTCCACAGCCGCTTTCACCAACAAGACCGAGTGTCTTTCCTCGGGGGATCTCAAATGTCACTCCATCTACAGCCTTTACTGAACCCACTTGGCGACGTAACAATCCTTTCCTGATTGGAAAGTGTGTCTCTAAACCCTTTACCTGGAGCAGTGGAGGTTTTGTCTGAGGATTTTGTTCGCTCACGAATTGATCTCCTCAGCAAAGTGACAGCGAACAAAATGTCCCGGACTTATTTCACGCAGTGAAGGAGGCTCGGCATTACATTCTGGTTCCCTAGCATGGCTGCAACGTGGATGAAATCGACAACCGGAAGGAAAGTCTTGCGGTGGTGGGACCATTCCAGGAATTGTTGCCAATGGCCCGCTATCACGAGTATCAACGTTTGGCCGAGCTTGAAGGAGGCCTTTCGTATAAGGATGCAGCGGGTGGCTAAAAAGCTCGACAGCAGATGCCTGCTCAACAATCCGACCAGCGTACATTACTGCAACGTCATCGCACGTTTCGGCAACAACACCAAGGTCATGGGTTATCAGCAGTATTGCCGTACCAAGACGTGACTGTAGTTCATCGAGAAGCTCAAGAATCTGTGCTTGTATTGTTACATCAAGCGCGGTTGTCGGCTCATCGGCAATGATTAAATCTGGCTCACACGCTAATGCAATTGCGATCATAACTCGTTGTCGCATACCCCCAGACAACTGATGAGGATACGCATCCAGACGTTGCTCAGGATCCGCAACACGAACAAGACGTAGCATTTCAAGCGCCCGTGACCGTGCTTCGGAACGACTCACTTTGCGATGCAACTGGACAACTTCAGCAATCTGGTTTCCGATTGTAAAAACTGGATTGAGGCTGGTCATAGGCTCCTGAAAAATCATCCCGATACGACCACCTCGCACTTTTCTTAATTGTTTCTCAGGCGCAGTTACCAAATCAATGCTCTCACCATCCTTGGTAAACGTAATTGAGCCTGACTCAATTCGGCCTGGTGACGAGACAAGCCGTAATGTCGACATGGCCGTCACGCTTTTACCACAACCACTTTCACCAACTAAGCCCAGCGTCTGTCCTCGTTCTATTGTTAGCGACACTCCATCAACAGCAGAAAGCCTGCCCTTTGATGTGTGAAAAACCGTGACCAAATCCTTTATATCAAGGAGGGGGGCTGCCATTATTTTTTTGCCTCCCGCAACCTTGGGTCTGTCGCTTCCTGAAGCCCCTCACCAACAAGGTTGTAAGCCAACACAGTAAGAAATATGCCGGCACCCGGAAATACAACAAGCCACCAGAGCTGCAGATTACTGCGTGCACTATTCAAAACTGAACCCCAACTTGCTGTCGGTGGTGGTGGCCCAAATCCAAGAAATGATAATGAACCCTCCACCAAGATGGCTGAGGCAATTCCAAATGTTATCGGCACTAAAACAGGCGCTAATGCATTGGGTAAGATATGTCGAAACATAATTCGTAGTGAGCCCACCCCTGTTGCCCTGGCCGCCATTACAAATTCTGTTTGCCGAAGTCGTAGAAATTCTGCTCTTGTCAGCCGGGCAATTCCTGTCCAACCGGTGGCACCAATAATCGCCATGGTTTTCCAGATGGTCGGTTTTTCAACTACAGCAATAAGTGCCAGTATCAATACTAATGTCGGAATACACATTACGATCTCAGTGAGGCGACTGGTTATCATGTCAACCCAGCCACCAAAATAGCCACCCAGCGCTCCGACCAATACGCCAATGGAACCAGCCAAACCCATAGAGACAAATCCGACCAGCAATGCAATCGTGGTACCGTGAACCATTTTTGCAAAAATATCAACACCGTATTGATCTGTACCAAATAGATTCAATCGGTTTGGATGCCCTTCATCTCGCGAGGGGTTTTCGCGACGGCCTGGCCATTCATTCTCTCGAACACGGCGATATGGATCCTGAAATACGAGCGGCCAAATTGCCCAACTCTTAGGATCTTTCTGCTTCAAATTTTTAGGGTATGTTCCACGGAATTTATCTTTTGTAAATATTGGAGATTCCCAACTGCGATTGAAATATCCGAGACATGGGAAATAGAGGTTACCCTTGTAACTGCACACCACCGGTTTTGTCCCTGCAATTGCAGGCGCAAAGAGAGCCACACAAGTCAGAAACAGAACAAAAAAAAGAGCCAGCATTCCAATTGGTCTACGACGGTATCGTTGCCATGCATCAGACCAAAAACCTTGTGATGGCTTTGCAGCCTCTGTCTCTTCAGTCACTCTCATCTTTTCCTGATTCATTTAATCCACATTCACTCGGGGATCGACAATGCTATAGAGAAGATCTGCAAGCAACTGGCCTGCGAGCGTGAGTACGCTGAACATCAATGTAAGACCCATGATGGTTGGATAATCACGTTCTCGAATACTCTCGAAGAAAAGTCGCCCCATGCCTGGCCATGTGAAAATCTGCTCAATGATGACGGATCCACCCACAAGTGCCGGCAGTGACAGCCCAAGAAGAGTAACGAGCGGGATAAGCGTGTTCCGAAAGGCATGATGCACGAGAACTCTCCAAGGCCCCGCACCTTTCGCACGCGCTGTGCGAATAAAATCTTGTCGGACTACTTCTTCGAGATTTGCTTTTATGAAGCGGCTATTGTACGCAAGAACAACATATGTTTGGCAGGTTATTGGAAGGATTGCATGCCATGCAATATCTCTACAGCGAGCAAAAAAAGGAGCATCACTCGATAAGTCACTCATCCCAAAGAGAGGCAACTCCCACCGTGTGTCACGCAACCAGACTGCGAAGATAATCTGAAGAAAAAGTGCGGCGACAAATGTTGGAAAAGAATACAAAGCGTAGAGGACCAGCCCAGTAAAACGCTCATCTATTCGACCACCTCTCGCAGATGCATAGAGACCAAGCGGTATTGCTAGAAACCAGGTTAAAAAAAGTGCTGTCCCTGAAATCAGGACTGTTGGTCCGATCCGTTCACCAATGAGTTGTGTTACCGGCTGCTTTCGAGTTATTGACCTACCCAGATCTCCTCGAATGACTTTGCTTATCCATTGCACATACCCCACGGGCCAAGGCTTATCGAGCCCATAGATCTCAAGCATCCTCTTCTGATCTTCGGGGTTTAGCTTCCGGCTTGGATCACTTTCACCAAGCTGGACAGTCAACGGATTACCAGGCATTGACCTCGCCAAACCATACACCATGAGGGTAATAACAACGAGCGTCACAAGGCCGAGTAGTATTCGACGCAGCAAGTAAGTAATCATCACTTACTCCTGCTGTGGCTTCCACAGGCTGCCAAAACCTGGTGAGTAATGGTACGGTCCGCGTGGTGAAAAGACATATCCTCGGACTTCTTTCGAGAAGCCATAGAAACTATTTCGCCAGTACAACCATGTGTAGGGCTGATCGTCATAAAGAATTTCCTGAATCCGTCCGTACTTCTCCGCTCGCTTATCGCGGTCGAACTCCTGTCTTCCTTCGGCAAAGAGCCGATCAACTTCTGGATTTGAATAATTACAAAAATTCCTCATCGCTCCAGTCTTCCAAAGGTTTTCAGAAGTATCCGGATCCGTTCCTGAACCCCAACCACCCAGGTATGCCTGAAATTTACGATTCAAAGTAAGGTCTTGCAGGACGGTTGACTCCACCGGCCGGACATTCAGGCGTATACCAATCTGATCGAGGTTCTCTTTTAATAACGTGCAGATTGCAATTCGTAATGGCTGTTGATTCACAATGATTGAGAATTCAAATGGAACGATCCGTCCATCAATCTCTTTGTCACGAACACCATCATTGTCTCTATCAATCCAACCCGCTTCATCTAACAAGGCCTCTGCTTTATCCAGGTCTTGCTTGTAGGGTTCGAGTTTTTTAGTTGATGCCATCCATGCATCTGGATAGAAAATTCCCGTACAAGGGTCATAAAGACTGTAACAAAGTTCCTCGAGCATCTCATCGTGATCAAAGGCATAACTCATTGCTCTTCGGACACGTCGATCACGGAAAAAAATTGTTTCTATATTCCAGCCAAAATGAAAACTCACCCACTCTGGAGCTGTGGCTTTTGTATTGCGTTCGTAAAAATCTCTTCCAACGGTTTGCGTAGTCCACTGTTCAGGCTGCAAGATCATCTCATGAATTTCACCTTTTTTGAGTGCCAATAGTGTTGTGTTTGGATCTTCAATAATCCGAAAACGCACTTCTTCAAAATACGGTCGCTCGCGAACTTGCTTACCCTGAATCGATGACCAGTTCTCCCGACGCCGCAAGACAATCTGCTGCCCTCGTTTTCTCTCAACAATTTCATAAGGCCCACCACAAACTGGCGATTGCTCTAATTGAACATGCTCTTCAGAGTCCTTGAGTGTCGGGTCGGCCTCCCATGTCTTTTCATAAACATGTTTTGGAAGTACTGGGAAATTAATGTTCCAGACGTTTGTGGCAAGCGCTTCTTTATGGAAGAAAACAAGTGTTTGGTCATCATATGCTTCAACCCAACGCAGCTGATCGGTTCCACTGCGGACGGCAGGGACCGGGACTCGTGGATCCATGATGACCTTGAACGTAAAAGCAATATCGTGAGCTGTAATTGGCTTTCCATCACTCCAGACAAGATCGTCACGAAGAACCACCTTATCCAGCATTCTGTCTGTACTTGTCTGCCATGTCTCGACCGTTTCGCTGGTAGCAAATGGTTCAAGATCCCTACCGAATGAAAACAAACCAAATCCCGTAAGCCCAAGAATGTCAAATTCTGCTGAGGTACTAATCATAATTGGGTTCGTACTACCAAGGTCACCATTAACATGGCGATCGATACGAGCTGAATAATCTGCTTCACCATCTGCTGGAAGCCTGCCAAGTGCAGAAAGAATTAAATCATTTGACTCAGGCGAATTGTTGGAAGTTGCTATCGCACTATCTACAGACCCAAGCACTTTTTCTTTTGACTGCGCTTCGCGTAAAAGAATGAGGCCATCACGAACAGGCCTATCTATCCAGTTCGCCTCGTTATCGAGATCAGAAAGTTTTGGTACCTCAAAAGGATCTAACGGTTGCGGCTCCGTCACAGGAAGCGGTTCTTTTCGCTCTTCTGCTGTTGGTGTTAATTCTGACGGCGGGGCGGGCTCAATCGACTTCGAACCACTGCAGCCAACACAAACAAGGCACAGTAGAAAGCACCACCGTATCATCAAGAATGTATTGCCTCGTGACACGAAGGATTCACAGCCACCTACGTCTTGCATACGATGTCTCCTTGCAGAACCTTGCCTAAGATTCGACTCATCTGAAATGACGATGCTACGGGGGAAAGCGAGGGTGGGTCAACGTCCACTCAAGTGGATCAACCCTCGGGCAAGTTATGACCCATTTTCTCACGTTTTGTAGCAAGGTATCGTTCATTATATTTATTGGATGGGGGCTGGATTGGCACTTGATCAACAACTTCGAGATCGAACCCACCATAAATAAAGGCATCTGTCTTCTTTGGGTTGTTCGTCAAAAGTCGAACTTTCGATAGCCCAATATCTTTGAGCAATTGAATACCAATTCCATAGTCACGCGAGTCTGCTGGGAACCCTAAAGCCAGATTAGCTTCGACGGTATCGAGACCTGTATCTTGTAGAGCATACGAACGAATTTTTTGAACGAGGCCTATTCCACGACCCTCTTGCGGAAGGTAAACCACCGCGCCCACTCCTTCTTCACTAATCATACTTAAGGCCATATGAAGTTGATCACCACAGTCACATCGCAAACTATCAATTAGGTCGCCTGTAAAACAGGATGAATGGAGCCGGACGAGTGGAGCTTCCGCCGTTTCAAGATCGCCCATGGTAAACACAATTGGCTGTTGAGACTCATAACGGACATTGTATCCCAGAACCCGAAATTTGCCCCACTTTGTAGGAAGATCTGCCTCGGCAACTCGCTCCACCAACTTTTCTTTTGTACGTCGATAGCGAATCAATTCTTCAATTGAAATAATTTCCAAGCCATGTTTCTTAGCTAGTGTTTGCAGCGCATTACGATCTGCTCTATTCCCATCTGCATCAAGAATCTCACAAAGAACACCGGATGGCTCTTTCCCAGAAAGACGGGCGAGATCAACCGTTGCTTCAGTGTGTCCCGCACGCCTGAGAACTCCACCCTCTTTTGCGATGAGGGGGAATAAATGTCCGGGACGGACAAAATCCTGCGGACTACTCTCAGAATTCAGGATCGCAGAAACAGCTACGGCCCGCTCTGCTGCTGTGATACCAGTACGTGCCGACACATGATCGACAGGAATAGTAAATGCAGTACCGAGTGGAGTGGAGTTCGACTCCACCATCCTCGGTAATTCAAGTCGACGTGCAACATCTGGTAAAACCGACATGCATACCTGCCCCCGACCATGGGTAATCATGAAGTTAATAGCCTCGGGTGTCGCGTCTTCGGCAGCACAGATAAAATCACCTTCATTTTCGCGATCTTCTGCGTCCACCACAATCACGATCTTGCCTTCTCGAAAAGCTCTAATGGCAGCGTCTATTGAACTAAACTTGTCAGACATGCGTTCTTTCGAGTGGATGAATCATCCACGCTCCTTTTTTACCTAGCCACACGAAGTGCATTATAGGCCGATTTAAAATCTAGTCTGCCCTAAATCACTTACAAAAAAAATGGATCACACCATGCTTGCACGAGAAGAGTATATCGAGCAGTCCTACCTATTCCGAACACTTGGCGAACGGATGCTTGACGGTGTTGCAACGCAAGAAGCCCTGAAAAATTTAGGCCACGAAATACTGGCTACCACAAAGCTGCCTCTCGCCATTGATTATCTAGTGAGCGATTTAAAACTTACCGGAACAATCGCACCTGCAATGCGGCAGCTCAACCATTACTTCACAGCATTTCAAACCTTCGTCATGACTGAGGCTGAAGACGAGGAAGGACGATTTGATCTTCGTACAGCGTTGGTAATACTTGAACGCGAAGCACGCTATCTCGCAGACGGTGGGACGCCTGAAGGACTTTTTTTCTATCGGTTTGAATGTCTTTCACGCAATCGGCTCGACTACATGCGCGGACTACTCGCCACAGCTGATGATGATGCATTTAATGCTGATTGGAAAAATTGGATCACAATGGTCTCCCGCCAGGTTGGTTTAGTTGACCTAGCAGACCTAATCTATATCCGAAGTAGTGAGCTCCTACGACGCCAGGAGAGTCGGACTTCATTTCGCAAGAGCATTGATACAGAGAACGACGAGAACACAACTATCCAACAAACTACGGTGTTATTTGGTGAAAAAGAAGGACGCATTGCCTGGGCTAATCGCGGCAAAGACCCGCTCTATCTCTTTGCTGCTTTGCAAAGACAACTGGGTTATCCGGTTGTTCCAAAACCAAAACGCTCACTACCACAAACCGAATCGCCTGCCCTCTTGGCTCGCCGTATTGATCGACTTGAATTACGAGTCAAACTTCTTGAGGAAGAAACAAAGGATGGGATTGACCTTTCACAGTTTGATCCAAAAAACTCGTCTTTCAAGCAACCTCCCAGAAAGTAACACAATGAGCAATTCACTTGTTTTTGCGTAGATTAAATTGCTTTTTTTATTGACTTAATTGATCGTCGAAATGTCCGTGCCGCTCCCCTGTGCGGTTAATCGTATCGTCTAGGATTACTCGATTAACTATGTTTAGAGTTTGATCTTTGGTCGACGGACCGATAAGACGTGAGTATCAATTCTTGACTTTTTGTTGTGACAACAAAAATGCTGACATTGAATTTCAAGAAAAACCAACGTTTATTGATTTGCCAATGAATACAGTCCAAAGACCTCAGCAGGAGAAAGAAGAACCCTATCCCCAGACACTCTTGCGGCCACGTCGCACAATCACCGGCATCTCTGCGATTCTCCTTCCCTACAACAATAACAATACGGTTGATTGGGCTGGTTTCGAGCGAACTCTTGAGCACACAGTAGCTGTTGGTCTGATTCCTGCAGTAAATATGGATACCGGATATGCCAGCCTGATAGACGAAGCAACACGACTGGAGGTGCTACAACGAACCAGTGCTGTGACATCTGGGCTTGAATTTGTAGCTGGTGTCTTTGTTGGTGATTCACCAGGACAGAAGTTCAACGCCGATGTGTATCGGCATGGCATTGCAGAGACGGAAGCTGCTTCAGGAACACCTGTTCTCTTTCAATCTTTTGGCCTGAGCGAGCTACCCGAAGATCAAGTCGCCCCGGCATACGAGGCAATGACTCGTTCATGTGATCGATTTATTTTTTTCGAGCTTGGGAAAGATTTCGCTCCGTTCGGGAGAATCTATTCCCTTGAGACCTACGAACAGCTGATGCGAATCCCAAACGCAGTCGGCGCCAAACACTCTTCTCTACGTCGACAACCCGAGTGGAATCGAATTGAGTTGCGAAACCATGTGCGACCAGATTTCAAGGTATTCACGGGAAATGATTTGGCAATCGACATGGTCATGTATGGAAGCGACTATCTACTTGGGCTGAGCGCCTTTGCTCCGGATGCGTTTGCTCGACGCGATGCCATGTGGGCGGCAGGTGACCCGCGTTTCTTTCGGTTGAATGACATGCTTCAATATCTCGGGGCCTTTTCATTTCGTCATCCTGTCCCAGCCTACAAGCACTCGGCGGCCATGTTCTTAAAGATCCGAAACAAGATCGCGAGCAGTGCAACTCATCCTGATTCGCCTCGGCGTCCGGAAACTGATCTCGAAGTACTATCTGCCATTGCTAGTGAACTACGGCAGCTTCTCGAGGAATTTAACGAATGACTTTTCCACGCATTGCTAGCTTCAAGACCCATGCAGCACTCACGCGTCATTTAAGCGATTTAGAACTTCCACTTCCTTGCGCTGAGTCAGTGGAAAGTGGTCCTGAATCACCACTCGCTCAATCCATTCAAGTCCATGATTTTATAATCGGAAATAGATTCTGTATTCTTCCAATGGAAGGATGGGACGGAACCGGCGATGGAAAACCAACCGAACTCACGCGACGTCGGTGGCAAAATTTTGGTCGCAGTGGTGCCAAACTGATTTGGGGAGGTGAAGCGGTGGCCGTTCGTCATGATGGCCGGGCAAATCCAAATCAAATGGTTATCAACAGTGAGAATCTGTCAGAACTTGAGTCACTACGGGAAGCACTCATCACTACGCATGAGACTGAATTCGGTACCACTGCAGATCTTGTCATCGGATTGCAGCTAACCCATTCGGGCCGCTTTGCAAAGCCAGACTTCCATGATCGCATGCAACCACGAACGGCGCAGCGAAATGTGTTGCTCGATTCTCGATGTGGTATTACTGACGATTCCGCACTGTTCAGTGATGACGAATTAACTGTCCTTATCGATGATTTCGTACATGCGGCATCTCTTGCTGAGCAAGCGGGCTTTCGTTTTGTTGACATTAAGCACTGCCACGGGTACCTCGGCCACGAACTACTCAGTGGTTTCGACCGGCCAGGGAAATATGGAGGCTCATTTGAGAATCGTACGCGTTTCCTCCGAGAAATTGTTGCCGGTATCCGTAGTCGCACATGCTCTCTCGAAATTGGCGTTCGCGTTAGTATCTTTGACTTTCTTCCATTCACTCAGGGTCCGGATGGTGTCGGTATTGTGGAAGAGAACGGTGATCCCAGACTGATATTTGGAGGCGATTCTACTGGTGTCGGGATCGATTTGCATGAACCAACAAAGTTCCTCTCCCTTCTGCAATCACTTGGCATTGAATTGGTATGCACAACTGCCGGAAGTCCCTACTATAACCCTCATATTCAACGTCCAGCTTTTTTTCCTCCAAGTGATGGCTACAAGCCGCCTGAAGATCCCCTCGTAGGGGTATCGCGTCAGATTCTGGCCACGGCAGAATTGAAACGGCTCCATCCTAATCTCACTTTTGTTGGTTCCGGCTACAGCTATTTCCAGGAATGGTTACCGCACGTGTCCCAGGAAGTGATTCAGAGAGGATGGGTCGACTCCATTGGGCTTGGGCGGATGGTCTTGTCCTATCCCGAGTTACCGGCGGATGTTCTGGCCGGGCGAACCATGGCACGAAAGAAGGTGTGTCGCACGTTCAGTGACTGCACAACATCGGCTCGAAAAGGAATGGTGAGTGGTTGCTATCCACTCGATCCATTTTACAAAGAACGTGGTACAGTTGAGGTTAGTGATAACTAGCATAGGGCATGCCATATGCTCGAGTACTCACGCTGTTGCGTTATCTTGTTTATTCTGTTTTCTCACACCAGATAGAGCCGTCCGCACCAGAAAATGGGATGCATTGCATAGATAGGATTTCCCTCTGTGAGCAGTATCCATCACCAGCGAGACCATCTCTTATCGGTTGTATCGGCTATCACATCTGCTGGTAATCCGTATCGCCTTCTCACAGAGCGCCTTGCTCTCGAAACATCAAGAGACGTGCTCACCTTCGACAACAGTCCTGTTTCTGTTGGAGTTCATCAAACAATCAAGCTTGAGGAAACCGGCAGAATCTGTGTTGTCGGTGGTGGGAAAGCTGCTGCAGGATTTGCTGCTGGATTAGAGCACCTATTAGGAGGCGCTCGCCTTCACAAGCATAAGGTACACGGTCTGGTGAGTGTTCCCGAGGGGTGCGGTATTCAGCTCGATCATATCGAAGTTCGGGAAACGCGAACTCATCAACACAATCTGCCAACTGATGCTGTTGTTCGAGCGACTCACGAGATGCTTGAACAACTCAGTAGGCTCAAACAAGAAGATCTTGCCTTTGTCTTAATCACCGGCGGAGCATCGGCCCTCCTTGAATCACCACGAGAACATATTTCACTTCAGTCGTTAATGCATCTCACCGAAAATCTTTCACAGGCCGGCGTCGACATACAAACCTTGAACGCAATACGCTGTATGACAAGTAAGGTAAAAGCAGGTGGACTTGCAAAGTCCTGCACCGCGGGCAAACTTGTTGTGCTTGTTCTTTCAGATGTTCTTGATGACTCTCTGGCAGTCATTGGGTCCGGCCCATGCATGCCACACATTACAGAACCCGCCATCATAGAAAAGGTTCTTCTTAGTTCAAGCATCTCTGAATGCGATCGTACAATTATTTCTGAAGCAGCAAATGAGTACCTGAAAGAATACGTTGCTTCCTTACGCCCTCGAACTAATTCCGGTGATTGGGTCACTCCGAAAGGTTGTGAAGTTACTCATCTCACTCTTGGAACAAATGCACTTGCGGTCGAAGCTGCAGCAGTTGCTTCGGCTACACTTGGTTATGAAATTTATTCCGCCACAACAAATATGCAATCACAGACAGCAAATATGGCAGGGAGCCGGCTCGCAAGTTCTCTCGGCGCAATGGCATCTCTGGCCGAAACCAAGAAATACCCTCAGTCTTTGTTCGAGGGCGGTGAGGCGACTGTGCATGTGCCTGTCGAGCATGGGCTTGGGGGTCGTAATCAACATACCGTCTTAGCAGCAGCGAATGACATTCTGGTTCGACAAAAATGTGAATGGCCAGTTGGTACTCTCATTGCAAGTTTCGGAACTGATGGCGAAGACGGACCAACTTCTGCTGCGGGTGGATTCATTGATTCAGACGTTGCAAAATTACTTGGTTGCCAACCCAAGAGCATTACGGAAGCACTATCTAAATGCAATTCACATGAGCTTCTCAAGTCTGCTGGCGGTCTTATTGAAACTGGACCAACAGGAACAAATGTGGCCGATATTCGAATCGTACTCACTCATCCTAAATGAACCAAACAATTTCTATTGATTGGCTTCCTCTTTGACTTCAGTGAGGTGTGCATCTCCAGTGAGTCGAAAGTAATGACCCTGAGGACCTCGATCAATTAGAAATGGACCAACGACTTGATCACAGTCAAGAAAAATCACAGTGTCTTGGTCAGATGTTAGTCGTCGCTTCGGTTCAAAAGGCTTGCTGTACCGCACACCCCTTGAAATTCGTATTTCATCAATTTCACCATTAAAAAATGAATTCGCTCGACCACGAGCATCTGGATCAGCACCCACGATGAATGGTAGCCCATTCACTTTTCGCTTCATTGACGACTTTGTCAGAAGCTGGCCCTCAGGCTTTCCGTCAACATATAAAGTCAATGAGTCACCCTCGTAGACCATAGCGACGTGATACCACTGATCTGTCTTAAGTTTAAGATCAGGATGAACATTTTTGTATGAACCTCCTAGAAAAACACTCGCATCGAGTTGACCACGAGAAGCAAATATGCCGTATTCGCTCTGCTCTGTTTTGGCAAGAAGACCAACCCGATTTGCAAACTCTCGAGCGTTAAACCAGCATTCAACCGTAAAAGGTCCTTGTGGAAGAGCCACTTTATTTGATTCAAGCAATACATAGTCACCGTTACCATCAAGTGTGAGTGCATAATTCACAGCACACCGAGAAGATATCTCATCACCGAAAATCAACGGAACGTTCCTTTTCACTTCTGGAATGCTGTAGCGAGTTGCGGGCGCGAGGTAGTCTTGAGAAAGCGTCACCTGCACCATCTCTGACGATCTTTCAAACTGCTTTGCCTCGTACACTGCCTTAAAACCAACTTCACAACGTTCACCCGCATTCAAGGTGCCATGAGTATGATCCGGTGCAAACTGCCAACGATTGTCGACACTATCAAGGGAAATGGTGTACTCGACAGGACGACTTGTTGGATTTGAAAATGAAACGGAAAACTGATTCTTGCTTGGCTTTTCACGCGTGGCTGACGAAACCTGTATGCCTCTTTTAAAAGTTAATGGAAGCCGTGCCAACTGAATTGTCTCTTCCTGAAGACTTGAGGTAATTTCCCGCACGTCCATTGCCTGCCCTACTGGAAATGCAGCCATAGCGACCTGGTCTTTCCGCACAGTAACGAGGTGATACTGATGCAGATAACCTGCTTCTGGAACAACTCCTTTTTGACCACCTCCAACGGTAGCAAGGGCGATGTATTCAATTCCATCACTTGGATCACTGCGCATGTGATGGATATGACCTGCAAACACAGCTGTGACATTGCCTGCCTCGACAAGCAAAGGATGGACACGTTTTTTCCAATCATCACCATAATTACCACCGATCCATCGAGGATGGTGAAGAAAGATAAATTGGTGATTGCAATCCTTTCCGCGCACAAGAGACTGTTTCAAAAAAGAAAGCTGTTCGTCACTAATTTTTTGAAGATGTGGTTTTGAAAACTTTTTTCACCAGTTTCTTCATCTCCTTCATCTGAATAAATCACCGTGAATGCACATTGCTTGTGCTTGAATGAATACCACAAGGGTCCAAAATGCATCTCGTAGTGTTCTTGGTGCTGAAACTTTGGCATCTCCGGGTCATTGAGTGGCCGCCAATACACATCATGATTTCCTGCAACTGGAAACCAGGGGCATAACAAACGGTTCATAATTGCCTTGAACTCACGCATCTGAGTAAGCCATTCGGCCGTCTGGTTATACCCATTGATAAGATCACCGACTGTCATAACGAGATCAGGCTCAATAAGATTGACATCCCGAACAGCGTCGGCCAGTACATCAACACCCTCCGGTTGCCCCCCGGTTCGATCTCCAAATACTGCAAACGTAAACGCATCTTCCTCAGAAGGAAGTGGCAGAACGATTTCACTTGAACGCGTGGTAAAAAACCGTTGTGCACTTGGTTGCTTTGTCTTATGAGGGTTTCCATGCCGATGGAGATGGCGGTCATGGGACAAATGAGGAGTTTCGTCCTTTGATTCAGTTTTTTCTTTCTCGGCGGATGGATTAACGGCCATCACCTGCTTGGAACTCAAAAGAGACGGCATTGCTACGCAAGCGATAAAAGACACAAGACAGAAAACAACTTGCCGGTGGCAGCACTGCCAGAATCTTGTAGTCATAAAATTTCTTTCAAAGAATGGACAGTGCGCTGCCTAAAGTGAAACATCGCACAACAGAACCGCCTCCCGCAGGCCAACAAATGGATCACGCGTTGGTATAAACTCCTGCCCGACATATCCCTTATAACCAATGGCCAGCAGTTTCTGCATGATCGGCGGGTAGTTAATTTCCTGCGACTGGTCCAATTCTCCTCGTCCAGGATTCCCAGCAGTGTGCACATGACCAATAACATCTTTGTATTCTTCGATTCGACGGATAACGTCGCCGTTCATAATCTGGACGTGATAGATATCAAAAAGTAATTTCACGTTATCAGAGCCCACCCGTCGAAGCATATTTGCAACAGCATCAACGTTATCACCTTGATAACCAGGATGCCCCTTCATGGGATGGCTATCATCACGAGTATTCAGATGTTCGAGACAAATTGTCACGTTTTGTTTCTCTGCGTGGCTAGCTATTTTCTTAAGCCCGGTAACACAATTATCGAAAGCTTCTTCATCGGTCATAGCACCACTTGTTGGATCTTCAGCATCACGCCACTTAAACCCCGTAAAGGCAATGACTGCTGGTATGCCAGCTGCCGCACAACTATCAATCCTCTGCATTGTGCGTGCAATTACTTCATCCTGATATTTTGGATTATTAAATCCCTTGACATACGGCGCACCGGGCATGCCATTGGGAGCTATCGCACATGTGAGACCATGTTCCTTCAACATCGGCCAATGTTCTGGCTGAGTAAGTTCGATCGACACACAGCCAAGTTCATTTGCAACCTGACACTGCTTCTTCATACTCCACTTGTCACCCATAGAACCAAAGCACCACGAAACAATCGATTGCTTGATGCTTCCTTTAAAAGCCGCCGCTGAACCCTGTACCCCAGTCGAAGTAGCAGCGATCGCTGCTCCAGCAACTGTTGTTAAAATACTGCGGCGATTCATCGCTGATGGCGATCGGTTCATAGAAAACTCCCCTACCTCTCAAATTAGATCAGATTTCTGACGACGTTCATCAGAAATATTTTTCATAAGAACGGTATTGTGTTTGATGAATGTTTCAAAAACAATCACTCTGTGACATGAATATCCATGCCACAGCACGCTGCTACTTATAATTTTTGTTTTGGTTTTTTATGCCTCATCTCAAACGCATACTCATTACTGGTGGTGCTGGTTTCCTCGGTAGTCATCTTTGTGAATGTCTTGTTGAGTCTGGTCACGATGTTATTTGTGCTGACAACTTTTTCACTAGTCAGAAACGGAATGTTGCTCACCTGCTCGGCTGTTCAAATTTTGAACTTGTCAGACATGATATTATTCATCCACTTTGGCTTGAAGTTGATGAAATCTATAACCTTGCCTGTCCTGCTGCCCCTGGTCACTACCAGTATAACCCCATCAAAACCATGAAGACCTCTGTGTCTGGTGCGATGAATGTGCTTGGCATGGCAAAAAGGTGTCGTTCAAAGGTACTCCAAGCCTCGACAAGTGAGGTGTATGGAGACCCAGAAGTCCATCCACAGCCCGAAAGCTATCGAGGTTCAGTCAATCCAATTGGTATCAGAGCATGTTACGACGAAGGGAAACGTGCTGCAGAGACTCTGTTCATGGATTACCACCGTGCTCATGACGTAAACATTCGTCTTGTACGAATTTTCAACACGTATGGACCAAGAATGCACCCGTACGATGGCCGCGTTGTCTCAAACTTCATTCGGCAAGCGATTACGAACGACGACATCACTATCTTTGGTGATGGATCACAAACACGAAGTTTTTGTTATCGAAATGATCTCGTTCAAGGCATGATAAAGATGATGAATGGACCTGACGACTTTATTGGGCCTGTTAATCTTGGTAATCCTCACGAATTCACCATACTTCAACTCGCTGAAGCAATTATTAAACTTACGGATTCAAAATCAAAGGTCATTAAAAAACCACTCCCAAAAGATGACCCCGTACGACGGCGGCCAGATATTACGCTCGCAAAGCAAAAGCTCTCATGGGAACCAACGGTGTCTTTAGAAGAAGGACTCACAAAAACAATTGAGTGGTTCCGGTCCATTAATCTTGATGAATTTCGTGCACCAACACCGAATTACGAATAAGCATGGACTAGGATTGCGTAGTCAATCTTGACGGACAGCAATTTCACTCGGAAAAAACGCGTCAGAAAATTTTGATCCAGCAATCCTTGAAGAAATACGAGAACGGCAAAGGCCTTCTCTTTTCTGAGCACCTGCCTTTTTTCCAGCTAATTACCCCTATTTTTGCCCTTCGCTCCGCCTGATTTATTCGCTATCTTCCCAATCCGTTGCGTGGCGGTGCTTTTACACCAACCCACGATTACTGAGTCCCTGCACCCTAAGGATCTGCTTGATCATGGAACGCACGCAGTTGTCAGCAATTGTTCTCGATCTTCTCGAAAAAGAAACCGGCGAAACTTACGACACTCTTGAAGATTCAACGACGCTGAGTGAAGGTCTCGGTCTCGACTCACTCGATATGGCAGGTCTCATCCTACATATCGAAAGCCACTTTGGGATTCAAATTGAGACTGAACTGCTAGACAAAATCAACAATGTCGGACAAATACTCGACACGCTGGAAGAAAAAATAGCTGCCAAGGAAGGGAAAAACGCTGCTTAGAAGTTCTGACAATAGCGGGCACAGCAACTGTGTTGAACGGTCAATCTCAAATCCTTTTTGTTTGCATGTATTGGCATGAATCATTCACTGTCATCCTCCGCTGATCTCTCTGCACTTTGTCTTGTTGAGTCGTATGCAACCGCGTCTGTTTATTCCTCCGACATTGATGCACTCGCCCGTGAGAAGTATTCCTACGGTTGCCACTCTCTTCCACCGCGATTTCTACGACATGCAGATGAGCAGACTGTCATCGGCATGCATTCGATCATTCAAGCAATGGCGACTGATCCACACCATAGCCGTGACATAAGCAACGACGCCGTCATAGCAGCTACTTGCTTAGCTGGCCAGCCGTCCGCGGCACGCACTATGATTGGCCTCAGAGACAAAGGACCGGTCGCAGTTACCCCACATATTGTTCCACAGTGTTCTCTTCACTCAATGGCATCGGCTGCAAGTGTTGGCTTCGGCATGCATGGCCCCAACTTTGGTGTTGGCGGAGGGCCGCACGCGCCGGCTGAAGGTTTTTTGCTGGCCCTGACCCTTGCCCCGATGCTTGCAAAAACTTCACCGTCTAGTCGCATATGGCTCGTTTGCACAGGCTGGGATCAGCAACCAACTCTTGATGCGAAAGGCGTTGTTACGAATGATCCCATCTGTCGAGGAATGACCTTTGTACTCAAGCCTGAAATGGCACATGCCCACGACGAAACTCAACCACATATTCAACTTTCTTCTCTAAAAAACAACTCTTCTGGTGATATTCTTCCAGCGCACGGCCGTCTGAAAGAACTCTGTGAACAATTCGAAAAGGACGTCCGCACAACGGTTGCTATAACGGACACGTGCACAATCGAAATTTCATCTCTTTCTTCGATACAGCCTTTACTAAGATCAAATGAAGTTGTCTTCCAGAAGGAGGCTGCTTGATGGCTTCAGAATCTCCCTTGCAGATTGTCATTACTGGAGTTGGTGCTTCGACACCACTGGGTAATTCATTCAGTGAAATTGGTGATGCATTACAAGCTGGTCGTTCCGGCATCGATTGGTACGATGCTGGTACGTTTAATCGTCGCCAGAAACACGCTGCTGCCACCGTAAAAGAATTGCGAATACGAACGGAAAAAGACAGTCTCGTATCCACTGAGCAATTCGAGAAATCATCACGGATCGAGCAGTTTATAATTAGACCTGCTACGCATGCTCTCGCTGATGCCGGCATCAATCCAAAAGCTGATAGTTCCGAACAGATGAAACGCATTGGGATTATCGCTGGTATCGGAGCTGAACAACTGAAGGATTGGGAACGTGACTTTCTTGACAAAGGCCGTGATGTTTTTGAGGTGAGCCAGCAACCATCACTTGTTCATCGAGTTGCACAAATGCTCGGCCTAAATGGCCCCGCAACAACGGTTGCAGCAGCCTGCGCCTCCAGCGGATATGCTCTTGCGATTGGGAAAACATGGCTTACAACCGGACTCGTAGATGCTTGTGTTGTTGGTGGATGTGATGTTCTCAGCCCAACAGCACTTGCTGCATTCCATAATCTTCGAGCGTTGTCACGAAGAGATGATGATCCCCAGAAGGCTTCACGTCCATTTGACCGAAATCGTGACGGTTTTGTCATGGGAGAAGGCGGCGTCTTTTTCGTACTCGAAAGACAACGCGAGGCAGAGGATCGACAATGCAAAATATATGGTGAATTAGCCGGAGTCGGCATGTCGAGTGATGCATCACATATGGTCACACCATGCAGTGATCCAGTGGAAGCGTCTCGCGCCATCACCGAAGCACTTGCTGATGCAAACCTCTCACCAGAACAGGTTGATTACATCAATGCGCATGCGGCTGGCACTCCGGTAGGTGATGCCGCTGAGGCAGGAGCCATTCGTAATGCCTTTGGGCCTGCGGCTGGGAAAATACCTGTCAGTTCAACGAAAAGCATGTCAGGCCATCTCATTAGTGCGGCCGCTGCTTTCGAAGCACTAGCCTGCCTTGTTGCAATCGAACGAAACATGATTCCTCCAACTATCAACCTCGACAATCCTGACGAAGACTGCTGCCTTCGACATGTCCCACATCAGTCGATTACATCACCGGTTCATGTAGCAGCAAGCAATTCGTTTGGCTTTGGTGGTTCAAATCTTTGCCTCATTTTAAAAAGTGCCGCTTAAAAAATATTTTATTACCCTCTGGAGTCTCATTGTGCCTGAATCATCACCTACCCTTCCGTCACTCACACTTCCTGCAATTGGATCTGCCACGGATACTTTACTTGAAACACTTGTGGCTCATTGGCACGAAGTTGAGCCACAGCATTCAGAAGAGGGTCTTGCTGGCAAAGTCTGTGACCTCCATCAGTTCAATTTTCTTCTATGGCACGAGGAGGATATTGCGAGATCTCCGGACGTCACTGACACAAAAATAGCTGCTGTCAAGCGAGCGATTGATAAGTACAACCAGGCTCGCAATGATGCCATTGAAAAAGTTGATGACTGGCTCATTCAGGACCTTGCAAACCGTGGCATCACGGCTGAAGACGATGCACCAGCGGCGACAGAAACACCTGGTGCCGCAATAGATCGGCTATCGATTCTTGAACTTCGACGCTACCACATGCGTGAACAACTCGAACGAGGCGATGCCTCGCAGGAACACCGTGAAAAAGTAGCTGAGAAAATGGTCATACTTGATCAGCAGAGAGATCATCTCATCACTGCCCTTGATCGGCTACTTCAAGAAATATTTTCTGGACAACGTCCTTTACGAGTCTTCCGGCAGATGAAGATGTACAACGATCCAGCAATGAATCCGTATCTATACAAATCCGCCTCAAATCCAGTTACATGATCAAGAGAACAGGATCGTCTGCATAAAGAAATACATGTCACGCATTCGGCCTTATGAATGATCCAACCTGAGATCATAGAAGAATGTCGTGTACCACATCACCATGGACGTCGGTAAGTCGGTAGTCTCTACCTTGATGACGGAACGTAAGTTTAGTGTGGTCGAATCCGAGAAGTTGAAGTATTGTAGCGTTGAGGTCATGTACGTGAACAGGATTCTTCGTAATTGAAAACCCTAATTCATCTGTTGCACCATAGATTGTTCCGGGCTTCGTGCCACCGCCAGCAAGCCACATCGTAAAAGCATCCTTATGATGGTCACGACCCGGTTCCCTTTTTTTTGTAGTAGGTGTGTCAGCATTTCCTTGAGCCAGCGGTGTGCGGCCAAACTCACCTCCCCAGACCACAAGGGTTTCATCAAGTAAACCTCGTCTTCTCAAATCAGCCACAAGCGCAGCCATACCCTGATCAACATCACGGCATTTAGCAGGCAACCGAGTTTTAAGGTTCCCGTGATGATCCCAGTCGGAATCAAACAGCTGCACAAAGCGTACTCCTCGTTCGATGAGCCGGCGGGCAAGGAGACAATTAGCTGCAAATGACGGCTTACCCGGTTTCACGCCATAAAGTTCCAACGTCTCAACAGTCTCAGTCGACAAATCAGTTAGATCTGGAACGCTGGCCTGCATTCGAAACGCCATTTCATACTGGCTGATTCGTGTCGCAATTTCCCGGTCTTCAGTTTCGGCAAGACGCAGAGAATTGAGACCGTTGACAGTATCAAGCAATCGCCGCCCATCTTTACGAGATCGACCGGCTGGATTGCTGAGATAGAGCACCGGGTCGCCACTGGAACGAAAACGAACACCCTGATGAATGCTTGGCAAAAACCCGCTCGACCACAACTGTGAACCAGCACCACCGGCAGGACCAGAGAGCAATACAACATATGCTGGAAGATTCTCGTTTTCACTTCCTAAGCCATACGTTGTCCAAGCACCAAGGGAAGGCCGTCCACCGCGCCCGAAGCCACTATGCATGAACATCTGGGCCGGAGCATGGTTGATTTCATCGGTGTGCAGACTACGTACGACACACAATTCATCTGCCACACCCCCGAGGCAGGGAAGGTGTTCAACGACATCAAGCCCAACATTACCTTGCTTGGAGAATTGAAATGGCGAACCTGCAAGAACTTTTTTATCGCCGATAAATGCCAACTTTAAACCATCGAGTAATGCTTCCGGACAGTTTTCACCATGGCGCTTCGAAAGGACGGGCTTTGGGTCATGCATATCGAGCTGCGATGGCGCCCCCACCATATGGAGATGGATCACCGACTTCGCACGAGGACTGAAGTGAGAAGAATGCCCAAGAGACCGATTTCTTACACCAGGTTCTTGAGCCACCGGAGAATCACTTGCCAATAATGTCGATAGCCCAACTGCTGACAGCCCTAAACCCTGCCGAAAAAAATGACGCCGAGACACATCAAGAAAATTCATTTTTTGCTCAGGATTTGGCTGTCTCATACGACCTACCGTGCTCTCAGTTTTTGGTGATTGTTTCGTCAAGATTTAAAATCGTTGCGGCTATCGCATACCATGCTGCAAGCTCATTTGAATCCATGATTTCTGGCATATCGATTCCGGAATGATCTTTTATAATCGCTTCAACTTTGGTTGGATTCGCTACCAATGCTTGTCGTTCTGAATTCAATAATTTTTGCAACAGATCCACTTCACGTGCTGTTGGCTGCCTGCTGACTGCAATACGGAATCCATAGTCAATACGTGATGCATCAGTATCATCCGGTGACTCAGAGAGTATGCGTCTTCCAAAAGCAAAGGCAGCGTCGGTGTACACTGGGTCATTGAGTAGAACCAGTGCCTGAAGTGGTGTATTGGATCGAGAACGCCTTGTTACACACGTCATGCGATCACTTGCATCAAACGTCATAAAACTTGGGTATGGGCTTCCTCGCTTGAGAACAACATAGATGCCACGACGGTATTGTTGCTCACCCGGACTCACTTCATATGTATATTTTTGACCACCAACCTTCGTCCACAAACCATTGGGCTGTGGTGGATGGATCGATGGTCCACCTTTTTCAGTACTTAGTAACCCTGCGATGGTAAGTGCGTTATCCCGAATGCCTTCTGCATCCAGACGAAATCGCGGGCCTCTTGCAAGCCATTTATTTTGAATGTCTTGCAACCGTTTCTCCGAAGTCACAGTTGAAGACTGCCGATACGTTCTGCTGGTTACAATGCGACGAACCAGTTTTTTGAGGCTCCATCCATCTTGCATGAATTCGATTGCAAGACTGTCGAGCAGTTCTGGATGGGTTGGTCGTTCACCTTTAACACCGAAATCCTCGAGGGTGGTGACAATACCTTGGCCAAAAATCTCAAACCAGACTCGATTGACAAACACTCTGGCTGTTAATGGATTGTCTTGCGACACGAGCCATTGGGCAAGCATGAGTCGGTTCGCGGGACCGTCATTCCTTCCGCCAAGCACAATCGGCGTGCCCGGCTCAACCTGCTTTGAGGGGTCAGTAAAGTCACCACGGTTGAAAACAAAGGTTTCACGCGGCTTCGCCCTTTCTTGCATCACGAGTGTCTTTGCCTCTGGAATAGAAGCCAGCTTATTTTGTAATTCCCTGACTTTCTTTTCCATTGTCTTCAAACGCACATCGGCATCGTCCTGCTGATCCTGTTGATCGACTAAGGTCTCTCCACCACAGGTAGTAGGCTGTTCACTTTCATCTTTCTTATCATTCTTCTGTGTTTTGTCCCCCTTAAATTCTTTCACATCTTTCCGTGCATCACTGAGACTTTGGCTGATGGATTTTCGTTCCGCAGCCCAAGGATCGTGGCTTAATTTCATTGATGGGCCAATGAACTTGATTGAAGATGGCACCTTTGGATTGGCTCGTTCTGCTTCTGCTTCTGTTGAATTAAAATACGCTGCGAAGCGGTAGTACTCTTCTTGAGAAAATGGGTCATATTTGTGATCGTGACACTGAGCACATTCAAGTGTGACTCCCAACCAGACAGCAGCCGTTGTGTTCACTCGGTCAAAAACCTGATTAATGCGACTCTCTTCTGGATCCGTTCCTGCTTCTACGTTGGTTGGTGCGCATCGATGGAATCCCGTAGCGATCCGTGTTCCTTGATTTGCTTCAGGCAGTAGATCACCAGCAATTTGTGTAATCGTAAAACGATCGAAGGGCATGTCGTCGTTCAACGCATCCACGACCCAATCTCGATACGCCCACATATCCCGTAGGTCATCCCGCTGGAATCCATGGGAGTCTGCGTAGCGTGCAAGATCGAGCCACATCCGTGCCCATCGAACGCCAAATTCTTCACTTTGGAGGAACTCCTCAACAAGGTTTTCGTACGCGTCATCGCGGTCGTCTGCCTCAAATGCCGCAACTACCTCTGGGCTTGGTGGCAAGCCAGTCACGTCAAATGCAAGACGTCGGATCAACTGACTTTTTTTTGCATCTGGAGCAAACTGAAGGTCTTTATCCGTATGTGCCGCCACGATCCAACCATCAATGGTCGGATCAATAATCTTTGTGTCCTGTAGGCCAAACGCCGGTGGAGACTGTCGAACCGGAGCAACATATGCCCAGTGCTTTTGCTGTGGAATCGTGTCTGGTAGTTCACCGCCTTGTTGTATCCATTGACGAAGTATGATCTCTTCATGGCCTGAAAGGCCGGGCCCCACGGGAGGCATCGCATCGTCATGCAAACGATCGAGTGACACTCTGCGAAGTAGTTCGCTTTTACTGGGCTTGCCAGAAACTACTGCCGGTCCTGAATAACCACCAGCCAGGAATTCAGTTCGATCATCAAAACGCAAACCACCTTCTTGTACGCCAGGACCATGGCATTCAAAACAATGTCGTTGAAGGACTGGCAGAACATTCTTTGTAAAGTCAACATGCTCAGCCCCCTGGGAAACTGAAAATGCAAGCAAGAACGGAATAGACAATTGAGTGGCTTTATGCATGCTTCCACTAAAAATTGATTCTATGGGAACGGCCTTAAGCGACGGCAGTTACGGCCTGTTCACCCTAAAACATTACCTGTCAATGTTGCCATACATTTGATTGTTACACGTCCTACGCCCTCTTCGTGGACAAAAAATACCTGATTAGTAAAAACCAAGGGCATTTTTGTACATTTGCGAACAAACTTCTTTGTAAAAGAAATCGTGCAATTGTGCATTAAGATAAATTGACGGTGGGCACGCACTTTCTATTTTTTCTTTTTCTTTGGAACGCACGACATGGTCTCTCCCAAAAGAAGGTCGCACGATGTTCTCAAATCACTTCGAAGGCTTCTTATACTTTTCATTCTGACAAATGCCTGTTGTGAGAATTCCGGGTGGGCTGTCGAGAAGAACACTGAAAAACGACCAAACATTTTATTTCTGTTCGCTGATGACTGGGGCCGACATGCCTCGGTTCTTGCAAAAATTGATGGAGCCGGTGGCATCAACGATGTCGTCCAAACACCAAATTTCGACAAGGTTGCTAGTCGCGGTGTGATTTTTCGTAACGCACACGTGAGTGCACCATCATGCACACCTTGTCGTAGTGCATTACTTACAGGTAGACATTTTTGGCAAACGGGAACTGGTTCAATATTACGAGGTGCTGTCTATGACAGTTCGATCCCGAGTTTTCCGCCGCTTCTTCGAGAGCAAGGCTACTGCGTCGGCTACTCCCATAAGGTCTGGAGTCCCGGTACTCCGGCAAATTCGCCATTCACAAAAGATGAAAGCTTTAGCAAAAACGGCGGTCGGATAAATCAATTCTCTCAAACCGTAACAAAGCTCATCACTAAGGGAACACCTCGCGAGACAGCGAAGCGCACAATTCTCAACGAAGTCAGAGGCAACTTCCGTGACATGATCAATAGCTGTAAGGACAACGCTCCTTTTTGCTACTGGTTCGGGCCTACCAATGTGCATCGCAAATGGATTAAGGGAAGTGGCAAAGATCTTTGGGGAATCGATCCCGATTCTCTTCAAGGAAAGATGCCTGCTTTTTTGCCTGATGTTCCGGAGGTACGACAAGATCTTGCAGATTATTTCGGTGAAATAGCTGCCTGGGATGCTGCTGTTGGTATTTTGCTTGATGAACTCGAGAAAGCCAAACTCACTGACAACACACTTGTGGTTATAAGTGGAGATCATGGAGCACCTGGTTTTCCTCATGGAAAATGCAACCTGTATAGTTTT
>CBFIHW010000012.1:0-36845 GCA_965662325.1 uncultured Pirellulales bacterium | reverse complement strand
AGCTTGAAAAACGGCCAAAAACACTTGCAACTGCAAATAATATCGTTCCCGGCACAGCAAAGCGCATAGCATCAGGCAAGACGTATGGGATAAGTGCCAGTATTTGCAGTAACCCTAATCCCTGCTGTTGTGCTTCTTTGGTTAGCCCAATGACGAGCATAAAAAGGGTGAGTGCTGCAAGTGCAACAAGAAAGACTTGAAGCATCTCTGAGAGCACGTATCGAGTGATTATTTTCATTGGCCGCATTCCTTCGCTGGCCTAAGGGGTCGTCATAGGGCACAGTTTCCTAGCCCTATGACGCGTTGGGTTCAGTATCTGTCATCTTAGTTGATTGTATAGTGCCAGAAAACGTCTGAAGTCCATCTAATATGGCCTGAATTGCCATTGAGAAATCACTCGACTGAACCGCCTTCCGGGCTTTGTTCGTTGATTCAGCTAGTTTCTGCGATTCCTCCGTGAAGCTGCCTTCTTTGAGTTCATTTTGAGCATGGTCGAGAGACCGAATAATACGATCAAATATTTTTTTAGAAGGAGTGCTGTTGTAGTGACGATAGGGTGCTCTTCCAAGAAATGTTCCTCGGCCGGGTGAAATTACTTTTGTCTTTTTTCGCGGTTTGATGTTGGCGAAACTAAAAAATGAACCAAAAACTGAACCAAGCGTTAGTCCCATTGCGACAATACTTCCTGCGAGACATATGCGGCGAAAAAAGGCATCATTTGCATTAGATGATTGGTATGCAGAGTAGGCCACTAAGCAAAAAAAGAAACTCACGGCCGCTATTCCAAGAAAAATCCATGGAAGACGTTGGCTTGCTAGGCTCCCACCATCATCCTCGAGAGGCCAAGAGGTTTCCCTTCGTGAATAGTGGGTCACTTCTTCAGGGCCAGCTTTAGCAAGAATTACGGTGGTGTTATCGGGTGCACCTCGTACAAGAGCAAGTCCGACGACGGCAGCGGTGGCGTCTTCTAGCGGGAGCTCCGATGCAAAGGTTGCAATCTCCTCATCACTCAATGTTCCGGAGAGACCGTCGCTGCATAAGACGAAAAGATCGTTTTGCTCGACAGGAAAAGGGCCTTCAAGGTCAATATTAAGATCGCTGTGAGGACCCATTGAGCGAGTGATAATATTTTTTGGAACACTTGGAAGATTAGCTCCTTGCGTAGAGCTTTTTTGTTCACTTGCGGCAGCAACTTCCCAAGCTAGCGAGTGATCACGTGAAAGTTGTTCAATATCATGACCACGTACTCGGTAGATACGGCTGTCGCCAACGTGGCCGACGATGGCTCCCTGGGGAAGTAATACCAGTACCGAACAGGTTGTGCCCATTCCTTTATAGTTGGGGTCACTCTCGCCCTTCGAATGAATTTCCTTATTGGCTTGACGAAGGCTCTGTGAGAGAGCAAGTGGGGGTGAATATTCAGGCTTGAGTTCACTGTAGATTTTGGGAATACGTTCGACCGCAATGCGGCTCGCCTCTTCACCACCCGCATGAGCGCCCATCCCGTCAGCAACAATAAACAGCCATCCGTGCTTTCGAAAAACATTTGGTGATTCGGCAGGTATGACTACAGCAGAGTCCTGATTGTTGGATCGTCTGCGGCCTACATGAGAACGCACGTGGTGTGTAAGAGTGTTGCCCTGTCCCACTGAATTGCCTCGCGAGATCATTCACGATGAACGTTGATGCCCTACGCCACTTTCGTAGAACGTAGTCAAAGTAAGAAATGTAGCAGGATTGGGGGGAAATTTCTCAATCTAAAACAATCTTTTAGGAGGTGCTGGGCGTCCATCTGGTCTGGTTTAATGAAATAAATCGCTCTAGTCTTGGGGCTATGACGACTAAACACCGCAAAAATTCGTTACCTGGTATGGCACGATTTGGGTTGTGTTCAGGCCGCTCTCTGTGGAGGGCATCTTCGTTAGGCACGATGTTCTGTGTGTCGGTAATTCTTCTAGTATCAATTGGCTGTGTCCAGCGACGCATGACGGTCAGGAGTAATCCTCCTGGTGCGCTGGTTTATGTCGATGATTACCAGATTGGTACAACACCGGTGTCCACGGATTTCGTCTATTACGGTACGAGAAAAATCCGACTCATTAAGGACGGGTATGACACCCTTACTGTCCAACAGCCATTTCCGGTTCCTTGGTATGAGGTCTTCCCTCTCGATTTTGTAACTGAGAATCTTTGGCCTTGGGAAATTCGGGACGAGCGTGTCGTTGACCTTGCGATGGTACCTGCTGGAACCGTTCCTGCAGAGGCAGTTGTTAGCAGGGCCGAATTAGCAAGACGTTCTGCTGGGAGCGGGCCGCCGGTCCCGGTAGCTCCCGTTGCTGTGCCAGTTCCGTCACTCTCGCCAGGCACATCTCCTGTCTCACCGAACGTGTTACCACAGGCTCCCGTTGAGTCACTTCCGCAGCCGACGACTAGCCCAGTGTTCCCGTCACCGCAATAAATGCGGGTGAGTAACTAAAGTTATATGGCATAATAGGGGCATGTCGCCATTATTTGAAAAAGATGTTTTTTGCTCTCGTCAGCAACTTGAGGCAACAAAACTTCAACGTTTGAATGCGATGTTCGCAGAAGTGCTTCCTGCGAATAGCTTCTATCGCGAGAAGCTATTCGGATGCACAGCACCGGTTCAATCTTTCGAACAATTCATGGACTTTCCGTGTACGACAAAGTCAGAACTTGTTGGGAGGGAGGACGCGGTTTCTGCTCGGAATAGAACATGGAGTGATCAAAAGTATGTCCGTTTTCACCAGACAAGTGGTACCAGTGGCCACCCGCTTCAAATCTGGGACACAGAAAATGATTGGGAATGGTGGATGACATGTTGGAAGTCAATTTACTCACGAGCGGGACTCCAGCCGGGTGAAACAGTCTTCGTCGCGGCTTCATTCGGTCCATATATAGGCTTTTGGAGTGCCTTTGAAGGTGCAGTGGCAAGTGGTGGACGGGCCATTCCTTCAGGAGGGCTGTCGAGTATTGCTCGCTTGGAACTCTTGAGAAAAACAGAGTCGAAAGTCCTGGTGGCTACTCCGACATATGCACTGCATTTGGCCGAAGTAGCCAAAGAGCAAGGATACGAAACGTCCACGTCGACTATTCGTTGTGTTCTTGTTGCCGGTGAACCTGGTGGTTCTCTGGAAACAGTTCGTCAACGGATTAGTTCAGTTTGGGGTGCTGATGTGCTGGACCATGCTGGTGCGACGGAGATCGGCCCATGGGGCGTCGGATGGCTTGAACACTCGGGGATCGAGGTACTAGAGGAGTGGTTTCATCCGGAATTTCTCGATATCTTGACCGGTCAACCGGTGAAAGAGGGGGAGTCGGCAGAGCTGGTACTTACGACGCTTGGCCGGTGCGGTTGTCCGGTGATTCGTTATCGAACAGGTGATGTTGTTCATCCCGTGTGGCCAACAGAAGAAGAAGTCGCAGCGGGTGAGTCGCCAAGGGTTTGGCTCAAGGGCGGAATTCTTGGTCGAACTGATGACATGCTAGTAGTCAGAGGTGTAAATGTTTTCCCATCTGCAGTGGAGAATATCATTCGAGGATTTCCAGAGGTTCTTGAATACAGACTCACGGTCAATCGTGAGGAGAATCTGGACGTTGTAAGCATCGAGATCGAGGATCGCCGCTCTGCGCCCGAGCGTATTGCTCAGGAGTTACACGTTCGGCTTGGTCTTCGGATAGACGTCAAGAATGTTTCAATTGGTGCGTTGCCTCGATTTGAAGGTAAGGCTCGAAGAGTAATTGATAACCGGAAAAAGTTTTAACCAGTCGCTTAAAGAAGGAACTTCAATTGAGTGAATACCGGCCTCTAGCCATTCGTCGTCGTGACGATGGTGGCGTTGAAATTGATTGGAGTGACGGCATGAAATCGGAGTATCCTCCACAATTTCTTCGTGATGCCTGTCCCTGCGCTACCTGTCGAGAAAAGCGAGCAGTCCCAGCAGACAAAAACCCACTTCAAGTACTTCAACCCACGGATGTTGTTGAGATGGCAGTCACTACTATGGAGCCTGTTGGGCAGTATGCATACAAAGTTTTCTTTTCGGACGGTCACGACAGCGGCATCTATACGCTGGAGTATCTTCATGATTTGGGTTAATCACTCAATCATGAGTCCAACAATGGTGGCGTTGACTACCGCAGCAATTCGAACAGCGTCGTGACATGCCTCTTCACTCAGACTGAGTTGCAGGAGGCTTGATTCATGGCTCTTTAAGCACATCTCGCAACCGGCGAGTGCGGCACATCCAAGGCTCATGAGTTCAAAGTCAGCTTTTGTTGTAGTTGGCTGATTCATACGATTCATCCGAAGACGTGCTGGCCTCGCTGAATAGCTTTCCTTACCAATCATATGTCGGAAGCGGTAATACACTGTATTCATCGCCATTATTCCACTTGCAGCTCTGGCATCACTGATGATTGATTCACTGCCTTCGCCTAACTCGTTCTTGAGGTCTGCTTGTAAGGCTGAAACAAACGCGCCCGATCGGAGGAAAAATCCACATGCAAGAGCTATCCCAAGAGATTGGGGTGGCTCAAGGTGTTCTCCCGCTAAAACACTTGATAAATTAAGACGAATGTCTTTCAGGTCTTCAGGGAGCGTTTCGCGCAGTTTGTCGAGGGCAGGAGTTGGGATCGACATGGTAATTTTTCTCCTTCAGATGCAAATGAAGTGTGCTTTCCCGAGAATTGTAGCCATTTATTGAACGAATGGGGGTTGGGATGCTAGAGTCGTCGAAATTTGTTTTTTTACCTCGATAAAGACCATGCCTCATGCCCCGCCGCGATGACCTTCGCACTATTTTATTGATCGGCTCTGGACCCATTGTCATTGGTCAAGCCTGTGAATTTGATTATTCAGGCACGCAAGCCTGTAAGTCGCTGAGAGATGACGGGTACCGAGTTGTGCTGGTTAATTCAAATCCAGCGACCATTATGACTGACCCAGAGACTGCAGACAGAACCTATATCGAACCACTTACGTGGCAGGTGTTAGAAAAGGTCATTGCCGAAGAAAGGCCAGATGCTGTCCTTCCAACATTAGGAGGTCAGACTGCGCTGAATCTGGCCATGGACTTGGAACATCATGGCGTTCTCGAGAAGTATGGCGTCGAGATGATTGGTGCACGGGCAGAAGCGATTCAACGAGGAGAAGATCGAGAACAGTTCAAGTCGACGATGGAAAAGATTGGTCTTGATACCTGTCGCGGACGACTTGTGAAAACTCTTGCAGAAGCGAGGGAAATACTTTCCGAGATAGGCCTGCCAGCAGTCATACGTCCGAGTTTCACACTGGGTGGTTCCGGTTCCGGTGTTGCATACAACCGTGAAGAGTTTGACCAGAAGGTGCAGCGTGGTCTTGATCTTTCACCAGTAAGCGAGGTTCTCGTCGAGGAATCAATTCTAGGCTGGAAAGAATATGAGATGGAGGTCATGCGAGATGCCGATGACAACGCAGTTGTCATTTGCTCTATCGAAAACTTTGACCCCTGCGGTGTTCACACTGGTGATTCAATTACCGTTGCCCCGGCGATGACTCTTACTGATCGTCAGTATCAATTCATGCGAGATGCGAGTTTTGCAGTTATTCGGGCAATTGGTGTTGAGACAGGAGGGTCGAATATTCAATTTGCGGTTCATCCTGAGACGGGTCGCATGATAGTTATTGAGATGAATCCACGAGTGAGTCGCTCGTCGGCACTTGCAAGTAAGGCAACCGGTTTTCCGATAGCGAAAATAGCAGCCAAACTCGCCGTAGGTTGGCGACTTCATGAGTTGGCGAATGATATTACGCGTAAGACGAAGGCGTGTTTCGAGCCCTCGATCGACTACGTAGTAGTAAAAGTCCCTCGTTTTGCATTCGAGAAATTCCCTGAGGCTGATAGTAGGCTGTCCACTCAGATGAAGAGTGTTGGCGAAACGATGGCAATTGGCCGGACGTTTAAGGAAGCATTTCAGAAAGCACTCCGAGGGCTTGAGGTAGGGTCATTTGGGTTTGGTTGTGACGGAAAAGACCTCTGGGGTACACCAACACAACCATCGATTGATGATATTCGTGCAAGAGTTGCGAGGCCGGATCCGGATAGGGTTTGGTTTTTGCGGTACGCAATGTTAGCTGGTTTGACTGTTGAAGAACTGCATGCACTGACTGGTATTGATCGATGGTTCCTCGACCAGTTGTTGCAGATTGTTGAGTTAGAGCAACGTGTTCGGGATGTTGGGAGCCTGGCCGATATTGATGACACGACACTTCGCCAAGCTAAGCAGGCCGGGTTTTCGGATCGGCAGTTAGCGACTCTCTTAGGAGAGGTGGAACTTGATGTCCGAGAAAACCGAAAATCTCGAGGGATTGTCGCTACATTTAAGTCAGTTGATACATGTGCTGCAGAGTTTGAGGCTGAAACTCCTTACTACTATTCGACGTGGGAGGATGAAGATGAGACGCCGCCGAAAGCAGATGGGGTAAAACGAGTTATGATACTCGGAGGTGGACCGAACAGAATTGGGCAGGGCATAGAATTTGATTACTGCTGCTGTCACGCAAGTTTTGCATTGCGAGAACTAGGGATTGAGAGTGTGATGGTTAACTCAAACCCTGAGACAGTCAGTACCGATTATGATACGAGTGATTTGTTGTTTTTTGAGCCTCTGACAAGTGAAGATGTTCTTAATATTGCTGACCGGATTAATCCTGACGGAGTGATTGTTCAACTTGGTGGACAGACCCCGCTTAATCTAGCGAGGGCGCTTGCTGCTGCAGGGCTGCCGATCATCGGGACAAGTGTTGATACGATTGAAGAAGCAGAAGATCGTGAGAAGTTCCGTGAACTTCTGGATCGATTGAACCTGAAGCAGCCTGCAAGTGGAATTGCTCGTACTCTTGAGCAAGCGCGTAAGGAGGTTTCCAGGATTGGTTTTCCGTCTTTGGTTCGCCCAAGCTTTGTGCTCGGTGGCCGTGCAATGGAGATTTGTTACGACCAATCACAGTTTGAAAGATTTGTGGCGGAAGCATTTGTAGTTGCCCAAGGCCAGCCAGTGTTGATAGACCGTTTTCTGGAAGATGCGACAGAAGTTGATGTCGATTGCATCTCTGATGGCACAGATGTGGTAGTGGCCGGAGTTATGGAGCACATAGAGGAAGCTGGTGTGCACTCGGGTGACTCGGCGTGTTGTATACCCCCGCACAATCTGAGTGAGCAAACAGTTTCAGAAATCAAGCAGGCCGCTGTGAGCTTAGCCAAGAGTCTTGGGGTTGTCGGCCTTATGAACGTTCAGTTTGCCGTGAAGCGTGAGGGGAGTGAGCATGCCTTGTACGTCATTGAGGTGAATCCACGCGCAAGTCGAACAGTCCCCTTTGTTTCAAAATCAACAGGCGTGCCGGTTGCAAAAATTGCTGTCAAAGTCATGGCCGGGGAAACTCTTTCTGAACAAGGATTCATTACAGATCCTATTCCTTCACATGTTAGCGTAAAAGAAAGTGTATTTCCGTTTGTTAAGTTTGTAGGTGTTGATATTGCGCTTGGACCGGAGATGAGAAGTACTGGTGAAGTAATGGGCGTGAGTGACAACTTCAGCCTTGCCTTCGCAAAGGGCCAGCTTGCGGCAGGAACCGTTTTGCCGGAAACGGGAAAGATTTTTTTAAGCGTCGCAAGTCAGTCGGCAAAAGAATCTATGGTGGGCCTGGCTCGACGACTGGTGAAGTTGGGCTTTGAGTTGATCGCTACTTCCGGCACCTCGGAAGCATTGTCGCAAGCCGGGATTGAGGTCGAAACAGTTAAGAAATTACAGGAGGGACACCCAAACCTCATAGATCATCTAATTGATGGTCGCGTTCAACTGATATTCAATACACCTCGTGGGAAGGGTGCACGCACTGATGAAGGGAGAATCCGGGCGGCAAGTGTGCTCTACGGGGTTCCTTGTATAACCACACTTCCGGCTGCTGAAGCATGTGTGCGGGCGATGGAAGCTCTAAGAAGTGAACCAATGAAGGTGCAGGCAATGCAGGATAGGTTCATGGCAGGAACAGCATCGATTGATCGGTGACCGTTAACGAGAGTTCTGGCAGACGTAATGGAATCTCTTTTCCCTGAAGTGCCCCCAGCGCCACGGCCACTGCTTCCTGGCGAGCCGGATATGCTGCCAAGTCTGACAGCAAGGACACTCGATGGCCTTGAGTGGTTGCTGGCGAAAGAGTTGTCAGGACTCGGTGCTACGAATCTGAGAATTGGTCGTCGGACGATTGAATTCGCGGGAACAACAGAAACGCTTTATAGGGCGGTGCTGGAGTCGCGAGTAGCGATTCGAATTCTTGAGCCACTTGGTCGGTTTGCCGTGAGTTCACCGGAGTCACTTTATCGATCGATTTCAAGTTTGGATTGGGCGAAGCATCTCCGTCCGACTCAAACACTGAGAGTTGATGCACGAGTTCATGATTCATTCATAGATCATTCACTCTACGCTTCCCAAGTTGTTAAAGATGCGGTGGTAGATGGCGTGCGAGCGGTGCATGGTCGCCGGCCTAATGTGCAGCTACATGGGGCAAGCCTTCGGTTGTCACTCCATCTTGCCGGAGAAACAGCAACTCTTTTTCGTGATGCAGCTGGTCAATCTTTGCACCAGCGTGGTTGGAGAAACGGGAAAGTCGAGGCGCCCCTATCAGAGGTTCTGGCTGCCGGTATTCTTGGGATTTCAGGATGGCAACCGGGCGAACCTTTGTTGGACCCACTGTGTGGTTCAGGAACATTCGTTATTGAGGCGGCAACCCAAGCGGCTGGTCTTGCGCCGGGTCTGTTACGCGCAAGAAAGCGGAAACAGGGCTTTTTTCGTTTTCATGATTTTGATCAAAAACTTACCGAAACAATTATTCTTGATCTTGAAAATAGAGTCAGGACACCGTCGGGCATGTTTCATGCAAGTGATCTCGATCCTAATGCGATTCAGATTGCAAAACAATCGGCTGCATTAGCAGGAGTAGCCGATTTCATCAGGTTTTCGTGCAATCATTTTGAGGCAGTGAGTCCGGCAGGTGGCCCTGGCTTGGTGCTCACCAATCCGCCGTATGGCGAGCGACTTGCGCAGCCGAGAGCGGCCGCGGTATTTCGTAGGATTGGCGACTGGTTAAAAAATTCATGTCAAGGTTGGCGGGCGGGAGTGCTCACACCAGTTGAACTGGCAAAATCAATTGGCCTGAAACCGCATCGCCGAGTAGTTCTTTCCAATGGTCCAATTGAGTGTCGGTTAATAGAGCTAGTTGTTCACAGGGCTCAAGTTTCAATCGCGCCTGTTGGAGATCAAGCGACAGCAAAGTCGAACGCAGAGCATTTCAGTTCAACAAGGAAAGTAGCACGAAGTGTAAGTGACCAAATAGGAGATTTCCGGCGACGGCTTGCAAAGCGATCTCGTCATCTTGGACGTTGGGCAAGGAAACAAGGAATCGAGGCATATCGTCTCTATGATCGAGATATTCCAGAGATTCCACTTGTGATTGACCGGTACGGTGATTGGTTGCACGCAGCCGAATACGAGCGCCCCCATGAGAGAACAGCTATTGAGCACGATGTCTGGCTCGATCGACTTATTGAGGCAGCAGCTGATCAGCTGGGCCTTGCGAGAGACTGTGTGTTCTTGAAGGTGCGTCGCCGACAGCGAACGGGGGGGCAGTATGAAAAAGTGGATGACCGCTCTGTTACTTTTTCAGTAAGCGAGCATGGTTTGAAGTTTGACGTCAACCTTTCCGATTATCTTGATACGGGACTTTTCCTCGATCATCGCCAAACTCGTGCGATGGTGCGTAGTGATGCGGCCGGTCGTTATTTCCTGAATTTATTTGGTTATACAGGTAGTTTTTCTGTAGCGGCAGCTGCTGGTGGAGCAGAAGCAACCACAACTGTTGACCTGTCAAATACCTATCTCGAGTGGGCGAGAAGAAATCTCACGGCAAATGGGTTTTTAGACAGGCGACAGCATGTCCTTCTTCGAGATGACGCTCGAGAATTCCTCAAGCACCGTGGTCGTCGAGGTGAGCGACCATTTGATCTTGTGGTGGTTGATCCACCAACATTTTCACGTTCGACGAGACAGCAACAGGACTGGGATGTTCAGAGTGACTATGCCGATTTGCTTCAAGCAGTTGCCGACAATCTTAGCACAGGTGGCATTGTCTATTTTTCAACAAATTACAGGCGATTCAAATTTGATAAAGAACTCCTCTCTGGTATCTACGATATATATGAGATTAGCCGCAAGACGGTGCCAGAAGATTTCCGAAATACTCGTATACATCGTTCGTGGAAGTGTGTGAAAAAGGTCTGAGAGTTTTTCTGGTGACTACACGAAGAGGCGAAATCATGAGAAGTAATTGGTTTTGTCCACAGAATCCACCACCACTTTGTCTGGCATGGAATATCGTGGTTTGCCTAACGGTTGGATTGATTTCTTGCGGTTGCCAAAAGATAGAATCTGATCGAGTGTGTCTCGTTTCAAGCCTGCCGCGTACGGGTGTTTCCAGACAGGTAAGTGATGAGGTTGTTCGAGGTATTCGGCTTGCAATTGATGAGGTGAAGGCGAAAGCAGGGCGGTTTACTTTGGAATATCGTGATCTTGATAATAGTGCAGCAGCGTCTGGCCAGTGGACGAGCGAAGGTGAGGCAGCCAATGCTCGGATGGCAGTGCAGGATCCCGACGTAATGGCGTATATTGGAACGCTAAACTCTGGAGCAGCCCGAGTATCAATGCCTATTCTCAACTATGCAGATTTGCTAATGGTATCTCCAGCAAATACGGCTGTTGGATTGACCAAGCCAGGACTTGGTCTTCCTGGAGAGCCAAATGTTTATCGGCCATCTGGCAGATTAAATTACATCCGAGTTGTCCCGGCAGATGACCTCCAAGGTCCACTTGCTGCAGATTGGGCATTCAAGCGTGGAGTGCGTCGAGTTTTTGTCATTGATGATGCTGGTGTTTATGGGCGAGGTGTAGCATCTTTGTTCGCTGATCGGTGTCGTGAGCAAGGCATGACAGTTCTCGAGCACGTTTCGATTGATTCACAGGCAGCAGAGTTTAAATCGTTTGTAGGGTCCGTTATGAGTGCTGATCCAGACCTTATTTACTTTGGTGGTAGCGCGCGAACCAAAGGTGGACAACTTGCACGGGATCTTGTGTTAGCTGAGAGTGAGGCAATTCTGTTGGTTTCGGACGGGTGTCGCACCAAAGCGTTTCTTGAAGCAGCAGGCGCAGCTTCTCTTGATGGTCGGTGTTTTGCCACATCTGCGGGGCTGTCGCCAGAGCAAGCAGATTGCACTGAGGAATCCTTATTTCTTCAGTATCGGGAAAAATATGGGACTTGTCCAAGTGACGCAGCCATTCATGGTTATGAGGCGGCGAGGCTCGCGATTCGAGCGATTGCTGATGTTGGGCAGAAAGATCGTCGAGCTATTGTGCAATCGGCTTTTGCAAGCCAGGTAGACGATGGTGTACTCGGGCAATGGGGTATTGATGCCAATGGGGATACGACACTTCAGGAGGTGTCTGTGAGTGTTGTTCGGGATGGTGATTTTGTACATGAAGAAGTCATGTCAACTGCTGGCATAGGCAAAAAGAACGGCAGTAGATAAGACTAAGGACAAAGAATTTTCTAACGGCTTACTTTGTCGGGATACATGCGTGGACGTAGCATCCTTTCTTCAGCAATGTGGTATCGGAATCACAAGTGGTGGATTTCTGGGGCTGATTGCTGTTGGATATACCTTAGTGTACGGAACCGTTGGGCTCATCCACTTCGCCCATGGGGATGTAGTCATGCTTGGTGGCTGCCTATCACTTGCAATCTTGTCATTTCTTGTGCCACTTCCGGTCGACCCACTGACTGGTTGTCTATTAGTAGTTTTAGCTGCTTGCTGCAGTGGACTGTTTTGTGGCTGTCTGAATGTTTGTATCGATCAGTTTGTCTATCTTCCGCTGCGAAATGCTCCTCCCCTATCACCCCTCGTCTCAACGATCGGTGTTTCGTTTATGCTCATGAATCTAGGTCTTATTTGGATCGGTCCGACGGATCGCGCATTCCCAGAGATTTTTCTGGAGAACACACGTTCAATTGGTGGGGCTTCTGTTGCGATGGCTGATCTTTTGGTGCTTGTCATCATTGTGCCATCCGTTCTCTGCCTCTACGTTCTTCTTCGCCAAACCCGTTTTGGAAGATCGTTGCGTTCCATTGCTGCAATCACTCGTGTGACAGCTCGTTCAGGGGAAGCAGGGAAACTTGTTACCGCCACATTTTTTATAAGTGGCTTTCTTGGTGGTGTTGCGAGTGTGGCCGCAGGTCTTCATGCAACGACGATTAACTATCAGATGGGGCATCAGATGGGATTGTATGCTCTTACTGCAGCAGTGCTTGGTGGTATTGGGAGCGTGCCTGGTGCAATAGTTGGTGGACTGGTAGTTGGATTAATTCGTGCTATTTCGGTGGCCCTTCTTGGCCCTCGTTGGGCTATCGCGTCTGTCTTTCTTGTGCTCATTATTTTTCTTGCGTTTCGCCCGCAAGGGATTTTTGGGAAATCAAAGATAAGAGGAGGGCTACGGTGAAAAGTCAACAAGCCTCCTTATCTCATTTCGTGAAGTGGTCCAAGAAAAACTGGGAGATACCAGTTTTTACAATTCTAGCCCTCGCTCCATGGTTCTTCCCGGCATTGGCCGGGGGGCTGGGCCGACAGATGACGTCAGTGTTAATAATCTGTATCGCAGCTCTTGGTCTCAACGTCATGGTTGGCTTCACGGGATTCCTTCATCTTGGAATTGCGTCATTTTTTGGCTTAGGTGGTCTCTTTCTAGCGATTCTTACCGTTCCGATGAATCCCTTGGAGATAGGTTTTCTACCGGCAGTTTTCGTCAGTGTTGGTCTGACTGCCGCCATAGGAACATTGCTCGGCTCACCTACGTTACGTCTTCGAGGTGAATATCTTGCTATCGTTACTCTTGGTTTCGGCGAAGTTGTTCGCGTTTTATTTCTAAATCTGGAAAGCGTCACAGGTGGCACGCAGGGGCTTGGTCCGATTCCGCCACCAGGATCTGGAATATTTGTTTCGGGGATGGATCTCGGTAGAGAGTTCGTTGTTGATTCACGTTGGTTCTACTACTTATCACTCATTGTGCTCTTTGTTGTTGTGCTGCTTGTACGGGGGCTCGAAAGATCACCGCTCGGTAGAGCTTGGATTGCTGTTCGTGAGGAGCCACTCGCTGCTGCGACAATAGGTATTTCTGCAACAAAAGTTCGACTTTCTGCTTTTACAATAGCTGCAGCGATAGCCGGACTTGCCGGCTGTCTATCTGTCGCAAGTATTGGTACTACCGGAGATCCGAACGCTTTTGGCTTTAATCGATCAGTTGCAATTCTTTGCGCCGTCATAATAGGTGGCCTTGGCAGTATCCCAGGAACACTTGTTGGAGTCACAATCTTGTTTGGTTTTGACATAGTTGTAATTCCGTCTGTTGATTCTTGGATGCAGCGCATTCAGGAACAGTTTTTTGATGCCAGCCCTTTTACACTTGGAAGTTGGCGATTAGCTCTTGTAGGTATTGCATTAATCGTTGTGATGCGATTTCGTCCCGTAGGACTTATTCCATCACGACGTTTCGCTGCTGAATTCCAGGAGTTACAGCAATGACTCATGGAGAGAATACGAAAGCAGGTGATGGTGCGGTACTTTCAGCAGATATTCCACTTCTGAGTATTGATCGGCTTACGGTTAAGTCAGGTGGGATTCCACTCATCGATGAATTAGAGCTCGACGTGCCGGCAGGTAGTAAAGTCGCCATTATAGATTCCGGAAAAGGGTCGAAAGCTGCTCTGCTCGATGCTATCTGTGGGCTACGGTCGGCATCTTCTGGTTCAGTCCGATTGGATGGGCGTCGATTAAAACAGGGTTTTTCTGCAAAAACGTTCTGGGGAGTTCTGTTTACCGGAATTCTCGTTGGTTTGTTGTGCGCGGCGGCGGCGGTAGACATCGATCGATTGTGGCTGGCTGTTGTAAAGCGAGGTCTTGTAGTCGATGAGCCATTTACGCCTGCAAACTTTGGGAGACGACTTCGTAGTTATTTTCGTGCGGAACTGGCTGTCGACCGACTGGCTGGTAATTGGCGCATTGTTACTGCAGACGGACGTGAAGTTCTTGCTGTGCGTCGCAATCTGTCTGAAGCACGAGAATTACGTAATCAAATGCAAGCAGCAGTGACGGCCCGGCGAACTGGTCCGGGAGTTATTCCGGACATAACCGATTTAGTGGGCGATGCAAATGAACCGCAACGCGAGCTTCTGCTGGATGAAACGACTCTCGATCAGCTGGCAGCCGGTAAAAGCCGGATTCGTTTTCGTGGTTGGTCCGCTTTTGTCTGTGGATTCTTGCTTGGACTTGGAATGTCGTTAGCAATCTGGCAGCGAGGGAGACGTTCACCAGAAGTTGCTGCTCGGGCTGGAGTGGCCCGTACCTTTCGATCTCCGAGAAACTTTCCTGCAATGACAGTATTTGAAAATATACTCGTCGCAGTAGAGCAGGGCGACTATCGCAAAAAAACGTCATCATTGTGGCCACTCATTAACAAAGGACGCTGTATTGGACGGACCGAGGAGCTTATTCGATTTCTTGGTCTAGCTGATCAATCGTTCTCATTTGCTTCAGATCTAACGCGTTACGAGCAACGTTGCCTGGAAATCGCTCGCGGCCTGGCGATGGATCCAAGGATTCTGCTTGTTGATGAGCCAGCAGAGGGTATGAATGCTCAGCAGCAGCATGCACTGGCAAGCCTTCTAAAGGAAATTTGTGAGGGATCGTTGACGCTTATTGTGACCTCTTCAGATTGTGATCCATTCACAATGATCTGTGATCGTACGGTGTGTCTTTCACTACAATAGATGGGATTCACTAAAACTCATGCCGATTCTTGGCTGCATTGTTTTACAAGTTCAAGAATTGCTGTTCCGTGATCAGCCAATCGTTTTTCACCAATGCCTTTACATTTTAAAAGTGTTGCCAGTGTGTGTGGCTTATCACGAGCGATTGAGCGCAATGCACGATCATCGAGAATAGTCCAGGCAGGTTTCCCCCGTCCGTCGGCTATTTTTCTGCGCCATTGCCTAAGGTAGTCGAAGAGTTGTCGATCAACTCCATCCCAATCATCCGACTCTTTTCGCGAGCGCACTGCTTTCTTTAATCGTGGTTCAAGAAGGGTGACCTGTCGTTGACTCCGAAGAATTTCCCAAGATTTTTTGTTTAGCATGACAACTGGCCGGTCACCATTGCTTCTCGAAAGATATTCCTGGTCAAGGAGTTGGTGGACAAGATTTTCACACACTCGCTGATCAAAGTTTTTTAGTAGTCCATATGTTGACAAGCAGTGATGTCCGTGCCGTTGAACAGCTGTGGTCTGTGCGCCACGAAGCACTTCACAAAGATGACGGACGCCAAACCGTTCTTCGATTCGGGCAACGCACGAGATGATTTTTTGAGCAACCGTGGTGCTGTCAGCCAGGTTGGTTGTTTCCCCAAGGCAAATGTCACAATTTTTACAGTTTGGGAGTTCGTATGATTGTCCAAAATGCTCCGATAGAAAAGCATGGCGGCAACGCGCTGCTTGGGCGTACTGCCGCATGCGGTGGAGATTTAATACCTGCGAGTCGATGAGTTTCTGTGATTCATCTTCAGTAAGTTCAGAAGATTCTGCCCCCCGTCGAATCAAGGCTTCCCAGCTGAAGACATCCGCTGGTGAATAAAGCAAGACGCATTCTGCAGCAAGCCCGTCACGTCCAGCCCGACCTGTTTCTTGCTGGTAAGCTTCAAGGCTTTTTGGAAGGCCAGTGTGTAGGACGAGTCTCACGTTTGATCGGTCTATGCCCATGCCAAATGCGACAGTAGCGACGACCACATCAAGAGTTTCCTTTGCGAACGCTTCCTGTGTGCGGTGTCTTTTCTTGGCATCAAGCCCTGCATGGTATGGATGCGCAAGAAGTCCGGATGCAGAGAGATGTTTCGCGAGTCTTTCTGTTTCGCGTCGTGAAATGCAGTACACAATCGAAGCTTCTTTGGGATGGCGTCCAAGGATCTCGAGTATCTGCGATGTTCTGTCAGTGCGTTGAATAACACGGTAGGTGAGGTTTGGTCGGTCGAAAGTGCCAACAAGAATATCTGGTTTTCTGAGATGAAGTTGTTCGGCAATATCTTTCCGGACATGGGGTGTCGCAGTGGCCGTGTAGGCGTGAAAACTCGCTCGAGGGAAACGATCTCGTAGAGTTGAAAGTTGACGGTACTCGGGACGGAAGTCATGCCCCCATTGACTGATACAGTGAGCTTCGTCTATCGCAAATCGCCGAATTGATAAAAGCGAAAGTGTTTCAACAAGATTCGAATTAAAAAGCCTTTCAGGAGCTATGAAAAGTAAACGGAGGTTCCCGCTGCGAAGCCTTCGGTACGTTTTGCTTCGGTCGTTCTGAGAGAGTCCACTGTGAATCGCTGCTGCTGGATAGCCAATAGATTCAAGTGAGTCCACTTGATCCTTCATGAGGGATACCAACGGTGAGACAACAATATCGGTTGTTTGGCTCAGCAAGGGTGGCAGTTGGTAGCAGAGGCTTTTGCCACCACCTGTTGGGAGTACGACAACAGAGTCTCGGCCATTCATGGCGGCGGAGATTGCTTCGGCTTGCAGTGGTCGAAATGTATCAAAGCCCCACCAGCGAAGAAGTGTTTGGTGAACGTTTGAATCATCTGGTTCTTGTCCGTCAACCTGATGAGAAGGAGGCATTTGTTTGGTTACCTTCCTTGGCATGGATATCGGGCTTCTTCGTAGGAACTATTTCTGTAAGTCAGCAGAATAGCATTTAGCCACAAAAGGAGTTGTTTGAGGAAAGTGGGGCAGGAAGGGGAGCCTCAAGCGGGGACCGAAAGGCAGGGTATTAGGGAAATCTGTCTTGATTGGTGCACGAGTCGTTGCGAAAGTCGTCATCAACAAATGATTAAATTCCTTCGTCCTTCCGGTTCGCGCTCTGGCCCATTTCCTTCTTGGCAATGGTGTCTTTTCTGTAGTTCTGTCCTGCTCGGGATCCAGCTGACCGGTGAAACAATTGCGGATGAAAGATATCCGATAGTTTCTGATTCTTCTACGGGAGTATCGGTTCACAATTCAGTGCCCATCGCCTCAGATGGAATGTTTTTAACTGCCAAAGATGGTCAGGCAATATGGGAGAAAACAACGAAGACAGTTGCAGCTGACTGGCCTGTTATCAAGACTATTCCGCCAGACTTTGATTCAGTGCCTCCTCGAGCTGGCAGGATTGAGTCTGCGTGGGTACAGCTGCCACAGTCATTAAAAAGGCGAGGTCATCTGACGGGTGGATTGAGTGCCTCTTGGCCGCACTTGCCTCAGCAACGTCAGCGGGTGGTTGTTCAAGTGCTCCCTGCTGTCAATGGTGCTTGGGTCGATGCGGTGGTGGAGACACAGCCCTTAGCATCGAATGATGTCAGTCTAATGTCGGAACGTGTCGTGCTTACTGGAGGGTGGGAGACCAACTTACAGGGGCATCCGTCAGTTGACGCAACCGTTGATCTTGCTCAAAGAATGGAACTTGAAAGTGAGCCCGTTTACTCGTTGCCAATGCCACCAGAAGTCATTTCGTCGCGGAATGTCCAGAAATCACCATGGGCAGGGAGTAGGTTTCCGCGATTTTCTCGCGCAGGGCATAAGATTTTTCAGGACTATCGGAATTTTTATTCCTGTGAAAATCTGACGTGTGTTACTGCTGCTTTTGGCGCGGGAGCGCTCATGGCGAATACCGGCTTTGATACAACTATGCAAAACGCTTGGCAGACAGGAATAAGAGGGTCGCAAACCGGCGATTTTATCTCGTCAACGAAAGATATCGGTGATGGGATTTACCTGTTGCCAGCTGCCGGGATAGCCGCAGCGGCTGGGGTTGCGCTTGAAGGAATGCCGGTCGGAGATGCCTTGGGAGGATGGGGCGCACGGAGTCTCCGAATATTTTTGGTTGGAGGACCACCTGTCTACGTTCTCCAGTTGGCGACAGGTGCTTCTCGTCCAAGCAATAATGGCTCCATCAATACCGAGTCACCTTCTGGAAGTGACTGGAAGTTTTTTCAAGATAATAATGGGGTAAGCGGCCACTCATTTATGGGGGCAATTCCATTTCTTGCGGCGGCTGATATGGTCGAGAATCCACTCGCCAAAGGAACACTTTACGTCTGTTCTACATTTGTTGGTTTCTCAAGAATCAACGATGATGCCCACTACTCTTCCCAAGCATTCCTAGGTTGGTACCTTGCCTGGGCAAGTTCATTAGCAGTCAGCCGGACAGAGCATCATTTCGCAGGCTTTCAGGTGCGAGTTGTACCAGTTCCAGTCGGTGATCAAGGCGGGATGGGGCTGGAAGCGAGCTGGTGAATTAATTTCCGACGAGTGACAGTAGGCGGATTCAGTGGGCGAGCATTGTGTCACTTTACGCGCAGCTTCTTGTGGTTGATTGCAGGGCGTTGGGTTTCTCTCGATACTGTTTGTTTTGATCGACAAGTTGTCGTCGGTAAACAATGCTCTGGCTGTATAACGCAATGCGTCACGACGCTGCTCATTTGCTTTTTGAATCGAAGTCCACCAGATGGCCCCTTGTATGGGGTTCAAAGTCGTATGGGTCGCAAAATAGGTTAAGAGTCCCGGCGAAGGCAGTTGATTGCTGAAGTAACAAATTCCTGAGGAACGTTTTCAACGGTTTCGACTTCACCGATTGTGCTTGGAAGAATAAATCGCAGATTACCCCCAATGTTTTTCTTGTCTCGGGACATGATGCCCAAAAGATTTTCATTTTCTATGCCGTTGAGCGTCTGTGTTGAAACAGGTAGTTCGAGTGTTTCAAGAAGTTTTTGTTGTCGATCAACAACAAGTTGATCAATACGATTTAGTGAGCAAGCAAGCCGTGCTGCTGCCGTCATTCCCAGAGAAACGGCCTCGCCGTGAAGAAGTGTGCCGTAACCAGTCGCTGTTTCGAAAGCATGGGCGAATGTATGACCGTAGTTGAGGCAGGCTCGTAGACCAGTAATTTCGCGTTCGTCCCTTTCGACAACAAACGTTTTGAGTTCTGCTGAGCGACGGACGATATGGCAGACAGATCGTTGTTCTCGATCTCTAACACGACAGGCATTTTCTTCAAGCCACTGAAAAAAGTCAGCGTCTAAAATCATCCCATATTTCACGACTTCAGCGAGCCCACTAATATATTCGCGATCCGGCAGTGTTGTAAGCGTGCGTATATCGGCCACGACTCCTCGCGGTTGCCAAAAAGCTCCGACAAGATTCTTGCCCGCTGAAAGATTTACTCCGGTTTTTCCACCAATCGCGCTGTCAACCTGGGCTACTAAGGTCGTAGGTACTTGCCAGAAATCTAATCCTCGTGAGAACGTTGCAGCAACAAACCCGGTAAGGTCACCTATGACACCACCGCCGACTGCAAGTATTGCCGTCTTGCGATCAATCTTAAGGCGAGCGAATTCATTCCATAATCGCTCAACTTCAGGGAGAGACTTAGATGCTTCACCAGACGGAATCGTGAGGTTGTCAAGCGTAATCGACGCGTCTCGTAGAGCCTCGGTTACCGTTTTCCCGTGCGTTGCATTTACGGCTTGATCAGAAACGACGACCGCTCTTTGTACACGGTTATTTTTTAGTAAGCCACCGATGTCTTGAAGGATCGTATCGCCGACATGAATTGTGTACGAACGAGTTCCCGGTTGTGTTGTTGCAACGGTTTCATCAAGCCGAACATTGATTTCGTGTCGTTCCACGTTATGTCGCCGCCACTCGTTCAAGATCGTCGGGAGTAACCGTAATGACACGAGCAAATCCAGAATGTTGCCGCACATAATCAAGATCCAATGCTTCTTCTGGACTTGCATGAAGCAGTGTCTCAATGCGGCTGCGGTCATTCTCGGACCAATCTTCGTACTCATCAGGCCAAACGGTGTGCTTTTCGATGACGAGTGCATCCCTGTATGGATCAAACTGGTTAGGCATCGGTACTTTCTCTGACAATGATGACGTAACGTTCCATTCGTACAAATTTCGAGTTGAGTATATATTGAGAGAGAGTGTGTCTCGACTCTCTTTATTTTTCCAGCAGTTTTTTCACAAAAAAGGCAGCGTTGTGCTCCGAAGCATACACGGTTCCATGCTTGTTATCGGTCTTCTTGCTCTTGGTCTCCTGGCGGCTGGAATCGGCGTCTGGTTCCAGTGGCAGCAGACCCGTCGATGTCTGACCTTTTACGGCACTCGGGCTACAGAGCAGATTTCGAAATCACCATTCGTTGAACTGTGGCAGTTGAAGCCACTCTCTGATAGTCGGCACACGGGCCGTTTGGAAGCAATTCGGGTTGAGGACATCACTGAAGCAAAAGGTTTGGTGCACCTCCGAAGGGGCCTTGTTGAAGATGCAAATTTTCGATGGGTAGAGAAAGGAACTACGGAGCATGTACCTCTACCAGATGCCGCATGGGATCTTGCGCTGGTTTTTTCTGATAGCCAGCAAAGAAATGTGTCAAAACAAACCGTTGTAGTCATTGATTTCGGGAAGAATCCTCAAGAAGCGAACCTGACGGTGGTTGGGAGGCCTGGGCGGGTTGCTTTGGGAAAAATAGCAAAAGGGCTGAAAACTTGGGTTGAAAGTACAGTGAAATGGGTCGGTTCGAACTGATTTTTGGATCGGTTTGCGGGTAGAACGGCGAAAAGACGTCTTTTGTTGAACATATTGCCGGAGCTATCGTCTGTCATGGTGATGGTTGATGCGGTAATTGACATGTGAGTTTTTCAGCGCCGTTTCCGAGAGGCTGGTGATATGCGATCGATTGCGATAGCGAATCAAAAGGGAGGTGTTGGCAAAACCACAACTTCAGTGAACCTTGCCGTAGCATTGTCTCGATTAGGAAAAAAGGTTTGTCTCATTGACCTTGATCCTCAGGCCCATGCAACACTTCATGTTGGCGTCTCTCCGACATTGGTCCCATGCACTGCATACGATGTGCTTGTCAACGATCAGCCCTTAGCAGCAGCACTTGTTCAGGCTCAAGAAAATCTTTGGGTCGTGCCTTCACATCTTGATCTCTCGGTAGCGGAGATTGCTCTCGCGGGTCGTTCTGGTCGGGAGTCGATCCTGCGTGAAAGGCTGAGATCTGATCCTGGATGGAATAGTGGTTCTCACCAGCTTGTACATACTGAAGATAATCAAGAGCAGTTACAATTCGACTACATTATTATCGATTGTCCACCATCATTAGGACTACTTTCGCTAAATGCGATGGCAGCTGTTGATGAGGTTCTGCTTCCTCTGCAACCACACTTCCTTGCTCTGCACGGGCTTAGTAAATTGCTCGAGACGATTGAGCTCTCAGCGGAACATATCAATCCCCGATTACGGTTGCTTGGGGTGGCACTTTGCCTGTACGAGGCAGGTACGCGTCTTGCTGCTGAGGTTGGACGAGATGTCGAATCTTTTTTTACAGAAGCAGCCAAAGGGCACCCATCATGGAAGGACGCCAGAGTGTTTCAGACGAAGATTCGAAGAAATATAAGATTAGCGGAGGCGCCAAGCTTTGGGCAGTCGATTTTCGAGTATGCCAATGAATCCAATGGGGCATCTGATTATCACAATCTAGCCACTGAAGTAGATGCGGCTGTTTTGCCGAGCTGGCAGCCTGGAGAGCCATGCGAACAAAATAAAATGGCAGCCTAGACAGAATTTTATTAAAAGCGTGTCATATTAAAGGCTGGTCTTGTTCGTGAGCAATATTTTGCAGCCAGATGGTGATGAGTACAAACAGATTATTAGCCGAATCATAGATTTGCGGGTATGTCGGGAACGAGAACCCACATTGCGATTAGGGCATGTAGGGTCTGGGCGAGAACAGAAAAAAGTTTTGCTGGGAGTTTCGGCTAGTTTTTTTTTGCTTTCTTACAAACAATGGAAGAGATTCTGTGGTCAGTTTAGCTTCTCGAAATGATGCCTGGAGCATGTTATGTGTGGGATGAAGCAACTTGTGCGTCTGTGTGCAACTGCAGTTATTGGTTGTGCAGGGTTGGCATTCGTCTTTGCGAATGACCGCCCGAGCACAAAAAGCCTTACGGTGATTCCACCAGATCAATCGGTTAATGACGTTTCTCAAAAAGCCAATCTTCATGAGTTGGCCCAGGGACGAGGTGGAGCGTGGGATCCTTCGCATGCGCCCTCACACGAGACGCTTATCGGCCTTGCAAGCGACCGGCAGTTCTTAAGGGATGTCTGGTGTCTTGAGTTTGCGTATCGGCCACCACGGACTATTGAAGTCGAGGTGCCAGGAGAAAATCTTGAAATACAGAAAGAGCGAGTCTGGTATCTCTTGTATCGAGTCAGGAACATTGCTGTTGATGAGAATGCGGAAGTGGCTTCCGGGTTGGGGGGGTCCACACGGCGGGTTATCTTTGAAAAAGATGAAGAGGGCAACGATGACCTTACAAAGCCAACTACGAAGTTTGTCAATCAATCGGTTCACTTTGAGCCGCATTTCGTTTTCGAGACCCACGAGGCACTAGGCCGAGACGAAGGCCTTTTAGAGCATCAGGATCATCTCGATCGGCTCGTTTCGTCAGCACTTGTGCCGATTAGTCGTCGAGAAAAAATTCGTTCTGACCTGCTGCATGACAGCGTTTCAATATCAGCGAGCCCGATTCAGCCAGGTGAAGAGCGATGGGGCGTAGCTGTCTGGCAGGACATTGACCCGCGAATCGATTTTTTCACAGTATTTGTTTACGGATTAACGAACTCAATCCGGTGGCGACACGACGCAGAATTTGAGACAGACCTTGAACATGCACCAAAGTACGAGCGTCGCGAGTTGGAGTGTCTGCGTCTTGATTTTTATCATCCAGGGGATGAGGACCATGACGATTTTCAGGAGGTAAGTGTTGTTCATTCGGGACTATTTGAGCGGTTTGCACTTGGGTCTCGACTCCTTGAGGCTACCAGTCGGGCAGCTCTTACACAGGCGGAATACGTCAAAGGCGTACGGGATCTTGGAGTCCGTTGGCAAGATTTTCTCGAACCAGAAAAAGAAGACTGGGAGGGAGGTGCTGGTTTAGTGCCGGTTGAAATGTTTGCCAAAACGTTGGCGAAAGTCGACAGTGTGTCGGAACGTGAGAGTCTCGTGACTGCCTTTCTTGGTGAGCAAGCCATTGGCTGGATGGAGGAACTGCTGAAGGCGGTAGCAGGGCCGGTATCACCGAAACAGGATAAACAAAGGAGAGAGTCGCTAAAGAAAATCAATCTTACTCCAGAGTTGGTGCTAGCCGAACCGTTGCCTTCATTCGCTCGAATAGTGAATGAACTTGAAAAAGCAACGAATATGGATATTCGACGTCGGGAGGCAGCAGGGTTTTTTGGAGAATCCGCTTCTGTCCTTGATCAGATTTCTCACGAGGTAGCGATTGCTCGTACAGCTGCGTTGCTGCAACTCTTGCAGGTGGATAGCGGGAAACTTCAACAGGCGGGAAGTCGACGGGCACTTGAGGTGCTGTTGCCAAAGCTTCTAACGATAGCGAACCCGGCTGAGGATGACCCCGGGCGGGTTGTTGATCGACCTGAAGATGATCGCAATGAGCTTTTAAAAGGACTGTTTGGCCATGATGGCCCAGAACTGTTTAAAAGGGCCATGAAAGCCAATGAAGGCGAGGAATATTTATGGGACTTCCGCGATGCCCGGCAGGAGGATATTCTGTAAGTCCCCGAAACGTGATTTCAGTGGAAATGCCAGTTTCGTCAATTAGCAAAATTTAGAAGATTGAGGATTGAGCTATGGCTCATAAAAAAGGACAAGGCTCCAGTAGGAATGGCCGTGATTCGAATGCCCAACGACGTGGCGTGAAAAGGTTCGGCGGGCAGACCGTAACTGCGGGCAGTATTTTGGTTCGGCAAGTTGGTACAAAGTTCCACCCCGGATCAAATGTTGGTATCGGTAATGACTACACACTCTTTGCTCTTTCTGATGGCGTTGTTCGCTTTGATCGCAAAGGGCGTCGTGTGAATATTGATCAAGCGGTAGACTAATTTTTTCCAGTCTTGGGCCCGAGAGGCCATCACGTGTTTGTTGACCGAATCAAGGTCGAGTTAGCTGCTGGCAACGGCGGCAACGGCATCACAAGTTTTCGTAGAGAAAAATATGTCGCCCGAGGGGGCCCCGACGGTGGGGACGGTGGGCGAGGCGGCAGTATTATTCTTGAAGCTAAGATTGGGGTCGATTCACTTGCAGGCCTGTCTCACAGAAAGCAATGGCGAGCTGAACACGGAAAATCAGGCGGGCCTCATAACCGGCAGGGTCGATCAGCGAAAGACGTTATTCTTTTTGTTCCGCCGGGCACAATCGTGGTGGATGAGTCGACAGGACTTCAGATTAAGGACCTTGCCCGCCCAGGTGAAAAAATTGTTGTAGCAAAGGGTGGTGCCGGGGGCCGTGGGAATGTGCATTTCAAGTCGTCAGTGAATCGAGCGCCTCGTGAGTCAACGGCTGGCGAAGTGGGTGTCTCGAGGCTGGTGATTCTGGAGTTAAAGGTTATTGCAGACGTGGGTCTGGTCGGACTTCCGAATGCAGGGAAAAGCACATTGCTATCGAGACTTTCTCATGCTCGTCCAGAAATTGCGAACTATGCCTTTACGACGAAGTCACCAGTTCTTGGGATTGTCGAGGTTTCTCCTGAACAGAGTTTTGTACTTGCTGATTTACCAGGGTTGATTGAAGGCGCCCACGCCGGTGTTGGTCTCGGGCATGAGTTTCTTCGCCATGTTGAACGAGCAGGTATTCTGGTTCATGTGGTGGAGCCAGCGCCACTTGACGGCAGTGATCCAATAACGAATTATAAAAAAATACGTCAGGAATTAAGTCTGTATGATGAATCCCTCGGTGCTCGTCCGGAGATACTTGTTGTAAGCAAGTCTGAGTTAGCGGAAGCGAAGGCGGTAAGGGAAGAGCTTTCCAGCGAGACGGGACTTCACGTGATTGCAGTAAGCGCCGTAACCGGAGATGGGCTTCCTCAGCTTCTGCATTCAATAACAAAAAAACTTGATAGCCGCCACGACGGGGATACCCAGTAAGGCTTGATGGAAAGATCAATAATGTCCGCCGATGTCTCAGAAGAAGGAGTTGTCCGTACGAACAAAGTGTTGCTCGCTGATGTCGGTAATTCGAGAACGAAGTTGGCTCTCCTTTCAGGGGTTAGTCAGGGTATGCCCCTTCTCGAAAGCCGGTACGATCTAGATAGTCACAACTTCAATTCTGAGGATTTTGAAAACTGGTTAATGGCAGCGGTTTCTGCTTCTGCAACATTTTTTATAGCGAGCGTTTATGACACAGCAGCAGCGCAACTCGAAACCGCTATTTCAGCCGTGAGTGCAACTCGTCAACTTCTTGTCCAGCAGCAGCGAGTTCATTTTTCAGATCTTCCTCTGGGAGTGAAGACGGAGCAGCCGGATCGCGTTGGAATTGATCGACTTGCTGCGGCAACTGCAGCAAGCCGTCTTGTTTCGCCGAAGAATGGCTGCGTTGTAATTGACTGTGGTACTGCGGCTTCTGTGGATATGGTGTCAGTAGACAGACAGTTTCTTGGTGGTGCTATCTTGCCAGGTCCAGCCTTACTGGCTCGTTCCCTTGCTGATGGCACGAGTCTTTTGCCAGAAGTGTCTTCACTTGGCCGCGGGGCTGCTCCGCCGATGCCAGGCCGTTCAACAAATAGTGCAATCGCTGCTGGAGTTGGTTTCGGAATTCGTGGAGCGGTTTGCCGATTGGTTGATGAGGCCCGTCGAGACCTTGGGCCTGAAGCAGAAATATTTTTGACTGGAGGGTGGAGGGGAGTTGTTCGGGGTGAAATTCCTAACGCTCGAGAGTATCCAGACCTTGTTCTGTCCGGAATTGGTATCGCAGCTATGAGAATATCCGGACTGTAGCTCCTGTCGTTTTACCTTGCCCCGAGATTCGTTAACTTCTTATTGCACTGATGATTTTATTGCACTGATCATTTCTGAGCCCATTTACTGTTTGAGTTGCCGGTGACTGAATCTATATCCAGTTCTAAGAATGTTCGTGAAAATGCACGTGGTCATGACTTGGCGATCGCTATCGCGCGGATCATAGAAGAAACCCGGGGGAAAGATATTCGAGTACTTGATTTGCGTTCAGTCACTGATGTGTTCGACTACTTTGTGATTGCAACAGGATCGAGCCGTCGTCAGATGCATTCAGTCTCCGACGAAATTGAGCGCATCGTCAAGGCCGAGTGGGGCGATGAGAAGCGAGGGATCGAAGGTTACGATGAGAGTCGCTGGATTGTCCTTGATTACGGAGATGTGATTGTTCAACTTTTCGATGCGGACTCACGCGAATATTGGGACCTAGAGCAGCTCTGGGGTGATGCAAAACGCGTGGAGTTTCCTCAAGGCGAATGAAAGCCCCAAAGTACAATCAGTTGAGTTTTCCGAGATAATAGCTACAGGTTGCAAGAAGGATCGGAAGTACAGAAACGATTGATACGAAAGTACTTCGTAGTGCCTGCTTTCGTGTTGGCTGCCATTTTGTTTGGTTGGAGTACACATGTCCAGAAGATCGAATCCGTCGTCCGAAGAAAGTTCTATTACAAATTTCAGGCGAGCTTTTCGGGCTGTGCTTGCACGTGTACTCGAGCAAGCGGTTTTTGAAGGTGCCCTGAAGATATCATCAGAAGAGATGTCATCGTTGCTTGATCAGGTTCGCGAGACAGCAGACCCAAAGTTCGGCGACTTTACAGCAACACTGGCGATGCCTTTAGCCAAAAAAATGGGTGTAAGGCCGAGGGACTTGGCGAGTAATTTAATTGCACGAATAAATGATGATCAGTTATTTACGAGATATTTCCAACCGATCGATGGCCCCGTTGGTCCGGGATTTATGAACGTGCGAGTTCGCGATCAGGCCCTTGCCGAAGGCGTGAAAATGGCTTGGTGTAATGATCGCTTAGGAGTGGCAAAGGTGTCTCAGCCGCAGACTATCGTTCTTGACTATTCATCGCCAAACGTTGCAAAGCCAATGCACGTCGGGCACATTCGATCGACAGTTATTGGTGATGCGCTTTCAAGAATTTTGCGGTTTCGTGGTCATTTAGTCATCACAGACAATCATTTGGGTGATTGGGGAACGCAATTCGGAATGATCCTTTGGGGATGGAAGCGTTGCCGTGATGAGGCTGCATACGAAGAAAATCCAACACAAGAATTAGGAAGAATCTATCGGTTGGTTCGCAAGGTTGTTGATGCGGATTCTCGGGAACTTGCACACGACTCAATCGCAGCAGAACTGGTCGAGAAGTACCCAGATGCCCGACAGGAAGTGCTTTGTGAAACTGTCAAATTGCACGAAGGTGACTCAGAGAACAACACGCTTTGGGAACAATTTATGCCGATCTGTCGTGAAGAGATTGAACGAATCTATAGCCGATTGGATGTCACATTCGATCACACGATGGGTGAAAGTTGCTACCAACCACTTCTCGCCGGAGTTGTCGACGACCTTACTACTTGTGGGATCGCACGCAAAAGCCGAGGGGCGGTCGGTGTCTTCCTGGAGGGTTACGATGCGCCACTCTTAGTCCAGAAAGCCGATGGAGCGTTTCTCTATGCGACAACAGATCTTGCAACACTAGCGTGGCGTGCCGAGCACTGGAAGCCTGATCGAATCCTTTACATTGTTGACCACCGTCAAAGTCAACATTTTGAGCAAGTGTTTGCAACTGCCCGTTCCTGGGGGTGTCGTGCTGGAGAGCAATTTTCTGAAACGGATCTGATTCATGTGGCCTTTGGTACAGTCCTTGGAGAGGATGGGAAACCTTTTAAGACAAGAGCAGGAGATGCTGTTGGTTTAGAATCTCTGCTTGATGAGGGGGTTCAGCGAGCAGCCCTGATTGTTGCAGAGGGAGAGCAGGCGCGGCAGGGAATGGACGACGTCAGGCAGCAGGAAGTGGCCGAAGCCGTTGGCATTGGAGCGATCAAGTACGCAGATTTATCTCAAAATAGAACCACAGATTATGTGTTCAGTTTTGACAAGATGCTTGAATTGAAGGGGAATACTGCAGCGTATATGCAATACGCAGTGGCGCGGGTCGAAGGCATTGTTACTCGAGGAGGTGTTGATCGAGAGCTTCTGCGTCGGGAAGTTCTTGATGATGCATCTGTCTTGGAACTATCAGATCCTTTGGAACGCAGATTAGCCCTAACAGCACTTCGGTTTGGCGCAGTGCTTGAGGACGTTGAGCTCGACTACCGACCGAACGTCATGACGTCATGGCTTTACGAATTGGCAAGTTGTTTTTCAAGTTTTTATGATGCTTTGTCGGTATTGAAGGCAGAGGGCAACCAACGCACCACGCGGCTAGTCTTATGTGACCTCACGGGACGGACTTTACGGCAGGGGATGGAGTTGCTCAACATACGCGTGCCAAATCAGATGTAGTGCAATCTTCTTTCTGCAGTTTATGAAGAAGAATGGTTGGTTGATTACTTTTAGGAACAAATTTCCACTGTCTCTTTAGATTTGCTCAACGGCATTGCGGCCACAGTTTCATCACGATATAGGCGATGACGGCTCGGTCGGAGTCTCCAGAATCCCGCGGATGCGTCCCCAGAGCAAGACGCCCTCAATAATCAACCAAAGTTCAACAGCCAGCATGACTATCGCTATCGTGACGAGCCCAAAGCTTCGACCAGTTAGCCATGCGTCAATATTGTCGATCAATGCCCATGCGGGTATTACTAGCATGAAGACCATCGGAATGCTGGCAACCCAGGTGGGTAGTTGGCGGCGTCGTAGGTAAAAGCTAACGACGAGAAGCGACAGGCCGGCGAGTAACTGGTTTGTCGCCCCAAAGAGTGGCCACAGAATGAGTCCACCCGTTCCGATTGTCTCCAGTGACCAACTTTTTCCCGGAGCCGGAACCATTGCGAGTCCGAAAGCAGTTGTGACAGCAAAAAGTGTGGCGCCATGGGCTGTCGTGAGCCAGCTAAGGGGTTGAGTTACTAGTGATGCTGAACCAGCCAGCTTCAGTGATGTGGGAACTTTGTTCAAAAGAGTACGAGCTAATTCCTGCACAACATAACGCTGGAGTCGCGTAGCAGTATCTAGTGTCGTGCCGGCAAAACTCGCAACAAGCACACCAATGATCGCCCGCGACATCGTTGCATGAATGCCAAGTGATTCAAGAAAGTTTCCTGAGCCAACAACAAATGCAGCAATTGCCTTGCCGCCAGTGACACCCTTCCAGTCAGCATATAAGACCTGCCAGAGTTGTGTGCCGGTAAGCCCGGGGTACTCTTCTGGCCAGCCAAGGCCAATACCGCCTCCGACGGCAACAATGACCAAAACTGCAAGAAATCCCTCGAGTAGCATCGAGCCGTAACCCACTGCTCGTGCGTCAGTTTCACAGCGTAGTTGCTTGCTTGATGTTCCAGAACTCACAAGGCAATGAAAGCCACTGACAGCACCGCAGCCGATGGTGACAAAAAGAAACGGAAATATTGGTGGGGCGTTGAGTGGATGTAAATCAAGAAAAGGAGCGAACATCGTTAGAGCAGGGGGAGACACAGCTGAAGAGATAGAGTTCGACCCAACAACGGCAGTAACAATCAGTCCGAAAACAACTAAGCCAAGACTGGAGATCAATTGTAAGCTATTTATAAAGTCTCTTGGTTGCAGAAGTACCCAGACCGGAAGGACGCTCGCGACATAGCAATACGACAAAAGGATTGCTACCCAGAGCCAAATTGGCCATGCAGCAATGAAGAAGTTCATTTCTTGAATAGCAGCACCCAACGAACCGCCCGTCCATGTCGTACCAGGGCAGCCTGCCCCAAGCCAAACGGTTGTGTACATGCATGCTAACGCGACAAGGCTTGGTCCGCGCAGGCTGCGACCCCGTCGATGTACCTTTGTGCCAATCAGAACGGCGATAGGAATTTGAAGAAAAACAGGCAAAATAGCCTCAGGGAACTGGACGAAAACGTTTGCAATAACCCAGCCAAAAATCGCCAAAACAACCCAGAGCGCAAAGAGAAGAAGGATAAGGAAAAGTAGTCGGACTCGGGGATTAAGAAGTCGCCCTGCAATCTCGCCAATCGTCATCCCACGATTCCGAAGGCTGACGACAAGAACTGCCATGTCGTGCATGCCTCCAATGAAGATTGACCCCAGAATGACCCAAATGAGTGCCGGGCCCCAGCCCCACATGATCGCAAGCGCAGGGCCGACAATTGGGCCTGTCCCGGCAATGCTGGTGAAGTGGTGTCCAAAGACAATAGGGGTTGGCGTTGGTACGAAGTCGCGCTCATCCCGGAACTCGATGCTTGGCGTAACAAACGTGGCATTTAGTGAAAATAACTTGGTGCCGAGCCATCGTCCGTACAGAAAGTAGCCGCAGACAAGAGAAACTGCTGCTGAGAAAACAATAGCGATGATGGTCATTTGGCTAGCTCAAAGACGCTATTCTCAAAAAAGTGGGACGCAAGGTTTGGCTTCGGTAGTTAGACTTGTTGCAGAGTGGCCGCTTTTTTAACGTTGAGCACTGCTTTTGAAAATCAAACGTATGTTCTTTAATTATGAAATGTAGCGTAATCGACCAGGTTATAGTGATCTATTTTTTCATAACCCCCATTCCCTCGAGCGAACAAACACGTCATTCATATGCCTCGTGTCCCTAGTAAATCGATTCAGAAGATTCGGAATATTGGCATCATTGCTCATATCGATGCTGGCAAAACCACCCTTACTGAGCGAATGCTTTTTTTCACAAAAGCGATCCATAGATTGGGAGATGTGGATCATGGCACAACCGTGACAGATTTTGACCCAGAAGAACAAGAACGGGGTATTACTATCTACTCTGCTGCTGTTTCTTTTCCATGGCGAGATACTGTCGTGAATCTGATCGACACGCCTGGCCATGTGGATTTCACAGCTGAAGTTGAACGAAGTCTTCGTGTTCTCGACGGCGCCGTTGTTGTGCTTTCAGCCCGCGAGGGGGTTGAGGCACAAAGTGAAACTGTTTGGCGGCAGGCAGACGGATACTCGGTGCCACGCATGGTGCTGGTTAATAAACTGGATCGAGAGGGGGCGAGTTTTTTTGGGACAGTCGATCAAATTCGGGAGCGGCTTAAAGCCGAACCGCTTTTACTGCAAATCCCTGTAGGAATTGGTCCACCGCATGTGGCTGATCCGTTCCGAGGCGTGATTGATTTAATTACCATGGAGGCAGTCACGTTCCCGCCCAAAGACGAGGTGCTTAGTGGTGCGGCGGCGGCTGTTGAGCCAATACGGGGTAGCATCCCGGCAGAACTGGAAGCCGAGGCCGCCAGATGGAGGGAGCAGCTTGTTTCAACCTTGTTTGATTACTCTGACGAGTTGGCCGAACTTGTGATTGCAGAGGAGGCGATACCAGTCGATCTGATCCGCGAGACTGTTCGGAAAGCCACGCTTGACCGCAAGGTAATCCCCGTTTTTGCCGGGTCCGCACTTGATTGTATTGGCGTCCAGCCTGTACTGGATGCCGTTAGCTGGTATTTGCCGAGCCCAGCGGATGTGCCTCCTGTGGAGGGGCTTGATCCAAAAAAGAAAGAGCCAGTCACAGTACAACGGCCCCCCGATCCAGATGCCCCTTTCTGTGGATTGGTTTTTAAGATTCTTGCTGAAAAGCATGGGGATATTGCATTTGTCCGGATTTATTCGGGGACGCTGAAAGCCGGAAGCAGAGCCTGGAATCCTGAGCGACAGAAGAAAGAAAACGTAGCGCAACTATGGCACGTTCAAGCTGATCGTCGGGAGCAGGTGTCGTCCTGTTCAGCGGGTGACATCATTGGGGTTATTGGCCCACGTCAAAGCGTGACGGGTGACACGCTTTGTGATGCGCAGTCTCCGATCGTTCTGGAGTCAATTGAATTTCCAGAAACAGTTATTTCGATGGCGATTGAGCCGGAGACGAGTCTCGAGAGAAAAAAACTCTCCGAGACTCTTGAAATGATGAAGCGACAAGATCCCACGTTTCGTGCAATTGAGAGTGAAGAAACTGGGCAAACTTTGATATCAGGAATGGGTGAATTGCATCTCGAGGTCATTCGTCATCGGCTCGAGCGAGAATTTAACCTGCATTGTCGGGTCCATAAGCCTCGGGTGAGCTATAAGGAAACGCTTGCAAAACCAGTGCAGGTGCAGGGCGAATCCAATCGTCAGGTGGCTGGGCAGACGCTCGAGGCTATGGTTGCACTCGCTGCTGAACCGACAGGTGAACAGTCTGGCGTGACTGTCGAGCAGGGCTGGTTTCCTGAGTCGGAGCAGCTTGCTGACGTTGCTCGAATTATGACGGATTCCGTGCGAGAAAGTGCTGAGAGAGGGGGCCTGAAAGGGTGTCCGCTCTGGGGCGTGCGGATCGTAGTACAAGAGACGGCAGTTCCTGAGCCGCTTCCGACAGATGTTGCCATTCGAATCGCCGCTGCGGATGGTATCGATCGGATGCTCGAAACGGCTGGGACAGTTCTCTTGGAGCCCGTCATGCGAATTGAGGTTAGCGTGCCAGAAGAGCATTTGGGTGACGTGATAAATGATTTGCAGCAGCGTCGGGCAATTATTACAGCGACTGAAATTCGAAGTGGTATGAATGTTCTGACGGCCGAAGCCCCGCTTGCTGGGATGTTTGGTTACTCAGCAGCCGTTCGGAGTGTCAGTCAGGGCAGGGCAAGTTTCACTATGGCACCGTTGAAGTACGGACCGGCATCTGCCGAAACTGCTGAGTCATTTGTTTGACCAGATGTACGGAGGGGCACAGAATACTCCGAAAAACAGGCTGGCGTGTTGACATCTCTACCCGACGGTCTTACATTTCGAGGTTCTGCCATAGACGGCTCCCGGTTCCTCATTGGGCTCGGCCGAGGTGGAGTTTGCCGTTTCGACGGCTTTTTTTAGTCTTGGCAACGGTTCTGTCGACGTCACTCACTCACATTTCCGTGAGCAATAAGGTGGCCTCGTAAAGCAGTTGTCATGACAGTATTCAGAGAAAGTGGAATTGGAGTTGTGCCGTGGCTGCGCCGACGCAGGAAATAATTCGCATTCGTATGGAAGCGTACGACCATGCTGTGCTCGATCAGAGTGCGGCCGAGATCGTTGATACGGCCAAGCGGACAAATTCCGAGGTGCACGGACCAATACCACTTCCAACACGAATTGAACGGTACACGGTGCTTTCGGGCCCGCATGTCGATAAGAAGGCCCGTCAGCAGTATGAAATTCGAACGCATAAGCGGGTTGTAGATATTGTTCAGGCCACGGCCAAGACGATTGAGGCTCTTAACAAACTGAGTCTCCCAGCTGGTGTAGATATCAAGATTAAGGCCTCGTCGGCATAATTCGTCGAGGGTGGAAAATGAAAGTGAAACCCGCGGGTTTCAAGGGTAAAGAAAACGCAAACTAGGAGCGCATAATTCATGCTTGGAAGGCTTCGCGGGTAAGGGTCGAAGGGAACGACTTCTCCCGCAGCTACGAGGCTTCAGGTGTGACGGTAAATGCTTTGTCGGCTTTGGCTGACAAAGTATTGATTAGCGAAAAAATATGGCTGCAGAAGATCAAAAAGACGAAACGCCTGAAAGTCAGTCGGAGAGTGACGCACCTGTTGCGGCTACTGAGCCTGCAGAAATGGAGCGAAAAGGTCTTTTGGGTCGCAAGGTTGGGATGACCCAAATCTTTGATGACGATGGTACAGTCGTTCCGGTGACCGTTATCGAGGCAGGTCCCTGTACCGTGCTTTTATCCCGCTCTGCTGAGCGAGATGGTTACGAGGCCATTCAGGTTGGCTATAGAGACAAGCCCCGTCGTCTGGCAAGTCGTTCTGTGCGTGGTCAGGTCGTCAAGCTTGACAGCAAGCGTGCGAAGAAACGAAGTCATGCCGGGATCGAGATGGTGGCCAAGGCGGACTGTGAACCACAGCGTTTTGTAAGAGAGTTTCGTGGTGAAACAAAAGCTCAGGTAGGTCAGAAAATTACAGTTGCTGTATTTGAAGGGTGTGATGCTGTTGATGTCATTGGCGTGTCAAAAGGGCGGGGTACTGCTGGTGTTATGAAGCGTCATGGCTTTAGCGGACAGCGAGCAAGTCACGGCGTGAAGAAAGTGCATCGGCATCAGGGTGGTACAGGAATGTGTCAATCACCTGGTCGTCTCTTCAAGGGCAAGAAGATGGCTGGACGCTTCGGGAATGAGCGATCCACGATGAGAAATCTTCGTCTCGTAGATGTCGACAATGATCGAAATCTGCTGGTGGTGCGTGGCGCAGTGCCTGGGCCAAACGGTGGTTATGTCGTTGTGCGGCAAACCAACAAAGTAAAGCGTTCGGGTGGAGTTGGAACGCCTACTTCGAAGAAGAAGGGTGCAAAATGAACCTCACTGTCTATAACGCAGCTGGAAAACAGGTTGGCAAGTACGAGATCGACCCGTCAGAGTTATCACCAAAAATCAATAAACAATTGTTGCACGACGCAGTCGTGATGTATCAGGCCAATCTGCGACAAGGTACATTTCGTACCAAGAGCCGTGGAGAGGTTTCTGGCACAACAAAAAAAATGTATCGTCAGAAGGGCACCGGAAACGCCCGTGCTGGCTCGAAACGAAGCGGTGTTCGTCGTGGTGGTGGGCATATATTTGCAAAACGCCCGCGAGATTTTAGCTGGAGAATGCCGAGGAAAGCGCTTCAGTCAGCGACTCGAATGGCGTTAGCGGCTCGTCTCGCAGACGAAGAAGTTACGCTCGTTGAGAGTTTGGATTTCGACACTCCCAAGACGAGTTCAATGGTGGCTACTCTCAATTCATTGGGTGTGGCCGGCAAAACGGTCTTGGTTTCTTCGGATGCCCATGACGGTAATCTTTGGAAGAGTGCACGCAATATTCAGGGTGTTACGGTTTCACCTGTTGCTGAACTGAATGCTTTATCAATCCTCCAGCCACGAGCGATTGTGATGACTACAGCAGCAATCGATGCGTTTCGGGAAGAGACCAAACGACTTCGTGAGACCAGCCGAACAAGGTCCGCTCGCAAGCAAGGCGGCCGCAAGAGTGCGAATGCTTCTGCTCGGAGCCGCTCGGCGTCTCAAGGCCAGCAAGAAGGAGAAGCGTAACTCATGGCAGTCCCTGTCCCTCCAGCACCAAAGCTCAATCCTAATCTGGCGCCGCATCAGGTCATTGTTCGGCCGTTGGTGACTGAGAAGGGGATGCATCGTGCGAATCGTAACAATGCGTATGCGTTTGAAGTCGCGACGGCCGCAAGCAAGGCAGATATCCGACACGCCATTGAAGAATTATTTCAGGTGCGAGTCAGTAAGGTGGCAGTGCAGAATAGGCTTGGGAAGATGCGTCGCAGTCGGATGCGACGAGGAAGCACAAAGCCGTGGAAAAAAGCAATAGTGACGCTCAATGCAGAGGATAAGATTACGCTTTTCTAAGTTTCGCCGACAACAATTTGTGGAACGATTGAAAAAACATAGCGACGGAAAGTAGTGACCAATGGGAATTCGAATTTACAAACCGACAAGTGCCGGACGCCGCACCGCGAGTGTGTCGGACTTTGCTGAATTGACCCCAGGTGCTGATGCTCCAAAGAACTTGCGAGTACGAAAGAAAAAAACGGGTGGCCGGAACAATCAAGGAAAAATTACATCGCGTCATCGTGGTGGCGGCCACATGCAGCATTACCGCCTCATTGATTTTCGAAGAAATAAAGACGGTATTCCTGGTAAGGTTCATTCCGTTCAATACGACCCAAATCGAACGTGCCGCATAGCACTTATTCACTATGTGGATGGCGAAAAACGCTTCATTTTATCTCCTGATGGGCTTGAGGTTGGCGGTACGGTCGTGAGTGGCGCGGATGCAAGTCCGGAAGTTGGCAATTCATTGCCTTTAACGGCAATTCCTCTAAGCACCACGATTCATAACATTGAACTTCAACCTGGCCGTGGTGGCCGGCTTTGCAGGTCGGCCGGAACATCAGCCACACTTATGGCTCGCGAAGCTGGCTGGGCTCAGATCTCGCTACCGTCTGGTGAAATCCGTCGTGTTCCTGCAGCTTGTCGCGCAACTGTTGGAGCTATTGGGAACTCAGAGCATATGAATGTTCGACTCGGAAAAGCGGGCCGAAGTCGGTGGCTTGGCAGGCGACCCCATGTTCGTGGCACAGCAATGAACCCAATTGATCATCCGCACGGCGGTGGTGAAGGAAGAACAAAAGGTGGTCGTCATCCTGTAAGCCCCACTGGTAAGAGTGCAAAAGGCGGTGGGACGAGAAAGCCTCGAAAGCCATCAGGTGCATCAATTATCCGTCGCCGGAAAAGTAAGCGATATGGGCAAATTCGGGTGAAGTAGAAGAGACAAAGAAATTTTCAGGAACAGACAAAAAAGCAGAAACACTTACGTGTGAATTAGGCAACTGGAAGGTAGTTCATGGGACGCAGTTCGAAAAAAGGACCATTTGTTGATCCTCGGCTTTATGAAAAAGTCGAGAAGCAACTGTCTGGTGGAGATCGTGATCCGATCAAGACATGGGCACGTGCTTGTACGATTGTGCCCGAATTTATTGGGCTGACCTTCATGGTTCATAATGGTAAGCAGCACCTGAAGGTGTTTGTGACCGAAGACATGGTCGGTCACAAGCTTGGAGAGTTTGCGCCCAGCCGTACCTTCCGAGGTCATGGCGGGAAGGGAAAGTAAATC
>CBFIHW010000011.1:0-37559 GCA_965662325.1 uncultured Pirellulales bacterium | reverse complement strand
TGAGGGAATCGATAGGTGCATCAGGGGTTTTGTGAGGACGCTATCCAAGCCTCAACATCATCAGGATCAAGAGGGATTCCTCTACAGAGATCGACTGGCCCGTCTTCAGTGACAAGGACATCATTTTCCAGTCGTATGCCAATTCCCTCATCAGGAAGATACAGGCCTGGTTCAACGGTCATGACCCACCCAGCCTCTAGCGGACCGTCTATGGGAGTCGGATCATGCACACCAAGACCAAGCGAATGACCCAGACCATGCATAAAAAACTTTTTACACGCAGGATTTTTCATGGAGTCAGACTCGTACTCTTCCTGACCGATGAGTCCAAGGGCACGAAGCTCTTCAGCCATTTGGTGTTGAGCATCCCACTTCCACTGTGAAAGAGTTGTGCCGATCACAGTTCGCTGAATCGAACTCTGTAAGACACGAAGGACTGCCAGATAGAGCTCTTTTTGTCTCGGTGTAAAACGGCCTGAGACAGGAAAGACGCGAGTTACGTCCGCCGTATAATTGGAATGGTTGGCCCCGACATCAATGAGCAGAAGATCACCTTCTTCACAGACACTTGTATTCTCGATGTAGTGAAGGGTACACGCATTTGTACCAGAGGCAACAATTGGTTCATAACCCATGATTGATCGTTGACGAGTAAATTCTCCAATCAGTTCTGCCTCAAGTTCATATTCTTTCACACCTGGCTTGAGGTGCGAAAGAACTTTATCGAGACCATGTTTTGTAATCGCCACTGCATCTCGAATGATATCTACTTCAATGGGACTCTTAACCGCACGGAGGCCGTGAAGAATTGGAGCTAATCTTCGGAATGAATGGATCGGATAGCGATGGAGGAGCTGACGGGCCATACGGAGATCACGTGTTTCAGCCTCGAAGTCGGCCCGCCCGTGTTCGTTGGTATTCAGAAAGACATGAGTTGTATCAACGAGAAGAGGATGCAGGGTAGAAGAAAAGTCTTCAGCCCACAGAATGGTATCGATGCCAGAAATTTTCTGAGCTTCTTCCTTCGTGAGGCTGTGCCCCTCCCAAGTCTCTACATTTGCATTTGGCTTTCGTATAAACAGCATCTCTCGATGTGCTGGGTGGATTGCATCTGGTGCCAGAACCAGAATGCTTTCGATTTGCTCAATACCGGTCAGCCAGAAAAGATCAGCCGCGGGTACATACCGTACAGCACCATCGCCATTTGTTGTGAGCGGATCTGCCGCATGTACGATGGCGACGCTGTCTGGTTGCAGCTTGGCAGCTAGTTGCTGCCTGTGTTCAACAAATAATGCCGGGTCGATTGGATCATGTCGCATGAGCTAACTCTACAGTTGGTGAAAACATGTGTGGTTATCACCGACGTCGAGAGTCCTGCAACGTCCGTACCTCTTGAGCAGCTCGTGTTGCTTCTTGTTCAAGTTCCCCCTCCACCTGAACTGCTCGTTTCTGATCAATATTAAAAGTCGGCCGATAACCATTCCATGAAATAGAAAGAATACCACTCACAACGAGGATTGGTACCACAATAACAATGAGTGTTGCGATCCAACGCGAAGTCACAACCTGGCGGACGGGTGCAGGCATGCCATATGTGGCAAGACCAAGGATTTTCTGAGCAGAGTTTTGTTTGGAGCGTGCCATACAAGAAAGTCTCCGGAGGCGAGTTGGATGTCGACTGCGACATCGTTCTTAACGGAGAATCTAGAAATGCAAAAGCCGTGAAGCAAGAGAACTTCACGGCTTTTACGAATCTTTATAAGGAGCTCAATATTTACGATAGAACGTCATAAATTGGGTCCCCGCCGCCGCCAATCTTGAATGGCCGTCCATTTGGAGCAAAGTGCTCTTTATTTGGGTCGAGGCCACACGCAACAGTAATTGTGCTGTTGAAATCTGTTATCCCAACAGGGTCCTCGTCAATACCATGACCCTTTTCGTCAGATTTGCCGTAGACAGCACCACCTTTGACACCAGCTCCGGCAAGCACATATGAGAACGCTGCAGGATGATGATCACGACCGGCATTTTGGTTTATCGCCGGCGACCGTCCAAACTCACTCGCAAGAACAATGAGAGTCTCATTGAGAAGACCACTACTATCAAGGTCACGAATCAGTGCACTAAGTGCTTGATCAAGGGCAGGGGCTTTGCCCGCCATACTGCCGGCAACGTCATTGTGCATGTCCCAGCCACCGTAATCGACTTGAACGAAGCGAACGTCCTTCTCAACAAGGCGTCTCGCGAGAAGTGCTCCAAGACCTACCTGAGAAGATCCATATCGTTCTTTTACTTCTTCTTTTTCTTTTGTGAGATCAAATGCTTCAAGGTCAGCGCCACCCATAAGCTTGACTGCATCTTTATACATCTGGTTATATGACTCAAGTTGGTAGCCTGCGTATCGTTCTCGGAATCCTGAGTCGATACGATCGGCAAGTGACAACCTTCGTTTGAACACAGCGTCTGTCAGATAGCTTGGTAGCTCGGTATTTTCAATTCCTTTTTCTGGATCAGCAACAGGAACAGGGGTGAGAGAAGGGTCAAGAAATCCTGCACCAGGATGACCATTTCCACCACTGTTGACCAAAACGTACGGAGGGAGCGACTGATTGATTTTACCCATTTCGCTCGAAATCCATGCACCCATCGAAGGATGTCGAATACTGTTGAGTACTGGATACGACGTTTGCAGCCAATACCGAGCTTTGCTGTGATCTGCTGTTTCCGTCGTCATAGAGCGGACAACTGCAAGTTTGTCTTGGAGTTCTGCAAGATTTGTCATGTGTTCGCCAAAAACAACACCCGGAGTTTTTGTTTTTACGACACCAACGTCACCTTGAATATCCGGCCGATCTGGTTTTGGATCGAATGTGTCAATATGACTCATCGCTCCGCCCATGTAGAAGTAGATAACCTTTTTCGCTTTTGCGGCATTCGGTGCTGCCTCAAGGATACGAGACCATGGTGACATGACGCTTACACCAAGAGTGGAGGCAATGCCAGAGAGAATCGCCCGTCTGGTTTGGCGATTCTCAACATGTTTTTCGTAACGTTTGTGAAACATAGTATGGACTCCTGTCATGTGGACGGCGTACGAGTTGGTGTGTCTAGTTTTGTTTTGGCTCACCGAATACCCAGCACGTTACAATGCAGTTTTTCGATAAGAATGTTGCTACATAGTTAGTCGATAAAGAGAAATTCACGTGTATTCAAAAGGGCCCAGATGAGGTTTCCACAACCTGCAGCAGGGTTTGTTGCCTGTTTGATCTCTTGTTCAGCGGCTTTCCGCATGTCAGTATCTGGCTCATGGGTCAGCACTGCAAGGAAGATCGTATCAACAGCGCTCTTCATAGTTTTTTGCTGTGAGACTGAATCATAAATCACAGACCCTTGCGATAGCATGGCGTGAGTCATCCATCCATTAAAGAGCGTCAGAATTTGTGGAACTGTAGCAGACCTTCTTGCAGTTTCTATTGCTTCTCGGTCCCCCTGACCGAATTGACGGAGTAAATGACTTGCTCCACTCGGCTGTGGCAGTTCACTTGCCCGAGCAAGAACTATTCCGTTCAAGCCACAGTTTTTATTGCGAATCTTACTCAACTCGCGATTGTACTCGTTGTATTTTTTGAATGACTGTTCAAATTCTTCGTAGTCGAGGACAGACATGTCAAGGCCGTAGACAGTCTGTACGTCCTCTGCAGTAGGTCGTTGATAGGCCCACTCATTTTTTGCAATAAGTGTGAGCAGCGAATCCCAGAGCTGTTCAGCAGTCATCCGCTTCAGTGCTGGTCCAGCGTATCGGTGCGGCTCAGCTGCGGTTGGGTCGTAGATAACCGCCACGTTCTGATACGTATCTGTAGAAACCAATAATCGGACAAATTCACGCAGGTCGAACTTGAGACGAAGCATCTCATCAGTCAGATGTTCCAACAACTCTGGAATAGCGGGTATGTTCCCTTCTTGAAAATCATCGATTGGCTCAACAAGCCCGACACCCATTACTTTCTTCCACATACGATTGGCGATGTTGCGAGCAAATTGCCTGTTGTCTGCAGATGTCAACCAGGCAGCAAAACGCGTTCGGTTGTCTGCGTCTTCTGCATATTCAGGAATCTTCCCCCACAACACAGTCGGTTCCACGACATCAAACGGCTCGCCATCGTCGTATTGGTAGTCATGTGGAAGCCGGAACTCATCGTCCATGCTACTGATCATCTTCGTTTGTGCACCATAAAATTGCCGAATTCCACCACCGACTTTTTTTTCATCAATGGCCATTTGCATGCCGTAGCGGAGGCGGCCAAGATTTGGAATCAGGTCATCATCATTTTTGAATGGTGAATCTGATGCTGGGGCACTGTCACTGAAAGAGTCATCAGGCCCAAACGACGCTCCACCCATTCCACCAAAGAGAACCTGTTTCGCTGAGAAACGGCTGCCATTTGTAAGAGCAGCCAGTTTGTAGAATTCCTGTTGGGTCCAGCGATCAAAGGGATGGTCATGACACTGGGCGCATCCAATCTGCGTGCCGAGGAACACGCGAACAGTATTGTCTACATATGCTAAAGGCATCCCAGCATCACGAAGCTGAAAACCAGTCGCTGGGTTCTCTGTAACTCGACCATTAGCAGTCAGAAGAGCGTTTACCCATTTGTCATAGGGCATATTCTCGGCAATTGATTCCTTCACCCATGCCATGTAGGGCTCGAAGAAGATATCCCGGCTTGGCCGTTCTTTCAGGCGAAGGATGTCTGCCCAGTAATTGTAAAAATGACTGACGTATCCAGGACTCTCGAGCAGATCATCAATCAGCTGACCGCGTTTTTTCTTATTCGTGGAATCACAGAATGCACGAGCTTCATCGATGGTGGGTATGCGCCCGGCAAGTTCCAGATAAGCCCGCCGTACAAATTCATGGTCATTGGTCCTGTCAACGGTCTTGGTGCCATTTTCCTTCCAATAAGCCTGGAGGATTGAATCAATCTGTGCCGCTGCTTGCTCAATTTCTGGTCGCGCGTCGCGATCTATTGGTGCTACTTTGAATGCGGCACCTTCTGGCTTGACGGTTACAGCCTCAGGCAACTTTGGGGGTTTCCATTCCTCTTCCGACTCTGGTTTTGCAGACCGGGCCGATACATTCAGTAGTGAAATACCGATGCACAGAAACGCTGCAAACAGCCACCGTCCAGAAAAATGTGACGAACCCGCCATGTACTTTCCTCCCAAATAAATCATTTTTTTGACGCTTCTATAAGCTCGACAAAAAGTGCCGTATTTTAGCTCAAATGACATCATGCAGAAAGTGAAACCCTAGTATATTTATGTCATTCTCTGGTATTTATTACGCAAATTAATGGAATTTTGTTCCACAATCGAGATGGACAGTTGGATTTTTTTACGTGTATCGTCGGCATCTACGAACAATGGACAGCTATTCAATTCAGTCGTCAAAAATACTCATGTTTGTTGAGCGATTGCTGATGATTCCTTCTGGAAGCAGTCCGTGTCCCGGCAGATCACCTGTCAGAAACACGGCTTCCACTTTCATAATTTAATGACACAGGAAACGAAATTGTTTCTCACCAAAACAGCTCATGTTACTGGATAAACATGAACTCTCTGGTATTAAGCAGTGCCCAAATAAGGTTTCCACAACCCGCTGCCGGGTTCTGAGCGGATGTTTCAATCTCACGACGAGCGAGCCCCAACTCAGTTACCGTTGGACGTCGTCCCAAAATCGACAGGAAGATTGTGTCGACTGCACCTTTCGATGTTTTCTGTTGCGCAACACTGTCGTAAATCACTGACCCTCTTTCGAGCATCGTGTGTGTAGTCCAACCGTTGAACATGGTTAATACCTGAGGCACTGTTGCACCCTCACTACTACTCTGGATTGAGTCACGATCACCAATACCAAACTGCATCAAGAAGTGGCTCAAGGGCAATGTCTGCAAAGGCAGTTCACTTGATCGCACAAGCATCTGATCTTTGTAACCGGCAACATCGCGGATCTTTTTGGTGTATCCGCCTCGGCCCAACTCACTGTTGTAGTCTTTCCAAATACTCACGAATTCTTCCATGTTCGTTGTACCAAGATCGACGGCAGCAACCTTTTTGACGTCCTCAGCCGATGGTCGTTGAAACGCCCATTCATTGTTGGCAACAAGCGTGAGGGTTGAATCCCACAGTTGTTCCGCCGACATACGCTTGAGCGCTGGAGCTGTAAAGAGAAACGGCTCAGACGCCGTTGGCTCATAAATAATAGCTCGTGACTGCCAGGCTTTTGTTGCGGCAACAATACGAATGAATTCACGGATATCAAAATTCAGACGGAGCATTTCATCAGCTAGATGCTCTAGAAGTTTTTCAGAAGCCGGAATATTTCCATCTTGAAAGTCGTCAACTGGTTCAACCACACCCACACCAAACATTTTTTTCCACATGCGATTGGCGATCGCGCGTGCAAACTGCCGGTTGTCAGGAGCTGTCAGCCAGGCGGCAAACTGTGTGCGGCCGTCACTATTTTTGTATTGCTCAGGAATCTTGCCCCACAACACTGCAGGATCAACTTTCTGATTGGGTGCCCCATTATCGTACTGGTAGTCATGAGGCAGTTTGAGCGGTGTTGGCCTGAAATTGACAGACGTTGCATTTAGCCTGAGAAATTGAACGGTAGCAGTTGAGACTTCCCTTTTCTTGCGGGCCTCATTGAGGTCCTTCGCAAGCTGCCTCGCATTTCCTGCCTGCGCCTGCATGCCCATGCCCATCATTGATGACATGCCACCACCACCCTTGCCAGCAAAAACACGATCACGGGTACCGCTTGTTAATGCAGCAAGCTCGTAGAACTGTTTCTGGGTCCACTTGTCGAAAGGATGATCATGGCATTGGGCACATCCAATTTGCGTACCAAGGAATACACGCACGGTATTGTCGATGTATGGCAGTGCCATGCCTCGATCCCGCAGTTGGTAACCGGTTGCTGGGTTGTCCCAGATTTTTCCGTCTGCTGTGAGCATTGAGAATACCCATTTATCGTATGGAGTATTTTCAGCAATCGATTGTTTCACCCAGTCCATATAGGGTTCAAAAACAAGTGTGTTTTTATCGGGTCGCTCTTTCAGGCGGAGGATATCTGCCCAGAAGTTGTAGAAATGGCTGACGTAGTCGGGGCTGGTTAAGAGATCGTCTACAAGATCAAGTCGCTTCTGTTGGCTGGATTTACTAAGAAATGCTTTGACTTCATCAAGCCTTGGAATTCGACCACCAAGGTCCAGATAGACTCGCCTTACAAATTGTTCGTCGGTGAGTTCTTCACCCGCAGAAATACCAGCCTCAGACCATTCACTTTCCAAAATGGAGTCAATTGCGCCCGCTGCATCCGTGACATTCTTTCGAGCGGTGGTATCCCTCTCAATTTCTTTGACCGAGAGTATTTGACCTTTTGGTTTTTCAATAACGGCTTCTGGCAGTCGAATCGGCGGAGGTGTCCATTGCTTTTGTGACTGCTTTGCTGCCTGTAATCGTTTTTGCATGGCAGCACGTTTTTGCATGGCAGCACGATTTTGTGCATGTGTGACATCAGTAATGAAAAGGCAGGAAACAGTAGAGAAGACAATGAGAAGAATTGCTCTCTTTAGTCTGCTGGTGTGCCGCAAGTAACTTTTCAAATGTATGACAGATATGTTCATGCGAACGGTCCTTCAAGCTGCCGGAGAAATAAACTGGTGAGCCACAACGGGTGCGGCTCACCAGTATTCTTCTATTCAAGGAGATAATAGGCAAGACAGCACCATGGTTTCTAGGTAGAACAGTGCGTCAAAATTCCTAAAAAATCTCACAAATCTACAAAATTCTTACTCTTTACTTCTTTTTCTGACCCATCTTAGCTAGGCCGGCTTTCATTTCTTCGAGCGTGACTTTTCCGTCTCCATCGGCGTCGAGTCTCTGAAAACGTTTTTCTGCGCCTTCCAGCTGCTTGTCCTTCATACCTTTTTTGAATTCATCAAGCGTAAGAGCGCCGTCACCATCGGCATCTTTCTTTTCAAACATTTTGGCTGGGTCGGGCTTTTTCTTTGCCTTTTCTTCAGCTTTCACAACGCCGGTCACTGAGACAGACAATGCAAGGCAGGTAAAAGCAGTGAGTAAACATGTCGTTACGATTCGCATAGGTCACCTTCAATTGTGTTAATACAGGGGGGGACGCCATATCCCAAAAACCCCAAAAGTTCAGCGTAGCAGAGAAAGTCGCTTTACCAAAATGTGTTTGTTGTGAAACCTTTTTGACTAGGTCAACCTTTCAGCACGTTTCCTTTGGCAGCACGATCTTCTTGGTTTAACGCCCCGATGCCCGAAAAGTTTCTGTGCCTTGAAATGTATTCCGGAGACGCTTCAATCCTTCTCTGAGTACATCGGGTGGGCACCCACAATTGATCCTGACAAATCCATAACTGCCAAAATCAGCCCCATTCGATGGGCCGATGCCAGCTTCTTCACATGCCTGTTGAGGATGCTGCCGGCTGGGTGGCTGAGTCGACATCCACTCTCTGCAATCGAGCCAGAGAAGGTAGGTTGCCTGTGGTGAAATACATGAGACACCGGGTATCTGTTCAATAGTTGCAAGAGCGCATTCTCGATTGAATCGTAAGACGTGAATGAGCCGTTGTCTCCACGGATCACCATCTCGCCATGCTGCTTCTGACGCCACATAGCCCAGTGGGTTCACCATCGGCACAAGTCCACCGCCAGCCTGCCGCCAGTGCCGTCGCAGGCGTTCGTCAGGAACGATAGCCGCAGCACAGCCGAGTCCCGCGATATTCCATGTTTTTGATGCTGCGACAAATGTTATTGCTCGCTTTGTAGCTGGGTGATCCAAACTGGCAAACGGAACATGTTGAACATTTTCATCAAGAATGAGGTCATCCCAGATTTCATCGCTTACGACTGTGACATTTTTCCTTTCACAGATGTCAGCAATATGTAGGAGATCCTCTTCGTCAAAAACCATGCCCGTTGGATTATGAGGATGACAAAGCCAGAAAATCTTTACATCTGGGGTAAGAGCCGCTTCAAATTCGTCCCAATCAATAGTCCATCGTTGAACAGCAGGGTTTGGATGCATCGGGATTTGTACACATCGTCGCCCAGCTAATTTTGGAAGAAATAAAAATGGTGGATAGATCGGTGCGAGTGTCGCGATACCGTCGCCAGGTTCAGATAACAAGCGTGCCGTGATCGATAATCCAGTGACGATTCCTGGCACGCCGATTATCCATGATGGATCAATCGTCCAATGATGCTGTTCTTTGAGGTGGTCTGTAAGCGTCGAGCGGAACGTAGATGTGTCATGGGTATATCCAAAGACACCATGATCAGTCCTACAGCGTATGGCATCGAGGACGACTTGAGGCGACTGAAAGTCCATGTCAGCAACCCAAAATGGAAGAATCGTTTCTCCCGAGGGCGTCACCTGTCCGGCATAGCGATCCCATTTTTCAGAACCTGTTGCTGTCCGGTCTGGACACGTCAGGAATTCAGCAGGGAGATCTTCATATGAATATTTCATGACACTATGGTGACGAACCGAGGACAGTAAAACCAGTCCTGCTCCCGAGGAACTTTTTCTTTCCCAAAAATATGCTTTGACGAATGGTATTCTATTTTCGTCCTTATGCTGTTTGAGGTATTGAATGCTGTCTCTGATTGAGTTTTTCGAAACTCCCTTTCTTGATTGAACATTTTGAATAAAAGGCTTTGGTTCTATGAATGCACGAATAGTGACTCATTTCTTTTGGAAACCAGCAGGATTTTTCATGGCGAGCCTGCTGTTGTTTGGAGGAGCTGTCGGTGCCAACGCACCAGTCATTTCCCATGGCCCACTTCTTGGTGAAGTGACAAGCACAAGTGTGCGAGTTTGGGCTCGTACAAATGAGCCAGCAACAATTGAATTCCGTTATGGAAAAGACAGTGCATCATTAGATGGTGTTTCAGAAAAGGTTCAAACCGAAGCAGGCCACGATTTCACCGGGTGGACAACGCTTCAGAATCTTTCATCTGACACAGGATATGTCGTTCAGGTATTCATTGATGGCAACCCAATAGGTGTTCCTGCAACATTTCGAACACTCCCAGACAGTAAGGCGCTTCGTGACGAAAAGCATAACCCTCGTGGGCTCTTTAATTTTTCTTTTACATTTGGTTCTTGTGCAAACCAAAATCCACTACACGGGATTGGCCCAAGTCTGCCAACGTACACAACGTTACTTGATCAGCACGCCGATGAAGTCGACTTTCAGATCATGAACGGAGACTGGTTGTATGAGGAACTTCGTACAACACCAGTAACCGCGTGGGCTGAGAAGCAGGGAGTTGATATTGAACAGCTGCCGGAGGTTGTCGTCGATATGCCAACGATTGTTGGTGTATGGGAGAACTACAAGCTCTATCTTGATCGAGGAACGAATCTATCGAGATGGCATCGAACGGTTCCCGGTGTTTTCACATTCGATGATCATGAATTGGTCAACGATATCTGGGGAGCAGGAAGCACGGGTCGCCGGAATCGTCGAGCGGTCTTTCGTGATATAGGAACAAGGGCATGGCTTGATTACCTTGGCTGGGCAAATCCCGCAGCGTTCCCCCATTCGGTTCATCATGGTCAGGCGACGCTGACAGCGGACAGCGATGTCCTTGTTGATCCAGAAGCCGATTTTACATCGCTCCCTCTCGACGAAATGTTGAATCTTCATGTGCACTGGGGAACACCTGAAGCTGGTGTCAATGATCTTCGTTTCGATGATGATTCATTAGGTGATCCGAATTCACGGGTATATGAAATCCGTGAGGTGCTCGACAAACATCGAGTCCGAATCTTTCCTGTACCAGTTGCAGATGGAAACGTTCATTACTCAATTGGTCGCCGCAGTTATGGAAGTTTCCGTGTCGCCAACTGTGAGTTTTTTCTGCTTGATACTCGTGGTGCCAGGCAAATGCACGATACAAGCCGTCCGCATCAGCCAAACCTCACCATGCTCGGAATGGACCAGCGAAAGTGGCTCATGGAAAGCATGGACAAGAGTGACGCTGACTTTTTCTTCGTAGTGTCGTCAGTTCCCTTTATGATTCCCCACAGAGGCGCTGGTGGTTTTGAAGCCGCATCAAATAAAGAAGAAGCCTGGACTGCTTTTCTTGATGAGCGCGAAAAGTTGATAGCGTTCTGGGATACGCTCAAACGACCTGTTTTCGTCATGACGGGTGATCTTCATAACAGTTTTGCCATTCAGATAACGGATCGTGTCTGGGAATTCTGTTCTGGACCGCACAACTCAGTGAATCATGTTCCGAGTCTTGATGAAGATAATCGACCAGCAACCGGTATCTATAACTCTGGTGGCCAGCCATGTGACATTCGCTGGAGCACCTATGTGCTTGAAGACCTTCCACGATTACAGCGTCTCTACCCGCACTATCTCGTTGTGCAGGTTAACAACGTGTTCAATATGCCTCAGCAATTAGGTGGCAAACGACTGGTAGCCTATCCACACCCTCAAGTGATTTTTCAGTATCACGAAGGACGTACGGGCAGAATGGTTTACGCAGAATCAGTCGTGTTGCCACGATAGAAAAATAGAGGAGTGCGTTCGCTCACACCTGTTTTCTTCGTGTGATCAGACGTTCTACTTTTTCTTCTTGAACAGTGGACCATTCGCCTTGCCACGTGAGAGTGTGTAGGCCAGAAGATCGAGAACCTCTTCTTCATTTAGTTGATCAAGAAGTCCGGCTGGCATAAGGGACTGATTGGCTGTGAACATTTCTTCAATGTCATCCTTCTCTATTACAGCAAACTTGGTGGCATCTTCAGGATCTGTGACAACAGTCACGTCGTTTTCATTCTCACTGATGATGCGGCCTGTATACACTTTGCCCTTTACTGTCTGAATCACATGGGCTTGATACTGATCACTTACAGCCTTGCTGGGAAGAACAATGGCTTCAACGAGATCCTTCATCTTGAAACGTCCAGCTGCCTGTGTCAGGTCAGGTCCAGTGGCCCCGCCGTTACCATCAAAACGATGACAGAGAATACACCGGGCCGACTCAAATGTGCGTTTTCCATGTGCGAAATTCCGTCGTTTCTTCATGCCTGCGTCGGTTGATGCAAGAACAGTATCAACAGTCCACTTCTGACCCGGACCTTCCGGCTTTGGTAGTGGCGGTGGAATATACGGTTCGCGGACACCAAGCGTTTCTAGCGCAAGCTTCTCATTTTCTGTAAAGCCTTTCAGGCTTTCGGCCTCGATATTAGCGAGGAACTTTCTGTAGCTGTTGCCACCTGTCCATGTCTGTGCCCGATTGAGCCACGTGAAATAGGCTTTGCGATCTGCAACTGTCCAGAGTTCTTTTTCATTGACTGTTCGGAGGATGTAGGCGTAATGAATCTGTAGAAGATCAGTTCGATTGTTTAGCACTCCCGTGACCGCACGACCATAGCCAGCATTCCGCTTTGCAATCCGCTCAAGGTCGGCCTCGTTCGGTGCCAGGTTCGTTTCACTAGAGGTCTGAGTTGATAAAAGCCCTGTTAATTTCGAGACAATCCCGGGCGCTCGAACAGCAACAAGCAGACTGGATAACACTCGATTGAGTTCTCGATAGTCGTCTTTCACTTCCACAAATTGAATATCTTTTGCGAATGCAGAATCTGTTTGAGACCAGGTATTCTGTGAACGCGTTACTGCTGCCTGTTTCCATTGATGATCATGTGATGATGCTCCTTCGATGCGTCCTGATGTCCATTCCCAGGAATCGTCAGAATCGATCACAGTTTCATGACCATCTTCATGTTGTACCCGGAGACATACTTTCAGGGCGGCAGGCCCCCCAATATTTTTGAGAGCAACCCGTATCGTATTGGTACCCTCGTTGAACGGTGCCTTTACAGGTTCACTGACTGGGTACATCCAGTCCTTACACGATGTAACTTTTTCTCCGTTGAGAAAAATATCACCACCATTGTCTGTGGACGCGACAATATGTGCAGCAGCAACTGGTTCAGGTAGTGAGAACGTTTTCTGAAAAGTCAGTTCTTCACCAGCTGAAGATTCTGCCTGTGCGTTCGACCAGATCCACCGTGCAACTGATTGCTTTGTTGAGTGTGATTGAGTTGCTTGGTGTCCAGCTGGAAACAACGGTGCAAACTTTTTTGCAACCTGTTGTTTGACACGTTCTGTTGGTTTACCAAGACGAATGAAGGCAAGCTCATACGCTCGTATCAGATCAAGCAGTGTATCTTTGTCGAGACTCTCAACAGGTATTCGATTGAGTGCAGCAAGAACGTCTGGCTGAGCGGACGGTTCTGCCTGTCGTGCGACAGCAAGAGCGGCGTTGATACATGCTCTCGGTTCAGACAATGCGAGGGCTTGTGCTTGCCATGCTTCAACTGGCTGATGTTCAAGCACAATACGAGATGCATATCGAATAAATCGATCGCTATGACCAAGGTGCTTCAGTGCCAGGTCAATGGCACTGGTTGGATTTTTCTGTGGTGCGTGAAAGGCTTCGAGCTGTCGACGAATGTTTCGTTCAGCCGCACCGGCAGCATCTTTTGCATTCACAGGATCAGTTGATTCAGTTCCGGTGTACGTAACACGATAGAGTTCACTCTGACCACCACGTCCACCAACGGCAAAATAGATTGCACCATCCTTACCAATGGTCATATCGGTCAGAGGAAGTGCGTTCCGCGCAACAAATTCTTCTTTCTGTGCTGTATATGTTGAACCAGAGGGCGTCAGGTGAATGGCGTACATGGTCCCAAAGGTCCAGTCGCAGATATAAAAAGCTTTCTGATACTTTGCAGGGATCTTTGCACCGTATCCAAATGCTGCACCAACTGGTGAACCTGGCCCAATATCGACCATTGCCGGGAGGCTATCAGGATAAGCGGCCGGCCACTTCGCTGTTCCACTTCGCCAACCAAGTTCACTTCCACTTGTTGCGTGGTTGACTCGGGTTGGTCGGTACCATGGCATACCGAAGTCCCATTCCATATCGGCGTCGTAGGCAAAGATTTCTCCATCCGCATTAAACCCAAAGTCATATGGGTTCCGGTATCCAGCACTCCAGAGTTCCCATGTCTTTCCATCCGGGTCCGTGCTCACGATATAGCCGCCGGGTGCGAGTCTGCCTGTTGCATGACCATTGCCATCCCACATTCTGGGAATGATCTGATCTTCATCCCAGTTGGTTGGTAATCGACTTGACCCATCAGCAGCCACTGACACACGACGCTGGTTCGGTCGAATACCGGCCATGGTCTGTGGCTCAGTCACATCCGTTACAGCAAAAGGTAGTTTTGTGTGGTTGCCGCAGATGATGAAGAGTTTTTTTCCATCCGGTGACAGCAGAATGTTATGGGCACCATGTTCACCACCTGCTGCTATGTCATGCAGCTTTTCAACCTGATCGGGAAGACTATCACCGTCTGAGTCGGTGAGTCGGAACAAGCCATGAAAACCACCACCATTGCAGACGGCGTAGAGACTATCGAATGCCCAAAGCAGGCCTTGTGCGCCGGAGAGTTCTGCTGGCACTTTCTCGACTACTGTTTCCGTTGATCCATCAAGTGCAGCTGGAGTAATTCGAACAAGTCCCTTTTCCTGTTGGTCGCATGCGTAGAGTCGACCTTGCGGATCAGTTGTGAGCGATACCCACGACCCAAGATCATCTCGCGGAACGTCAAAAAGTTTTTCAACCTGATATCCGTCAAGCACATGAAATACGTCTTGCTTACCATCATCTGACTGTCCTGCTGTGACAGCCGGCATGACCTCGCGGTTTTGCTTCCATGTCTGATCAGCTGCGTGAGTTTCATGAACACTCATGCAAACAGAGAAACAGAAGAAGGCAGGAAAGAATCTTTGAAAACTTTGTGACGACATAACGATTCCTTGAGATGACAGGTATTTTGATGTTTTGTGTCTGTGGTGTTTTATATATCCAGATCAAAGTCGGAGCGTTTCTGTATGAAACACACCCACATCCTTCATGATAGGCAATACGAATTGTCACTCATAGAAAATGAGTGATTGTGATGGGCTAAAAATACCTGAAGATGACTCAAAAGTACCTGAACCAGATATTTTCAGAACGAAATGAAAGAACATCATCACGTGAATACATGAGTGCATGCATTGAAGACCGAGCATGAAAAGGAATACCGGATTCCGTTCATGGAGAAAACGTTTGAAATGTTTTCAGTTGTTAATTTCTCAGAATAGCCACACGTAGTGGTGGATAGCTGCTTGTTGACTGCGTGAGTGTTGCCTTGCTTGCTCCAGTTGGTGAAAGGCTTTTCTGCACGCCAGTTGTTGTACCGAGTAGGCCCTGCACGTTGAAGATCGAGTCGTCATCGATTGCTGCACTAAAGACCTGTGTTCGACTATTTCCGTAAGCCTGGAAGACCGCTTCGCGCGTCGAATTTCTTCCGTTATATGTTTCAACTTGTGTATTCCCATCAATGCCACTTGAAACAAGAATTCTGTCGGCATTCCCAGAAGTGCTTGATGGTAAGCGAGCAACAGAGACACCTCGGTTGTATCCAGAACTCATCACATTGAATGAATTAAAGAGTGTTGGTGAAGCCGTCGTGCCGTTGTAACCCCTGACCTGCGCCTGAATACCAAATCCACTGCCAACGAACAGTTCCATAATTCCATCAGGCGTAGTAGAAGTGACCGTGTTTCCACTTACAGTACCGATGTCAGCAGTATCAATTGTTACGCCGCCAAGGTAGCTTGATCCAAATGGTCGCAGTTGTCGTACCGGTGTGGTGTTAATCGGGTTTGCAGCGCCCGGTGTGACTTCGAAGATATTGACAAGACCACCAAGATTTTGGGCTGTAACAATTTCAGTCGCACCCGCGGTGGTTATGGACCCCTCCGAAATTTCAACACCACCGGTATAGCTTGGTCCAAAAGGAAAGAAGCTATAGTTTATAAGCTCTTTCACACTTGATCCATTGTCTTGCCAGACTCGTACTTCACCTGGTCTTCCAGGGCCAGGGGCGGTGATAATCTCTGGATTACCGTCACCTGTGACATCCGCTCCATAGACACGAACTCCACCACGGAATGCTGGTTCATAGGCGAAGAACGCAAGGCGGGTTGCACCTGTATCCGGATCAATGACTCGTACGTAGGGACCAGTTTCGCAACCAATGTCAGTACCAAGGAGAACATCACGAGGTGGCACATCGACAATCTTTGTCGCCGTATTGTTCGTGAGGTCAGGATCCCATGTTCCTGATGTAACAGTTCCCGTATTTGTCACTTTGCCGCCACTATTTCCTGTTGTCACTAAGACGGTAATGGTCAATGTCTGGCGGTCACCAGTAGGCATTGCCCCAATCGTCCAGACACCCGTACCTGCAACATAGTTACCCGTTGTCGCGATATCTGATTGGTAGGTGACACCTGTTGGTAGGAGATCATTGACGACCACATTTGATGCTGTATCCGTCCCCAAATTTGCTACTTCAATGACATAGTTAAAGGTACTGCCAACCTGTGGTTTTGGATCACTTGTATCTTTCGTGATCGCCAGATCAGCTTGAAGCGGATCGACTGTCGCTCTTCCAACATTATTCCCAAGATTTGGATCAACCGTCGTTGATGTAGCGGTTGCCGTATTTGTCGAATCCGACACAAATCCAAAACCAGCAGTCGGCTCCAGCACTTTTGCAGTAATGGTGAGTGTTTTTGTATTAGTTGGGTCAAGGGTCCCTACATCCCAGGACCCTATTTGAGTATTCGGGTCAAAATTAAAGGAAGAAGAAGCCGAGACAAATTCGAGGCCCGGTGGCAAGAAATCTTTCACTTCCACATCTTGTGCAGCTGTTGGACCAAGATTCTCAACGGTAATTGTAAACGTCACATTCGCATTGACTTCTGGTCTTGGCGTATCAACTGTCTTGGTCACAACAACATCAGCCTGTTGAGGGTCGGTCGGCGTTTGGGCAATATTATTTGGCTTATATGGGTCCCAGACATCACTGTGATTAATCGCGACCACGTTGAAGGCAACATTTGCTGATGTCGCTTGAGCCTTAATATACAAGACCTCAGACTTGCCTCGAGCAATTGTTGGAACTGACCAGACACCGCCATCTCCCGCCTGATTCAAATTCCATCGCGTTTGCGTGAAACTATTTGTCGGGGTCACCGATAGCACAGAAATGTTACTAGGAAAGAACTCAGTGACTTCAACATTTGTTGCCGTATCAAGTCCGTTATTTTTTAGTGTGACTGTGTAATCGAATACTTCACCCACATTCGGCTGCTGCTTTGTGGAAATTTTTTCTACGAACAAATCAGCATATTTTGGTGTTTCCGTTACCTGGCCCTGATTGTTGAGTGGGTTCGGATCGTGCTCATCGACCTTGGTAACTTCGGCTATGTTTGTCTGCGGCAATGGCACCGTATTGTTTGCTGGTGCATCAACGCGGGCTTTGATTGTTAACGTCTGCTTATTTGTTGGAACGCTGTTATCAATCGTCCCGATGCTCCAGATACCTGTACTATCGTCATAGCTTCCTTGTGACGGTGTTGCCGAGACAAACGTCAGCCCTGAGGTCGGAAAATAATCTGTAATCTCAATATTATCGGCAGTATCAGGTCCATGATTACTTACCGTCACCGTAAAGGTAATGACGTCACCAACATTCGGTGTAGCGTCGTCAACCTTTTTGGTCACTTCAAGATCTGCTTCACGCGTCTTTACCGTTGCCGAACCTTTGTTGTTCGTAGGGTCGGGATCGTACTCCTTTGGCCGATGCGTTGTGCTGACTTCTGCATCGTTTGTAAATGTCCCTGACTGCGTGACATTCGCCGTGATTGTGAGCGTCTTGATGTTGGTTGGTCCGACATCGACCGTACCGACTGTCCATACACCCGTGGAATCGTTGTAGGCGAGTGGGTCCGACGTGGAAACAAAAGAGAGACCAGCGGGAAGCACGTCGTCAATAAACACATCTGTCGCTGAATCTTTTCCTAGGTTTACCACACCAATCGTAAATGTGACGTTTTGTGCCACATTTGGTGCAGGCTGATCAACTATTTTTGTCACTTTGAGATCGGCATACTTCGGTGTCTCGGTGGCAGAATCTGTGTTATTACTTGTGTCAGGATCATATTGCTTTGCAGTGACGGTTGCAGTATTCGTCTGGGCAACTGGATTTCCTGTCGTAGGGGTAAGAACTTTTGCCTGAATAGAAAGTGTGACAGTTTTTCCGTTTGGAATCGCACCGATATTCCACGTGCCTGTTGTCTTATCGAATGTTCCAACAGTTGGCGCAGGTGTACCAGTGATACTCAAGCCTGAAAGGGTGTGCAGCGTATCTGTCAGAATGACATCGGTTGCATCATCATTTCCATTATTGGTAACGGAAATCGTATACGTGATGATATCTCCAACGTTTGGAGTTGGAGCACTCACCTGCTTGTCAACAATAAGATCAGCATAAAGTGGTGTCTCATCCACACTACTTGTATTGTTTGATGGGTCTGGATCATATTCTTTTCCAGAAATGACAGCTGTATTTGTGACAGTCGGTGGAATACCAGCAGGTGTGGGTGCTTCAACTCGTGCATCGAATACGAAGAACTCAACGTCACCGCTTGGTAAGTTGCCAATATCCCACGTAACCGTCCCGCCTGTTTCGCTTGGGGTCCCGCGTGTTGGATTGGTACCAAGCCCTGATGTCGGGCCAAGATATGTTAGTCCTGTCGGGATTACATCCGTGACATTCACCAACGTGGCATCTGCGGGCCCATAATTTGCCACACCAATGACAAATTGAATGACATCACCAATGTTTGGTGTTGCATCGGAGACACCCTTTACAACGGCAAGATCAGTTTGCAGAGGGGTCACAAATGCACTATCGGTGTTGTTTCCAGGGTTCGGATCTGGCGTCGGATTTGGGCCCTTCGAGTCCGCGTCAGCTGTATTTGTAAAGCTACTACCGGGTCCTATAGATATTGGTGGCGCAAGAACTTTCGCCACAATTGTTAATGTCTCAGTTTGACCATTGATGAGATCTCCAACCGTCCATATGCCATTATTTGTGTCGTATAGCCCTGTCGTTGTTGTGGGTGTGCCAACAAATTGAAAACCAGTTGGTGGCAGGTTATCAGTGACTTTAACTGCTTTCGCCGTATCAGGACCGTTATTTTTTACAGTGATTGTGAATGTTACATTGTCACCAACCTGTGGCGTTGGATTATTGACTACTTTAGTCACACTGACGTCGGCATCTTGAGGATCTATTGGTGTTCGTGAAATGTTATTACTTAAGACGGGGTCCCAGGTGCTTTTGTCTGTGATCTCAATTTCGTTGTAGGAAAGGACACCAGCTTGAGCGACGACTTTAAACTCAAGTGTGAATACATCACCGGGATCAATGGACGGAACTGACCAGATTCCACCTGTTATAGGAGTGCCTGTTGTGTTAAATGTTGTTCCCGGTGTAGCTGTGTCTGAGCCTGGTATATAGGCCACAGGGTTTGGCAACGTATCTGTGAGTTCAACACCTGTTACCGTGTCAGGCCCCTTATTGGTAAGCGTGATGGTATACGTGATGGTTTCACCATCATTAGGTTTCGGATTACTTGTCTTCTTCAGGACCTGGAGGTCAGCATACTTCGGAGTTGCTATTGCTGTTGCCTTGTTGTCCACAGTGTTTTTATCGGGTTCAACGACTGCAGTAATCTGAGCAGAATTAACCTGTTGATCAGGCTTTGTTCCAACGGCTGGGTCAGTGACTTTGGCAGGCAAAGTCAGTTGAACACTATCCCCATTCAACAGCGTACCGATTGTCCAAACACCTGTTGCTGCGACATATGTTGTGCCTGGTGCTGATACGATACCGCTTGTCTCTAATTGAAGCCCGGTAGTAAGAAACGTATCGGTCAGTTCAACGCCAGTTGCAGTGCTTGGTCCATCGTTGCGAACAGTTACTGTAAAGGTAATTGTGTCACCAACATCTGGTGTTTTGTCATTGACTGTTTTTGTAACAACAAGATTAACAGTGTTTACGGGAAAGCTTGTAGAACTGGTTTTGCTGTAGTTATTCAACTGTCCGTTTGTTGTTGAGCGAGAACCTGTTCGCTCATAGGTGTACGGACTGCTTGTCGGGTTTGGGGTGAGTGGCCCTGAACTGTTGGGAAGACTGGTCCAGCGAACTGTGTTTGTATTCGTGATTTTCTGATTGGCTTTAAACGGCCCCTGCAGGGTTCCGTCAATTGTAAGCGTGATCGTACGACCCAGGTCTTTCTTCATATCAAACGGAAGCGGGGTCGTCAGCGTGTTGCCACTCAATTGGAAATTTGCAGAGGAGACCGGATTAATCGTATCGGTATCGACCACGTTTGTCAGAGCAGGTGATCCAATTTCAGCTGGAATGATATCGTCAAGCGTCACGTCATAGGCATCGGTAGCACTGGCAGCATCCTGCTGGATGATAATCGTGTAGGTCACGAGGTCACCAGGATTGCCACCAAGTCCGCCGACAGCAGCTGTCTTGGATGTCGTCAGCTTCGGTTCAATCACCTTCACGTCCTGATTGGTCGCAACATTGGAAAGAGAATTCCTTGACCATTTCAGCTGGGCATGGTTGGCAACTGAAACACCCTGAATGTTGTTGTTTACGTTGAGTACACGTGTCACAACTGCAAAAGTAATCGTCTCATCTGTGGTGGGGTTGGTATCGGTATTGACGATGTCGCCGAAGTCCCATCTGACCGTTCGTTGCGTCGTCGTTCCCTCGTACACTGGGGCGTTTGTGAGGCCGGGCACCGTGAGCGCAGAGCTGTTGACAACTGGAACGGTACTGCTGACATACGCAAGTTGGTCTGGTGATGACTGGTCACCCATCCAATCCAGTAGATGGGCCGCAGGTGTATGACCTTGTGGAATTGTTACCGTAATTTCGTAGGTCGCTGTCTCTCCGATCACAGCCTGTGTGTTTGTGTTATTGGTATTGTCAATCGATGTTGCGATGAGTGTCTTGGTAACATGTGGTTTCTCAACACGTAGCACTGCTCTGTTTTGAGTTTTGTAGTTGTTGAGTTGATTATTCGTATGACTGCCGGAACCATCTCGCTGAACCGCGTTTGCGTAGTTGGTTGTGATCGGGCTTGGATTACCGAGGCTTGTCCAACGGACAACCGCATCATTCCTGATTCTCTGTCCACTCACTACATTCGCATTCACGGTTGCACTGAATGTAAGTGTGCTGGTCTCATGCGGATTGAGCGTATTCCATTCGGCTGTGAATCCTGAGCCGTTCCCTGATACCGAAAGTTTTGGAGTGACCCCACTAATGTGTTTAAGACTTCCTTGAACATAGGTAATACCTCCTGTCGGAAGGATGTCTTCGAGTTTTACAACACGAGCAGTTGTATCGTGACCGGAAACAACAATCGTATAGGTAACGGTATCACCTGCTTGCACGTTGTTTGGGGCGACATTTTTCGAGACAGTGATTTTCGGTTCAATGACTGTCAGCGGCCCAGCAGAAACGTCTGGCAGTGAGTGGCCAGTCCAATCGAGTTTTGCCTTGTTGTGAATTGCAGGGCTTGAAGAGGTGACAGATCTGTCGTTGAGTACCACTGCCTCAAAAGTGATGGTTACTCCATGCCGCTGGGTATCTGGGTTGATATTTGTGATGTCACCAAGGTTGAACGTTGCAATGTTGTTCCCGGAGCCATCCGTTGAGAGTGTCGGATTATTCGCACCTGCTGTATTGCCAATAGTCACCCCCGCATCCGTCTGGATATTCGTCACCTTGACAAAGCCGAGTGCCTTACTGAGCGTGTCAGTAATGACTGCATTCGGAGTGGTGCCACGAGGAACATCGATACGAAGATTGTAGGTTGCAATTTCCCCGATGACTGCCTGATTATTTGCGTTATAGGTATCATCGATCGAAGTTTTGACAAGGGTTTTCGAAACTTCAGGTCCCTGAATGGTGACATCTGTACCATCCTTGATGCCGCCAGCTGAAACGAAGTTTGGTCCACCTTCAATCGATGCATAATTTGTGACCTTGCCTGTGTTCGGGATCACATCAAGTGGAGCAACCGTCGGACGTATTTGGAGGTCGTAGGTGACAACCGCAATATTTTTTCCATTGTCAATGACCGTACCATCGGTCAATGTGCCGGGGCCAAGTGCCCCCTGCGTTGCTGCACCAGTAATCTCAAGATTATCAAAGCCAATATTGCTTTGCTTCCCTGGGGAGGATGAACCCAGAGAAGAAAAACCTGCGGAATCAATTCGTGCTGGAACAGATAGCGTAGTAGACCAGGTAGAAGAACCCGCCTGTTGCATCGACACAATAACGTCGCTGCCACTTGTTTGTTCTACTCGGACTTTGATGGGCGCATCTGCGACAAACGGTATTGTTGTGTCGATAACCGTAGCGGAATTACTGAGCTTATATTTCCAATTGCCTGTCCCAGCCTCAACAAAAAGACGAATTGTAAAAATGTCACTGGTATCACCAACTGCGTGAAAACCAAATCCTTTTGTCCCGTTGTTAAAAGCATTCACTGCGACATCTGCTGAAAATGCCTGGCCATCAGAAAGCGGATTGGCAAAAAGCCGAATGGATGCATTTTCACCGTTCCCGTTGGATGTCACCCCAAATGTGTTTGTGCCTGTTGTCGTGCTAAGAGCCGTTGTACCAACGAATGAACCACTCGATGTGGGAGCAGCAATGACCCAGTTTCCAAAACCCGTTCCGTTATTTGGTGGAGGACTATTCTTTGGATATGTCCTTGCTTGGTAGGATGCTGCATCATCGCTTGCAATTGATGGGCCTTGATCAATCAAGGTGATGCCACCACTGAAGAGATCACCTACATAGGCAAGCGATGTACCCGCGCCGTCAGTTACTTGAAGATTCAGCCCAGTGACGTTTGTTGGAATTTGATAGCGGGGTTCCAGCGTGTCGGCAATCGTGACATCAAAGGCACCGTTTGGGCTACTTCCCGTGTTTTCGACAACGATTGAAAACTTGACAAGGTCGTTACCAAGTACATTTTCCAGTGTTGCGTCAATCGGTGTTGAGGCAATGCCACTCGACGTGACTGTGCCAGTGAAAGCAGGTGCATTCTGTCCAGGCTTTGTGAAACTAATAACACCAGCTGGTAATGGTGGTGAAGTCGACGAATTTCCACCTTGTACAAATTCACCCGTGGGATTATCTGTGGAGATGACTCCCTTGGTAATTGCAAGCTCTGGTTCACCAACCTGTACCTGTGTGATTCCAGGATTTGAAGAGATGGGATCACCATTCGCATTCGTCTCACTTTGTTGCGCCTGATTTGTCAGCTTGAGGCCATCGCCAAATGGCCTGTTCGTGACATTGACGGTAAACAAAATTTCTGTCTTTCCATTTCGATTCTGCACATCGCTATAGGAGCCAAAATCCCAGGTCAGGCTGTTCGTTTGCGTATTTGCAGTCACCGAAGTGTTCGGACTTACCGAGGGTATTGGGCCACCATTAACCAGCGAAAACGTGTCATTACTGCCGAAGGTCCACTGGTTTGTCGATGGTGCTGTCCCAGTACCAGCAAGAGTTGGATCGTATTGAAAAGACGTACTTGCAACAAAAATCGGCAAGGGCAAAAAATCTTTGATCGTGTAGTTATCGGTACTCGAGAACGGAACGTCGTACGTAATTTTAAATGTTACGTCGTCTCCCGGAATAACCCGTTGATTTGGAGTGGGAGGGCTACCATTAATAGCAAAGACTGACTTATGTGTATTTCCGCTTGTGAGCGTGAAGCCTCGTTGTGAAGCGTCCGTTACAAGCTGAAAGGTGTTATCGAGGTTGTCATACTTCAGAACCGATGCCGTAAAACGTGCGGTATCGTTCAGTCGATCACCTTGAACGACAGCAGGCCCTTCGCTGGGAGCAACTCGGTAATCATTTCTGACGGTTGCTCGAAATCTCACGATGCCTTCTGTTCCAGGGCCCCCAGGATTTGAAGTTGGCGGAATAAGAGGATCACCTGTTCCATTCGGTGAAGGAATACCTGCACCGAGGAGCTTTGTGTTTGTTGCCAACCCAAGCCTATTGAGTTCTTGAGAAAGATCGAAACTGACGGTTTGCTCACCATTTGGATCTGTGGTGACGATGTAATTGCTCGGATCAAAATCTGAGCTTGGAAAGGACTGTGTTTGTTGCGTGTACTGGAATTGTGGTGTGAAACTTGTGTCAAATTCCTGACCATCGGAGAGGATGTCAGAGAGAACAGCACTTCCAAGTGCAAAATAATCGCTTACCTCGAACCGAAGCGTGTACTCAATCGTATCCCCAACCTTGTATCCACTGGTTGCTGAAAGATTGTGAAAACTCTTTTGTACACCTACAGTCTGAGCAGAGAGAACATGCTGTGAATTGGGGTCTTTGGGATCACTTGTTTCCTGTTTTGAATTTGGGAAATCTGGATTTCTGCTTGTCCAGTTACCGCTTGCCTGTGAAGGATTGGTGATCGTTTGTGTGCCACCAGAATTTAATGGGATGACATTATTCCCACTGGCATCATTCTGCGGTATGTAATACGTGAACGACATGACAGCATCTGTGTTGCTGCCGGTGCCTGTTACAGAAGCAAATTTTTGTTCCAGCGTGCCACCGGGAATTGTTGTTGATGGGACTTTTTCTTCCGTGCCCGCAGTGCTTGTGTTTGTAACGAATTGAACGGTGTCTGGTAGGTCATCAGTAAGCACGAGGTCGGTTACGGTCTGGCCGGCAGCGACAGCTACGTTGACTGAATAGGTGTGCGTGAAGTTTGGCCCAGTGACCGTTTCACCTTCTGGTACATCAGAAGTTTTTGTAACACGAAACAGTTGTGGTTGAACCGGGTCTGGTTGTTGTTGACCCATTGTTGCTACGTCAACCGTTGGGTTATTTGCCAAGTCAGTGTCATAGCGAAAGCCACCTTGGGCAACAATGGTATAGGCAGGTACAGGATTTGGCTGGGCATCGCTGCTGACAACACCTGTGAAGTTAATGTCAATTGGTGGCTGGTCAGGGCCGTAACTGCCAAAAGGGAGTTGAACAACGACAAGTTCATCTCCGGGCGTCCCTTTGATCACAAGTGGTTGACCCTGAGCATCTTTTGCAAATGGATGCGTTGCATCACCGTTGGCATCAAAGACAACGATATCTGTTGTCAGTGAAAGTCCGTTGTACTGCGCCGTACCGGGCTTGAATGAAATACCATTATCGACTGTCTTCTGGCCTGTTTGCGTTGCAGCGTCACCAGTTTTTGGCATGACGATGTCAACAAATGGCGAATACCCAATATCGCTTTGCGCTACGGCGGTATTATCAAAGCGAACCGTGTAATTAACTTCTTCGCCAATAAGTGGGTTCGAGGTTGGCGATACGATCTGGGCGAATGGCACTGCATCAAGGGCATACCGTCGCTCGAGAGATTCAGCCGTTGGGAAAACACGAGGCCGGGGATTCTTCACACAAGTGCGCGAGGCCCGCTTCCAGAGAGATGTAAAACCAGCCGACATCGATTGAAAACTCCTGCGAAAAGAGACGGACCTCTCAGCACAGAAGCCCCTACAGTTTGCCTGGCTTTCTCAGTACATCCATTCAGGAGAATCCCAGACTTTAAGAATACACCGTAATTCAGGCGAAAGCACGTCTTTGGATGGGTAACGTCTCCCTACTCCCATGCGTCGTAGGTTTGTCCTAAAAAATCTTCGATTTACCGGAAAAATTCAGTGTACGAGGGGTCAAATCTCCTTCTGATGAGAATGGAGGCAATTTAGTGCAACTGTACGAGTCGTTCGGGTTTTTTTTGCCGTACTGGTTCTGCCGCGTCGATTTCCCACCTAATCACTTTGGTTTTGCGAATCGGAGTCTGGCGCAATCGTGATACGACGATACAAAGAGAAGCCTGTTTTTATCATGTTGGTGGTGCTTATTGCCTGCTGTCTATCAGCTTGCGAGCACGTGTTTGCGGGTGAAACAGTAGCGGCTGAAACAGTGACCGAAATACAGCTCGATCCGTCGTGGGATTTTTCTGAAATCACAGTCCCAGTTGGCGATGGCTATCAGCAATCAGCCTGCTGTCCCGATTGGTGTCAGTACGGCATTGTTGATTTTCTGTTTCTCCAGCGTGACAACGCAACGAGTGGTGCCGTCATTACGGAAGAGAATATTGGAGGGCTGCCGGTTCCAGTACAGGTTCCAGTATTTACCACTCGGTCGATGCAGCCAGCGACTGCCCCGGGTGTCCGACTATTTTATGGAGAGCTTGGTCCAGACTGTATGGGCTGGGAAGTTGGCTACCTCGGTGTGTACGGCATGTTCGGTGCCGTTGATCGCTCCTCGTTAACAGACTCACTGGTCATACCAGGTGATCTTGGAGGCAACACACCAGGCTGGACAAGTGCCGATGAGGTGCGGCCAACCTATGCCTCGAGTTTGAATACGGTCGAAGCCAATATCTTTACGTATCGGTGTTGCCCTGAATGCAGTAGTGATTCGTTTCTTTGGTCGCACCTTGGTAATAAACCGGTCTGCCACTGTAGTAACTGGTTATTTGGTTTCCGCTGGGCTGGTCTCGAAGAGCAGGCGGATCTCAACGTGCTCTGCTGCCGTGTCACAAATGATGTGTTCACATCGTATTCAGTGCGTACGAGTTCACAGATGCTGGGACCACAGGTTGGCTTTCGTGGAAGACGACAGTGGAAAAACTGGGCGGTCGAGGGCTGGGCCAAGGCGATGTTGGCAGGCACATTGCTGAGTTCCAATGCCGATCCAATTTCTTCATCGCTTGCACCAACAACGATCATCCGGCCAGCACGTCGACTCAATGATGCCGGGGTCGGCTTTCTCGGTGATTTAAATTACACGGTGACACGCCGGCTCAATGACACATGGTGGTTACGGCTTGGCTACAACATGATCTGGCTTTCTGGTGTGGCACTTGCACCAGATCAATGGGATTTCACCAATACGGCAGCAAGCGGGACAACACTTGTTGGCGGTGGTGGAGTCTTCCTCCACGGTGTGAATCTTGGTCTCGAATCTCGGTGGTAAAAGCCCTAACTCGTAGACTTATGGTCGGGACGACATCCGCGCCGGCTGTGATTCAAAGCCAACGGTATTCACCGCAATGATCTGATACCCAGACAGTGGTGCCCCTTTTGGAATCGTGAATTCCATTTTTGCAAGTGGCTGCGTTGGTGTGTCGCTATACAACAGGTTTTGAAACAGAGGCCGACCAAACTTGTTCTTTGGTTGCTCTGGAACAGTTGTGATTTGTTTTCCTGTACGTTTCACAATGAAGTGTGAAAGGCCACTTTCCAGGTCAGCCTCACAATTCCAGACAATACGATGGCCTTCTCGATGCACATTTGTTGGAGATGGTGGCGGTGTCGTATCAGCAACAGCTGTATCCTTTACATACTGCATCCACTTTTTGGCAATCGCTTCATTAGGTAGCCAGGCAAGCATTTTCGAGTTTGGTGCCTCATGAGCTGGCCACGCTTTGAAACCAGCAATCTCTGCCAGCCATACGTCTGAACGTGGCATGGGCTTGAGAGGCTTTCGGTTTTCGTCAGGAAGCCGGGCGCGAAGGCAGGCATCGAGCCATGGAATTGCCATATAGCGCTGATTACCACACTCGTGACTCGTCAATGGATCAACCGCAACGCCCAGCAATCCATCCCGTTTCCGAACGGCCTCAATAAAGGCGAGGTTCGCCGGCCAGACGCCTTTGAATTTTCCTGTGGTCACCGTCACGCCTTCTTGTGTTCCAGGATTACACATGATTGGAACATCAAGTGCTGTTTCAGGAAGATCGTGTGTTTTGATTTGTGGACGTTCAGGATTTTCTTCGAGAAGCGGTACGCCAGACCGCAACCACGAAGCAATTGTTCGTTCAGGAAAAAGCAGTGTCATGCCACCGGCCCAGTGACCACCACCACTGTGACCCCAGAGTGTCCACGGCAACTGACTGAGTTCCGGATGGCCAGAAAGATCACCGAGATCTTCAAGACCTCGCTGAAACGCTTTTGCTGATCCATTCCGTGGGTCACACCACATCTGGCAATCAGCTTTTTGTGGCTGCTCATATGCGGGTGCAAAAAGTGCACAGTTATGCTTCCGAGCCAATGCCTGCCAATGAAGGTCGTAGGCTCCAGAGAGACCAGACGAACAGGAGCCTTCACCGCACCCATGTTGATGGACAACAATTCCTCTGAGCGTTTCAACCTCAGGTGGAATCCAGATGGTGTAATTGACAGGAAAGATTAACTCACCTGGCTTTGTCGACGCCTCATACCGAACACGATAGTAGGGTGGTTCAGCTGGAGGGTAGATATCAAAGGGTGGTTGCTGTGCCCAGGCAGGTACCTGTGTCAAAGCCACAACAGACCAAAGCCAACACACCTGGCGCGGGTTGAATCTGCTGTTCATTATCACAACTCTTTCCGGAATTGGTTACTGCGGCTGTTTTACTGCAACAACTGGTATCTGAACCTCAGAAAACTTCATGAAGCTCGGAACCATCGGGCTGTTGTAACCAAGCGTGCGTGGGCTGCCGGCAACTTTCCATTCAGGATGATTTGCAAGCCATGCGTTGATTTTTTCATACCCACGAAGAAACGTTTTTTTGCCGTAACTGCCACGAAGGCCAATGGAAACCACTGTTTCTGCTGGAATGTCTTCGACGACTACACTGGCATCTTCTGCATCAGCACCGGTAGTGCCGAGTTGATTTGAACCATAAAGAAATGCCATGGCGTTTGGGTCTCCGTCCGGTGTGCCATCTGGATGGGCAGCAGCCTTTGGCGTCCATGACATTTCGACGGGTGCCGTCATCTTGATGTCGTTTCGTTTGATGTGATTGAAGAGTTTCCAGAACATACCGTCAGTACCAGAGTCTGACTGCACACGCGCCAGACGATGTTGTGGATATGTTTTGACAATCACTTCATCAACTGGCCCGGCAGCTGGAAATCCTTCTGGTAGATTTGCCTCAGAGACAAACCATGGTTTGCTTTGTGATGATGGAGAATCTGTTTCGGCAGCATGCATGGAAGTCCCGATTAAATTGAATGCAATACAGAGAACCCACAGACATCGCTTTGATTGACTCATAGTGTTTCCCTCTTAGTCTTGCGGCGGGCCTTCAAGCGGTACTGTGACAGGCCAACCAGGAAACTGTTTTGGTGCACCATCAGCCCCGGGTGTTGCAAAGCGAGGGAAACACTGAAAGACAATTTCTTGTTTGTCAAATTCAAAACGTGTGATGCCATAGCCATCAGCACGTTTTGTTTCGTCATTTCTGTCTTCAGGATTTGCATAGGCGGCCATGGTGATTTTATTTCCAAGACCATCTTCGTAGTCTCCAGTCCATGGCAGTGGACTTCCAGGTATTGGATGTGTGCCAGCGTGTTCGTCTTCAGGATGCCACCAGCGCCCATAGACTGTGTTGACCAAAGCCGGTGAGGTAAATGACCACGGCCCATCACGGAATTCATCAATGCCATGCTGGACAACAACAGCCAGATGTTGATCGCCACACAGGTGAACAGCTCCGGCTTCTTTCAGAAGACGCAAGGCCTTGTTTCGGCCTTGCTGTGGCCACCCATTGCAATCCAGGTCTGCAAGAAGTCGGTTGTCTGGATTTCCATGCAGATGGACAGCACCACAAAATGCCGTCTGCGAAAGAGCGGCTTTGGATCGAACACCCTTCCAGTCATGAGCCCACGTCTTTAGAAAAGCCAGTTGACGATCACCTAGTAATTTAAGCTCTGGAAGATCAATAGCGCTTCGATCATACGATGGATCGTTAATGTGATCAGGCCGAGGACCCATTTTTGGAATGGTGCCATTGGGTCCGGTTTTAAACTTGCGGTCTTCTAGAATTGCAAAATCGACCCCACCAACGATAAGTCGTGTGAAGTACACACCGATATCACCTTTTACTGGTGCCGGATCGACAGGGTCCGGAAGATGAGCCGTCTGTTGCCGCTGCACCATGTTGACGTAGGACGTGGGATAGAAGTAGCCACCGGTATCTCCTGCGGAAGTACGTGCCTTGCCACCCCCGGCGCCCCAGAGGTTGCCCTGGCCGACGTCATGGTCATCAGGAATCGTGACCGCTGGACGATCACGAATGATGTCGCGAAACTGGAGGCCAAACTCAAGCCAACCGATCGTGTGTTCGGTATGGCGATAGGTTTGATCACCGGCGAAAAACAGAAGATCTGGATCAGCCTCCCTGAGTCCATTGATCAGGGCTTCTCGCTGTCCTGGGGTCCGTGATGAATTACAGGACATCACAGCAACACTGATTTCACTTTTGTTGGCAGGGTCGGGGCGAATCACACCAGTAAACTCAGCTCGCTCTCCATGCCGAACACGATAAGGTACAGATGTAGTCGCATCCCACTTGGGAATGCGAAACGAGGCATCCCAACCTGGATAGTTGACTGTCGCCTTGCCAATCTCTGTCCAGCCGTTTCCGTGATCGACTTCAAGTCGAACCTGATTTGATTCACCCGGTTTGAGTGGAAAGAGTTGCGCTGAAAGTTTGAGTATCGAGTCCGTTGGTTTGCCCGGTGGGACTGTTACCGTGTAGATCGCAAATGCAAGGACCTCATCACGAGGTGCGTCGATCCGAAACGGAACAGGTGGACGTCGACGCTTCTTTTTCTTTCCGTCAGATGGTTGTGTTGGTTCATTTCCTCGTGCTGATGGTTTTGTCCACCACTGGCCGGTTGCCCATCCATCGAGTGACGGAAAGTCTTTCCCAAAGGGTGTGGGATCAAGATGCTGTGGAACAACGGTGTCGTTTCCGTAGCAGAATGAAACGGAGCAACTTATTCCAAGAAGGAATACAAGAATGGTTCTCGTACGGGGCAACATGGGCAGCAGCCTTCTTTTTAGAGATGTAATAAAATGAACTGGGGAACATCAAAGCAGGCTTAGGGTGCTTCTGAGTGACACTGGATGCAATGACATTTCTTTCCGTTATAAAGGATGTTGTGAGAGGGTGCTTACAGAAATTTATTCGTAATCATTTTTATGGGGTGTTTCCGAACATGAAGAGTTACATGCGCAACGAATCAGCATCTTGTGTGAAGCGTATCCCGCTATTCAGCCCCTTCTTTTTTCTAGGACTTTTTCTTCTCTCTGCTGCTTGTATGGCGATTGCAGAATCTGCGCCACCGAACGTTGTTCTTATTCTTTCCGATGATCAGCATTGGCGTGATTATGGATTTATGGGCCATGAACATCTTCAGACCCCGGCACTCGACCGGCTCGCGTCTGAGAGCCTTGTCTTTTCTCGAGGCTATGTCCCGACCAGTCTTTGTTGCCCAAGTCTTGCATCACTGATCACGGGTCGTTATCCGCACGAGCATCTAATTGTGGGGAATGATCCTCCGACCCACGGTATTCACCGTCGTTCACCTGAAGGTCAAAAGCTTTTTGAAGCAGGACGAGAAGAGATGACAAAACGATTAGGTCAATGGCCGACACTCCCAAAACTTTTGGGTAAGCACGGCTATCGAAGTCTCCAGACCGGGAAATGGTGGCAAGGACATTTTTCTCAAGGCGGTTTTGACGAGGGGATGACAGAGGGATCGCGTCACGGTGATCAAGGGCTGGCGATCGGAAGAAAAACCATGCAGCCAGTCTTCGATTTCATTGATCGTTGCAGTGACGCCGAGCAACCGTTCTTCGTCTGGTATGCACCAATGCTGCCACACTCACCACATGATCCAGAGAAGTCATTTGTCGAACACTATGAATCGAAAACCGACAGCATTCACATTGCGAAGTACTGGGGGAATGTCGAACGCTTTGATGCAACTGTCGGTGAACTGGTTCATCACCTCGATGCGAAAGGCTTGTCAGAAAATACGCTTGTTCTTTACGTGTGTGACAACGGTTGGATAACGAATCCGGAGAATGGCAAGTATGCAGGGAAATCGAAGCGATCACCGTACGACGGTGGATTGAGAACACCGATCATGCTTCGACAGCCTGGTACGATACAGCCAGGCACAAGCGACTCACTTGCCAGTTCCCTCGATCTTGTGCCGACCGTACTGGCAACTTGTCAGATTCAAGCGCCAAAGAATCTAACCGGAATCAATCTTCTTGATGAAGAAGCTGTTCGAGAGAGAAAACAGCTCTTTGGTGCCTGCTATGTCCATACACTTGCGGACATTGAAAAGCCGGGAAGAAACCTTCTCTGGAGGTGGACAGTCAAAGATGTTCCAAACGGAGAAATTTGGAAACTTATCGAACCTGCGACTTACGGTGCACCTGGTAGCCACTTATTACCAAAAGGTGAAACCAACATAGACGCTGTGGCCAAGGAGGCTTTTGAAAAAGGTGATGTTCAACTCTTTGATGTAGCCGTTGACCCTGATGAAGAAAAAAATGTTGCAGCTGCAAACCCCGATGTCGTTAAGCACCTTCAGCACGACCTCAATGCGTGGTGGCAACCACAATCGGCATCAGTAGCTGTGGAACCGGTAGCAACGACATCTAAAAAACTTCGAGTGCTTCCAGTAAATGCACGACGAAAATCATCAGAACGTTCCGTTTGGCCGAATTGGCGAGGACCCAAACTCGATGGTGTTTCATCAGGCACTGGGTATGCAACGTCCTGGAGTCAGGAGGACAATATCAGGTGGCGCGTTCCGCTACCCGGTCTTGGTGCGAGTACGCCTGCAGTCTGGGGAGACACAATCGTGCTGACCTGTGATATCGACGGTCATGATGGAATTTTGTGTTTCAATCGAGCCGGCAAAGAATGTTGGCGACAGCAACTTGGTGATATTCGACCTGGGAAACATAAAAAAGCAACGGGGTGTAATTCCTCGCCAGTCACAGATGGTGATCATGTCTGGGTGTACTTTAAGAGTGGTGAACTGGCGTGTCTGTCGCTCACCGACGGTGCCGTTGTGTGGAGGACAAATCTTCAGGAACGTTTTGGTGAAGACACGTTATGGTGGGATCTTGGGACGTCTCCGGTGCTGACAGAAAAAGCGGTTGTTGTCGCAGTCATGCAGACGGGCCCAAGTTATCTCGTCGCATTTGATCGGCAAACAGGCGACGTCCTCTGGAAACATGATCGTATCTTGGATGCACCAGAGGAGGCAGCACAAAGCTATTCAACACCTGTTGTTGTTGCTGGGAATGCCGACTGGAATGAGCCAGCCGAGATGCTCATCGTGCTCGGTGCAGATCACGTGACTGCCCATGACGCCGCGGATGGCCGAGAACTCTGGCGAGTCGGGGGTCTCAATCCTGAGGGCAATACATTTTTTCGTTCCATTGCGTCACCAGTTGTCTCTGGTGAATTTGTGATTGCACCGTATGCACGAGGGAAGACTGTGACTGCCATACGGCGAGGTGGATCAGGAGACGTCACAGCCAGCCATATTGCGTGGGAGCGTGAACCGCTGGGAGCAGATGTCCCGACACCGGCTATTCGCGATGGTCGAGTGATGATCTGTGGTGATAAAGGTCTGATGTCGTGCCTCGATTTAAAAACAGGTGAAACCATTTGGGAGGACAGCCTTCCAAAGAACCGGAACAAATTTAGTTCGTCACCGATTATTGTTGATGACCATGTCCTTCTTACTCGTGAAGATGGTCATTCCTGGTGTCTTGCCTGGCCTGGAGAGAAAGGTGAATCACTCACTGTTCTTGGCGAAGGCATGGTGGATGAAATGACTGTTGCTACTCCTGTCTGCCTTGATGGTGAAATCTTTCTCCGAACACATGATTCGCTGTGGTGCATTCAGCCCGAGTGAGTTTCTGTGTTTCAAAATGCTTAGGAAAAATTTTTAACAATGAACAGTACATATTTAAAATGTTTTTTACTCGGTTGGTTGATTTTTTTTGGTGTGCACGATGCAGGGGCTGCCGAGCAGGGTGAGCCAGCACGACTTCTTGTTGTGACAGTTACAAAGGGATTCCGCCACGGCTCGATCGAAACGGCTGAGCCGATATTGGAAAAACTTGGCCGTGAAACGGGACTTTTCCATGTCGATTTCCTCCGCATGCCTCCAAATCGAACACCGCAACCAAAGCGACCTCGACGAGGGAAAAATGTTACAGACGAAAAGTGGGCACAGATTGAGGCGGAATACAAAGACAAACAACGGGCTTTTCAAAAAGCTGATCAGCCCTGGCAAGAGACGTTGAAACAAAAGTTTGCGGTTGCGTTTTCACCAGAATCACTTGCCCAATTCGATGGGGTTGTGTTTGTCAGTACAACAGGTGAATTACCAATTCCAGATCTCGGAGCCTTTCTTAAATGGATACAAGAAGGCCATGCCTTCATCGGTGTCCATGCCGCAAGTGACACATTGAAAAGTTCAGATGCCTATGTCGAAATGATAGGTGGTCATTTTGCTGGTCACCCGTGGACCGCGAAGGGCGAACATGGCTTCGTCAATCATGACCCAACGCACCCAATTGTGAAGATGTTTCCAGAGCGATTTCGCTGGAAGGATGAAATTTATCAATATGACCCACGATATAAACCTGACAATGTTCGCGTGTTGCTTTCTATAGATATGGCAGCCAGTACACCAAAAAATCCTTGGCATGTACCGGTCTCATGGGTTCGTGACTACGGCCGAGGTCGTGTCTTTTACACAAACTTTGGGCATAACAATGAGACGTGGAGCGATGATGCGTTTCAGAAACATTTCACCGAAGGAACCGCGTGGGCACTCGGAAGGTTTGACGCACCTAGTAAAGCAAATCCATCTGTTCAAGCGGCGGAATATCTTCGAAGTGCTGTCGCTGCGGCCGGCGAGCTAGAGGGCATTGAACACGATGCACTCCGAGCACAAGTTGATGCAAAGATAGCAACTGACCCATCATGGGCTACTCAGATGAGACCGCAAGTTGTTCCGTTGCGGGCACTCAATGGGGCACAACTGACAGCATCTTTGAAGAAGCTTGTTGAAGACATCCAGCAGGATTGATCTGTTTTTCATAACAATAGGGACCGAGTCCTTTTCTGGATTTATGCCCCTGTTTTTACATTCTGGAGAAACCATGAAGCGGCTCTCTCAATTGATTACTTGGATCGGCGTGATGTGTCTGGTTGTGGCAGGCATGGCACAACAGCTATCGGCGGCTCCACCAAATGTGGTTGTCATACTGGCTGACGACATGGGATTCTCCGACCTCGGATGTTATGGCAGTGAAATAGAAACACCAAATTTCGATCGGCTTGCTCACGGTGGGCTGCGGTTCACGCAAGGCTATAACACGGCCCGATGCTGGCCGACTCGCGGTGCATTGCTCACCGGCTATTACGCGCAATCGATTCGTCGAGATAAAATGCCCGGAGTGCAGGGTGGAAACCGCAGCGGACGTCCAGCATGGGCTCACTTGCTACCGGAGCGCCTAGAAGCGGCTGGTTACCGTTCCTATCACAGTGGTAAGTGGCATGTTGATGGTGATCCCCTTGAACAAGGCTTTGCACATTCTCTGCGCATCGAGGGTGGTCAAAATGATTTCTTTGATCCTGCTGGTATCACGGTCGATGGGAAGCCTGTTGAAGAAACAGATCAATTCTATGTGACCACAGCAGTTGGAGAGCATGCAGCGGCATGTCTTCGTGAACATGCAGAGCACCACGGAGACCAACCATTTTTTAGTTATGTTGCGTTTACATCACCACATTTTCCTCTGCATGCGCCACAAGAGATTATTGAAAAATATACGGCTCGGTATCAGGCAGGGTGGAATATCATGCAGCAAGCGCGGTACAAGCGGCTTGTTCAGAGTGGCATAATCAACGCGCCGCTTGCGCCAATGGAAGAAGACCTTGGTCCTCCATATAACTTTCCGGATGCACTGGAAAAACTTGGCTCAGGCGAAGTCAATCGCCCATACCCGTGGCAGAGTCTCACGCCAGAGCAGCAGACATTTCAAGCGACCAAGATGGCAATTCATGCTGCCATGATTGATGCGATGGATCAGGCAGTTGGTGAAGTCATTGAACAGCTCGAAGCAATGGATGCGGTCAACAATACGCTGATATTGTGTCTGAGTGATAATGGTGGGTCAGCCGAGATTATGGTTCGTGGCAAGGGGCATGATCCATACCTTCCGGCTGGTTCTGCGGGAACCTATCTTTGTCTTGGACCGGGTTGGTCCAGCTGTGCCAATACTCCCTTCCGACGTCATAAGACCTGGGTACATGAAGGAGGTATTTCGACCAGCTGGATTGTGCATTGGCCAGATGGAATTCCATCAAAGAGCGCACTCCGCGAACAGCCAGTCCATGTTATTGATATTGTTCCAACGGTGCTTGAGCTGGCAGGTGTCGAACAACCAAAAGAGCATTCTGATGAGGCTGAACCGCCGCTGCAGGGCCGAAGCTTTGTGCAATGCCTCACAGACCCTACCGCGCCACCACCACATGAAACATTGTGGTGGTGTCACGATGGACATCGGGCGGTTCGACAGAACAACTGGAAACTGGTTGCTGCCCGCGATGAACCGTGGGAACTCTATGATCTGTCTTCGGATCGCACGGAACAAAACAACGTCGCATCAGTGCATCCAGAGCAGGTCAAACAGCTTGAGAATGATTGGAATGAGATTGCGACGCAAAACCAACGACTTGCCGATCTGGACGGCAAGAATACACCTCAGGGAAAGCCGAAAAAGAAAAAGCCAGTTGTAAAAAAACCAGCTGCCAAAAAACCTGCTCCAAAAAAACAGGCAGTGAGTCAAACTGGTAAGACGAAGAATGCGCAGACAGGGACACCCCACTCGTCTCCACCCAATGTTGTGATCATCTTTACCGATGACATGGGGTATGCCGACCCGGCCTGTTTTGGAGGAACGTATGCCCCAACGCCAAACATCGACAGGTTAGCCCGGGAAGGAATCAAACTCACTGACTTTCATGTTGCCCAACCTGTTTGTTCGGCATCCCGAGCAGCGCTACTCACCGGTTGCTATCCCAATCGTATTGGGATTCATGGCGCATTAAGTCCGAGAGTGACACATGGTCTTTCGACTGAGGAGACGACGCTGGCTGAGGTGTTGCGATCACGAGGATATCGGACAGGCATGGTCGGCAAGTGGCACCTTGGCCATCATCGTCAGTTTCTACCCACACGACATGGCTTTGATGAATATTTTGGATTGCCATATTCCAACGATATGTGGCCGTACCATCCAAGTGCAAAGCCGGGTACGTATCCACCTCTCCCGCTATTTGAAAATGAGAAAGTCATTGATAAGGAAGTCAGTCCCGAAGATCAGACCACGCTGACCAAGCGATATGCTCAACGTGCCGTCGATTGTCTGAATCGTGCCGGCACGCAAAAAGATGGCCGCCCCTTCTTTCTCTATCTCGCGCATTCAATGCCGCATGTACCGCTTTTTGCGAGCAAGAGTTTTCAAGGGAAAGCGGCTAGTGGTCTCTATGGGGACGTTGTGGCAGAGATCGATGCTTCCGTTG
>CBFIHW010000010.1:0-39064 GCA_965662325.1 uncultured Pirellulales bacterium | reverse complement strand
CGTCCTCCGAAACCAATCCTCATGATGAATGGGTGCTCTCTGAGGAAGATCTTCTTGAGGGCAGCAATGAGAACGTTGTGGTGGAGCAGCCTGCACGTGGCCTAGAGCATCACCAATCCAATATGCAAGCAGAAGTGCTACAACTAGTAGTTACATCCCTCATCGTTGGTGTCGGCGTTAGTTTGTTCGCTGCAGTTATAGATTTTTCGTTTGGTGAAAGTGTGAGTTACCGTGCAATTCCTCTTGGCTTAGTTGGTGCTGTGGTAGCTGGGGGCATCCAAGTTCTCCGACGGGTCTTGAAGTCAAGCACTTAGCGAAACGCTCAGCACAGAAAGGCAGGCTAAACACGAGTCAAACTGACAGGATGTCTTCTAAAGCTTCTTTAATGAAAGGGAATTGAAAGACAAAGCCTGTTTCAATCGCAACCTGGGGCACGACCTTTTGGGAGGCAAAAAGTACTTTGGCAAATTCACCAAAGACCAGCCGAAGGCCAAGGTATGGTGCAGGCATGAAAGCAGGGCGTTTTAGTTGTGCAGCGAGTGCTTTTGTGAATTCGCTATTGCGCACCGGATTGGGAGCAACGGCGTTCATTGGCCCATCTAACAAAGAGTTTTCGTTGGCGTGGACATAAAGTCGTGCCAAATCAGCAACATGTATCCACGGCATCCACTGCCGTCCATTGCCGAGAGGACCACCAGCGCCGAGTCGAAATGGAGTCAGCATTTTGGCTAGTGCACCACCACCAGCCCCAAGTACAATTCCTGTTCGCATCGTGACAACATGGATGCCCTGTTCGCGTGCACTATCTGCTTCTCGTTCCCAGCCAATACATACATCAGCGAGGAAGTCGTTTCCAGGTGGCGACGACTCAGTTAAATCTTCTTCACCTCGGTCACCGTAATAGCCAACAGCACTACTCGAAACGAGCTTCTTGACACTTGTTTTATTTTGCAAAATACCTGAAACAAGATTTTTTGTTCCAAGTATTCGGCTGTCTCTGATCTTGGCTTTTTGTGCAGTTGTCCAGCGGCCCTCAGCAACTGACTCGCCGGCAAGATGAAAGACACAATCAACACCGTCGAATGAATCAGGTGGCGGAGGCCCTTCCAACGGATTCCAGCTAATTACATCTCCCGCAAGGTGGCCAATTTTTTCGGCAGCGCGTTCTGGATTTCGTGTAAGTACGGTTGGTTTGTTAAGTAGCCGTAAGAGGCGTGGGCCAACAAAGCCAGTACCACCTGTGACGAGAGCTTTCATTTAGGAAACCTGCCTTTAGACGATGAATGTATGCAGTAAAAATACTTTTAAGCACGAAACCGATTGTGGCTACCAAGCCTTGAAGCGTTGGCCGCTGCCACGCATTAATCAAAACGAGTAACAAAAGACAAATACGATTTCAGCCAGCCGGAAAGTTGGCTTCGTTCGAGAGACTGTTCAGGAAGACTCGTGCCTTTCCATACTCACTGGAAGGATAGTCCGTTACGTGTTCTTTGAGGACCTCCATGAATTTGGTAATCGTCTTGCGAATGGCTTGAAAATCTTTGAGTTGAAGGCCACTCCCAGATGAAGCACGGCTGGCAAAAAGTGAATCAAGTTCCGAGCGATAAGGAGTGAAGATGCTGTCCTGAAGCACAAGTGGGTATTGGATGTGACCGGTAACCGGATCAAGTTGGGTTGAGCTTAGACGAGGAGGTGCGACTGATTGTGCAAGACGAATCGCATCCTCGTGAGAAATGCGAGCAGGCGCCTCGTCAGCACGTGCTTGTCGGTTCGTCTTTCTCATTTCGAAATAGGTTTCCGTCCATTTCTTTCGATTGTCAATTTGTTGGGACTGCGCTGACTGAAAATTCTTGGCGGCTTCTGAGTTTTGTAAGTTTTGATAGCCCTGAGCTCTCATCATGGACGCCATGCCGTAGGCCGCTCCTTGCTGCGCAGTCGATGCAAAATTACCTCCACCCCAGCCACGTCTGCCCATGCCACCCATCATCTGTGCTGCGAGTGGTAGCACCAAAAAGCTCCAGCAAAGGATTCCGCATAAAAACCGATGTTCTTTGCAACGTGAGAGTATGAATGGCCAGGTTCGAATTTTCATGAAAGGGGCCTCGTCGTATAGACAATCAATATTCTGAAAACTTAAGGTGTGATTATAGATGCAGCGGAAATCTCTTGATCATAGTATACTTGGGAAAATGAAAAATCGCGACGTGAGCCTCCTGCAGGACACGTAGTCCACGTTTTTAGGTGTTGGATCAAAGGCTTACTAAAGAGTCTTTGGGAAAGCAAAAACCCACGCATATCGGAAAACATTATGAATTCTTTTCGGATTCTTGGTTCTTTTTGGGCTCGTATTGTCTTGTTCGGCCTTCTCGCTGGTTGTTCTCAGCCCAAACAAGCATCGGACACTACTCCTGTTGTCCGAACTGATCAAACAGAAGGGAGCGGTGCTGCGATGGAACAGCAGACCGCCACTTCTCCGGAGATGATGAATCCGAGCGAGAAATCCAACGAAAAGTCTAACGATCAGACAGATGAAATTATTTTGCAGCAAACGAAGTCTTCGTCAAATAAAAAGGAAAGCAGTCCAGTTGTTCACTCGTCGGTATCCGAACAACCAGAGACACGCCGGCTGAGCATTGATGAGCTTCGTGAAAGTCTTTCAGCTGCCACTAATCCAGATGCTGTTGTCAAGGCGACTGATGCAATCGGTAGGCTTCGAGGTCAGGGACGATCAGCTTTGCCTGACTTGCTGAAACTAACATCGGATGCTGATCCAAGAGTGCGGTGGCACGCTGCGCGTTCCGTTGGACTGATTGGTGAAGATGCAGTCTCATCCATTCCGACGCTTCTCACACTACTTCAGGATGCTGATTCAGTTGTTGCAACTCAGGCGGCTGCAGCGATTGGTCATATACGGGAGGACGATGATCTCAAGAGCCTGTCAGATGCTGACAAGGCATTGTATGCCGATGCTGTAACACAACTTGTAGGAACACTCGTGCATAATGATGCTCGTGTCCGTCGTGCCTGTTTGCGTTCACTTCGGGCACTCGACCCATCTCCAGACCAACTCATGCCGGTCGTGGATACAGTTTTTGCGTCACAGGATCCCGCAGTCATACTTCCTGTTCTACAAAGTGTTGCTGATATGGGTTCAGAGGCTGTGCCATTTCTAGTCGAGCGACTTAAGCTTCCTCAGGGACGGTTCTGGGCGAGTGTGGCTCTTACTGAAATTGGTCCAGGTGCTGCAGGTGCGACCCAAGCACTTGTTGAAGCTCTGCCGGAGAGTGCGGTAGATGAGCAACTTCACGAGGTTTTCGCCTTGGCCGCGATTGGTGAGGGTGCCCAGAGTGCGGGAGAGACCCTAGTGAAATTGTACAGCGATGGGGATTCGTCGCTGCAGGGCCCAATTTTGTATGCGATAGGAAAGTTGAAGTACAGAGAGGCTGAATCGGTTCTGACGCAAACTGTTGCAGAGGAATCGCCACTGTCCGCTACAGCAGCATGGGCTCTGGTCAAAATAAAACCAGATGACTCAACGTTGGTCAATGATGCGGTGCAAAGAATGCGTAATCAGGCCCAAAGTGAAAGCGCATTCGAACGAGCTGCAGCTGCATCAGCTTTGTCAGACTTGTCGGATCATATGGATGCAACGGAGCGGCAAAGTCTGGGGATCTTTCTTGAAAACATGCTGATGGATACATCGGAGTCAGTTCAAGAAGCTGCTGCGGCAGCAATTGTTCGGCTCGGCGGTGACGGTGTCCCTGCTATTCGTTCTCTTCTGGAAGGCACGCAGACGCAGTTCTTTGCTCTTGGGATTACCTCGGCAATTGGTGAACCTGCAGCTCCTGCAGTTCCTGATATTATTGGACTACTTGATTCGAAAGACGACGAGATTGTTCATGAGGCTATTCTTGCTCTTGCTGCGATAGGTTCCGCATCAGCTGCTGCGTCAGACCGACTGCTCACAATCCTTGACGATTCATTGCGTAATCAGAATGAAGTCAAAACTCGTCTTCATTATGCTGCAGCGTACTGCCTTGGCCGCATTGGTTCACCAGGAGCCATGAAAGCTCTTCCACGACTGAAGGAGTTGAGTGAGTCTTCAGACGGTATGCAGGCGACGGTTGCGATTTGGGCAGTCTTGCAGATCACTCCGAATGATCAGGAGCAATTCGAGAATGCGGTACCTTTGCTCACAGCGGCTTTAGCTTCTGAAGAGCAGACCGTTCGCCTGGAGGCGATTATCGCACTTGGTGATTTGGGTTCACGTGCGAAAGATGCGGTACCTGCTATCGAGCTAATCAGTGAGGATGATCCGGTTCGGACGATTCGGCTGGCAGCACAGCAAGCACTTGAGAAAATCGAGGTTAATTGACAGCAGTCGTCGTCGAGGTCCTGTCCTGAAGGGCCTGTTGACCGTTCTAACCCTCCTGGTTGGCACCGAGTCAAGAACGTGGCACATTTCGTCGATATTTCTTTTACAAGGGATATTGGCGTTGCTCGTGTCGCTTTCTTTGATAGCGGTACTGATGGTGTAAATATGGGTCGGATCGGAATATTTAAAAAATTGTGGCTCCTTCGAAGCTCTTGTTCTGTTGGAGATCGGCCACTTGTTCGGAGCATTCTTGACAGCCGGCCAAAGAAAATTCTAGAGCTTGGGCTTGGTGAGTTAAATCGTACGCCGCAGATGCTTTCACTTGCGGCCCAAATCGCTGATGATCCGATTCACTATGTCGGGCTGGATCGTTTTGAGGCAAGGCTGCCTGAAGATCCTGCCGGCGTAACACTCAAGGAGGCCCATAGCTGTTTGCAAGGTTTTGGACGTGTGCAACTAGTCCCAGGCAGTCCTGATTCGTCACTGGCTCGTCTTTGTAATCATCTCGGCTGGTTTGACCTCATTTTGGTTTCTGCAGCGATCGATCGGGCAACGGCGTCTCGCTGTTGGTTTTTCTTGCAGCGGTTGACACGGTCGCATACGGTTGTCCTTCAGGAATCAACCGAAGGCGGCTGGGAGTCTGTCTCCCATCAAAATATTGATGATTGGGCTAGTCAGCAGGTCCTTCGCAAGGTGGGGTAACCCATAGCTGCGTTCATACAGTGGCTCGAGATCTACTGGTAGCGGCAGCCCTCGCTCCCGGCTACATTAGAGGTTTTGTTTCCCTCCTCAATAGTATCTGAAGTATGCCAAGTCCTCGAACACTCCTTGACAAAATTTGGGACAATCACGTTGTCTGTACTCCGGTTGGTGAGAATCCGCTGCTCTATATAGATCGTCACCTTGTTCATGAAGTAACAAGTCCACAAGCATTTGAAGGATTACGACTGGCAAGCCGTCGTGTTCGGAGGCCTGAAGCAACTTTCGCGACACCCGACCACAATGTGCCAACGACTGATCGGCGATTGCCAATTGCTGATCCAATTTCAAAACAGCAGATTGATACCTTACGCAATAACTGCAAAGAGTTTGGAGTTCGGCTTTTTGACCTTGGTGATGCAGACCAAGGCATTGTGCATGTCATTGGTCCAGAGTTGGGCATTACGCAGCCGGGAATGACGATTGTGTGTGGTGATAGTCACACTGCAACTCATGGCGCTTTGGGAGCTCTTGCCTTCGGGATTGGCACGAGTGAGGTGGAGCATGTTCTGGCAACACAGACACTGCGACAGGCAAAACCAAAATCGCTAGAAGTACGCGTGCAGGGAGAATTGCCCAATGGTGTCACAGCAAAGGACCTTGTGCTCTACATCATCGGTCAGCTGACAACCGAAGGAGGAACCGGCTACGTAATTGAATATACCGGTGACTGCATTCGTGGCTTTGGCATGGAACAGCGAATGACGGTTTGCAATATGTCAATCGAGGCGGGTGCTCGTGCGGGCATGATTGCACCAGACGCCGTAACATTTGATTATCTCCGGGGCCGAGACTTTGTGCCAAAGGACTTCGAAAAGGCTGTTCAAGAATGGCAAAAGCTTCCATCTGATGAAGGGGCAAATTACGACCGAGTGGAAATCTTTGAGTCTGCTGATGTTGTGCCGCAAGTAACTTGGGGAACCAATCCAGCTCAAGTTGTCGGCGTTGATGCAGCTGTTCCGAATGTCAATGTGCTAGAGGATCAGAATGAACGAACATCAGGAGAAAGAGCACTTGAGTACATGGGGCTTTCTTCGGGCACCAAAATTACGGATATACCTTTAGAACGAGTTTTCATTGGATCGTGTACGAATAGCCGTATCGAGGATTTACGTGCAGCTGCTGATGTCATTCGTGGGTACCATGTTTCTGGTGATGTGCACGCCATGGTGGTTCCTGGTAGTGGTCGCGTGAAGCGCCAGGCTGAGGAAGAAGGTCTTGATAGAATCTTTACGGATGCTGGTTTCGAATGGCGTGAAGCAGGCTGTAGTATGTGCCTCGGGATGAATCCAGATACGCTTTCACCGGGCCAACGATGTGCTTCAACGAGCAATCGGAATTTCGAGGGCAGGCAAGGAAAGGGTGGGCGTACACATCTCGTTTCACCGGCTATGGCCGCCGCCGCTGCGGTGGAAGGACGTTTTGTGGATATCCGGGAATGGAAATATCGATAGAGCACTGGCTTCTGCCGGTCTCATAATTGAAAGGTTGTTTTCGTGCAGTCATTTACTACGCATTCGGGTGTCGTGGTCGCAATGGACCGAGCGAATGTTGATACGGATCAAATAATTCCCAAGCAGTTTTTAAAGCGCATTGAGCGGACTGGTTTTGGTCAATTTTTGTTTAGTGACTGGAGGTTTCTGGAAGATGGAACTTTAAATCCACAGTTCGAGCTCAATCTTCCTCAAGCAGAGGGAGCCACAGTTCTCCTTGCCAGGCGTAACTTTGGGTGTGGTTCAAGTCGAGAGCATGCTCCTTGGTCTTTGGCTGATTACGGATTTCGATGTGTCATCGCACCGACCTTTGCAGACATTTTCTATTCGAACTGTTTTTCTAACGGGATTTTGCCTATTCGGCTTTCGGAAGAAGATGTTGAGCAATTATTTCAATTAGCCAAAGCGGCGACAGCCAGTACTACAGGAAAGTATGAATTGAGAATTGACCTCAATACGTGCACTCTTTCTGATGACGATAGCTTTCAGCGGTCGTTTGAAGTGGAGCCATTTCGGAGGCGATGCCTTCTTGAGGGACTTGATAACATTTCTTTATCACTGCAGCATACGGATGAAATCAGTGCATGGGAGAAAGCACATGGGTTGCCGTCTATAGTTTCTGGCTAGGGTGAGTCCAGTGTGGAGTGACACAAGAAACAGCTTGAAGAAGTGTTTGAGGGGCTGATACAGAATGACACATTCTCGACGTCAAAAAATTGAGGCAATGTTGCGAGATGAGCCCGACGACATTTTCCTTCGCTACAGCCTGGCTCTGCTTATGGAGGCAGATGGCGAATGGGAGGCGTCGATTGATATTTTGCAGGAACTCGCGAGAGGTGATCCTCCGTATGTGCCTGCTTATCAGATGGCTGCACAGCACCTTGTCAAATATGGAAAGCCGGAAGATGCTCGTCGAGCACTTCGTGAGGGAATTGAAGAAGCTCGTTGCCAAAATCTCACCCATGCTGCCGGTGAGATGGCAGAATTGCTCGTCTCAATCGGTGATGCTTAACCAGTCCTAGTTAGCGGTCTCTTCTAAGACAGGCGTTGGCTCTGCTGCTTCTGGACCTTTTGTAATAACAAATCCCATCTCTTTAATCATCCGATAATCAGCTTCAGGTAGCTGCCCTTCTGTGGTGAGGTAGTCACCAACAAAAATGGAATTAGCGGCATATAAACCGAGAGGTTGCAGGCTGCCAAGGTGGATTTCTCGGCCGCCTGCGATACGGATTTCTGCAGAGGGGTTTACGAGGCGCATCATAGCAAGGCCTCGTAAACAGTCACGAGGCGAAACCTCATCAACGCCCTCAAGTGGTGTCCCATCAATCGAATTTAAAAAATTGAGAGGGATTGATTCAACATTCATTTCCTTGAGGGCAAATGCCATGTCAATGAGGTCATCAGCAGTTTCACCCATCCCCATGATGCCACCACTGCAAAGTTGGAGACCGGCTGAACGACATGCTTCTAAGGTTGCAACACGATCTGCGTATGTGTGTGTGCTGCACACTTCTTCGTAGTGTCTCTCGCTCGTGTTAAGATTATGGTTCACCTTATCAACCCCGGCAGCGGCAAGCTTCTTCGCTTGGTCCGGTGTTAATAAGCCCAGGCACGCACACACGTTGAGGCTGTACTGCTCCTTGATTTGCGGTACTACAGAGCAGACGAAATCAATTTCGCGTTCTGACGGACCTCGAGCCGAAATGACGATGCAAAATGTTTTAGACTGGCGCTCGCTGGCAAGGCGTGCTGCTTCGAGTAACTTAGGCACGGATAGCAAGTTATATCGAGGAATTTCCGCATCAGAAACTTTTGATTGCGAGCAATATCCGCAATCCTCTGGACAGAGCCCGCTTTTTGCATTCATGAGAAAGAAAAGCTGGACAGTGTTGCCAAAAAAATGATGTCGTACCTGATACGTCGCTGCAAGAAGGTCGAGGATTTCTTCATCAGATGAATCCAGAATCAAGCGAGCATCTTCTTTTTTAAGGGAATGGCCCTCAAGTATACCGGTTGCCATTTGATGCCAGCGTGGGGCAGAGGTTGTAAAGCTACCTGTCATAAGATTCCTTTCAAAAGCATTGAGAGCGTGTTCAGGATGGTAACCCGTAGATACCTGATCAAAAAAGGATTTTGATCGATTTTCTGATGTCTCTCACTTCCGTAACGTACCTATTGATAGTTTGTAGTCAATTACAGGGTGCGGAATGCCTACTGCGGGTAGCTGTTTTGGAATGCGCTCGAACGGCATCGTTACGCACGTCTCGGAATGAGATTAAGTAGGGGCTTACGAGATATGCCAAAGGGCCATAGGAAACACTGACAAGTTTGCTTTAGACTCGCTTAAAATCTTCAGCAGGTCTGGTAGCGATCAGCCCATCGCAGAGGTGCGTACCAGTTTGCCGTTGGTATCTGTACTACGAAGAATGAGAATTATCATATAACACCGCCCTGGAAGAAACGAACCGTTGTCTTCTTTGAGATTTTGGCAAGGAGGCGAGTTGACCATGAAATTGTAGCTGTCGATCATCAATACAGTTGAGAAGGGGTTCCACGAGTTCATTCTGTTCATTCAGACAGTTTTCAAATTGCTCACGATCAGTAAATAATTCATCAATAGCGTCAACTGTAATAGCACGAACGATGCATCGTTCGTTACTGATACGAATTTCATAGTTTTCGGATGCAGGATGCTTGCAATCAAACGTCTTAAGACGATTGGCTTGATGCGTGACATTTTCTTTAAGAAGTGTGTCGTGTGGTGTGTTTGTCATCCGTGTTAATTCTCCACGTGTACCAGACAGGTTCCGATTCGGGTGAATGCCTCCTGCCTTGCTGAAAAGTGCTACTGGCACCTACCAAACAATATGCAGCTAGTGAGGTGCAGATTGTGTGCCAATCGAAGAAGAAAAAAGATTGCGCTGAACAAGCATCAGGATCACTCCAGTCAACCTACTTTAACGGGCCGTAAGCCTAGCGACTTGCACGATTTTCCTGTCTTGACCCAAATGACACGTATTTTTTGGAAGATGTTTTGAAAATTTTTCAAAACATCTTCCAAAGCGGCAAAAGGCTTTAGCACCCACCATTTTCATTTGGGGAGCGTTGGGGCATTGAATCCGTACGACTTGAGGTGCTTGGTTCTGATGACTGCTTGTGGTCCATTTTGTCACGCAGTTGTGCAGCTAATTCATAGTTCTCACTCTTGACAGCTTCTGCGAGTTGCTCGTCGAGGGTATCGCCTAGTTCGTATCGTTTCCGGACGCTCTCCCGCATGTCACGAAGCCGGATGACAAGTTCGTCATTTTCAAATTGTTCCTCAGCCTCATACTGAAGAAATAAATCATGAAACGTATCCAGCCCTCTATTTATTTCAGCAATAGCGAGTTCAGGGCCATCATCATCAAGGGCGGCGAGTGCACTTGCCTGAATCCGGTGAAAAAGTACAAAAGGCCGATATTGTTCGTGAGACAGAATCCATTCTTCGTCAGGTGAATGTTCCCGGACAAAATCCATAAAAGTAAGGCTATGGTCTGCATCTTTTGCCGCTTTGGCATATTCTCGTAGTGATAACCAGCACAGTCGTCGGTGATAATACTGAACAAATTCACGGTCAGCTTCCGCGCACTGCTCTTGGGACAGTTCAAATTCTTCGCCTTCTCGTACAACCTCACCCACAAGGTAATCAAAATAAGTTTCTGCGCCATGCGGCCGCGTACCATCGGGACGCAGTTCGATCTCCATCTGCAAGAGCCCCATGTCAACCCGCATCTGCAGGAGTTCTCTGCCATCACGTGCCGTGACACGACGCGCCTTGACTTCACCAGGGATGTAATCCCAGTCTTCGAGTACAGAATCGATATCTTGTGGTGACGGCATAATATATTTCTCTAAGAAAGGCTGCCCACTACGTCAATGAATACCAGCGTAACCAACACCAGTGATTTTCTACCAAATGGCCAATCATTCCAATAGAAGTATATCATTGATTGACTGCTTGTCGGTCTGTAACGCTCTAGTCCATTATTCTTTGCCGGAGTTTTTTGGTTGCACTTCGATGTTTTTTTTTCTCCAGACGCCTAGTTTTTGATGCTCGCGTCGGTTGGGTTGCACGACGGGTTTTTGGGAGAGCAAGTGCTTTTATGAGCAGGGCAGAGAGTTTTTCGAGGCAGTCATTTATATTCCTATTTCGCTCTCTAAAACGTTGGCTTGTGAGGACAAGTTCACCGGCTGTTGTGACACGGTTGCCGGCCTGGGTTCGTAGTCGTTTGGCAACCGCGGGGGAAAGGAAATCAGTTTGTTGAATATCAATTCGGAGCTCAGCTCGTGAATTCGTTTTGTTGACGTGTTGGCCACCCGGCCCTTGGCTGCGCGAGAATTGCCAATGGATTGCGCGAGCCGGAATAATGGTCTTGCCGATCTGGATCGATTTTTCGTCACGATGCATGGGGTTATCGACTACTCTCGTTGAAATAATACGGCAGCACTTCCGATTGATATAATTTTGGGTTCTGACTCAACAGAGGGAAAATTTTGTAGATGATTTTATTAAGAACGATTGTGAAGTGCCTGGTTAGTGTACTGGTGTATGGGGCCTTGTGTGGAAGTGGATTCTCTCAGGAGACGGAGAGTGTCAGCAAGCCGGGCATGAAACAGCAGCGTTCATTATGGTCGAGGCCAGGCGAAGACTGGCCTGTTTTTTTGGGGCCAACCGGAAATGGCCGGAGTGAATTGCGGGGTATGGTCGTGCCGTGGGCGGAGACGGGGCCCAAAGTTTGTTGGTCCATTGAACTTGGTGAGGGGTATTGCGGCCCCTCGGTTTCAAAAGGTCGTGCAGTTGTCTTTGATCGGATTGGAGGTGCGGAGCGGTTGCGATGTGTCAAAGCAGAAACAGGAGAAGTTCTTTGGGGGGAAACGAGTCCAACAGGATACGTTGATATGTTCGGGTACGACGGAGGTCCACGGTCATCACCAATACTTTGTGATGGCTACGCTATTACGTATGGTGCAGAGGGCTTGTTGGCGTGCCGTCGGCTGGTAGACGGGAGTCTCAAGTGGAAGATTGAGACAGAGAAAAAATACCACGTTATCTCCAATTTCTTCGGTGTAGGGGCGTCACCGGTTGTCTATAAGCGAACTTCCGGCTCACAAAGAAAACTCGTAATTGTTCAGGTCGGTGGAAGTGTCAGTGATGACCCTCCGGCTGATCCACAGCGACTCGACCTCGTGAAAGGTTTTGATAGTGGTTTGGTTGCATTTGATATCGAGGACGGGAAAGAGATTTGGCGAACGAGTAGTGAGTTGGCGAGTTACAGCACTCCTCTACTGCACGCATTCGATGGACAAGTTCGACTGCTTGCCTGGATGCGTGACCGGTTGCTGCTTATTGACCCCGAGTCGGGGGTTGTAAAAGATTCTTTTTTTTGGCGAGCAAAAGAATTGTTTAGCGTTGTTGCTGCCAGCCCAGTCGTTCACGGTTCTGAAGTGCTTTTGTCTGAAACGTATGGGCCGGGAAGTGTGCTCCTTGGTATTGAGAACGATTCGTTCGTTGAGCGTCGCCGTGATTCTTTACGTAGTCGTCACAGAAATTCATTGAGGTGCCATTGGGCGACTCCAGTACTACACAACGGCTGTGTCTATGGCACGACAGGTCGTAATGCAGGCGATGCCTTGTTTGTTTGTGCTGACTGGAAAACGGGAGAACTGTATTGGAAAGAGTCTGGTCTTGGCCGGGCCAGCTGCGTGCTTGTGAACGGCGACCTAATTGTTCTAAGTGAGTTTGGTGACTTACTCCTCATTAAAGCTTCGAAGAAGAAGTGTGAAATTATCAGCCGCTGTGAACTTGAAGACAGACAATCCGGAGACGCGTTGTTGACCCCACCATGCTGGGCGGCACCCGTTGTGGCCCATGGGTATCTTTATGTTCGTGGTGCCGGCAAGCTCGTGTGTATTGATCTTATGAAACGGTAATGCTGTGATCCCACAATCGCAACGAGACTCAGTGTTTTGGGCGATACTGCTGTCAAGGGCAAGGGTGAGAAAAAAAGAACTGTTCGAGTGCTTTCATGACTTCATGAAGAGATCAGGAAAAGACTGTTTATTTATGCAAGGAAAACCCATTCCCAGAACCATTTTATCGCTCCACAAATTTTCTATAGACAGTTCGACATTCAACCGACCATAATTTCCGCTTCGGTTTGACGGCTACTTGATTTATCGGTGTGCCAAATTAAGTACTTTCGACCGATTTGTTATTCAACTTTGTTCTGCGTGTCGTTACGTGCAGGGTGAATTCGTTCATTATTCATACATCAGGTGGCATGCCCGATTCTGGAGAATATCCGCCTATGCTTTCCTCAACGTCGTTGCGGATTGCAGTTAGTCAACTATCGACGCTGCGATGGGGTCTTGCGGAAGAACTTTGCCATTACACTGAGCACGGCTTTGATGCGATCTCATTGTGGCGGTCAAAATTGTCTGACTTGTCCATTTGTGAGGCGAGAGAACTTTTGGATAGTGCCGGTGTACGGGTTTCTTCTATTCAGTGGCCAGGAGGCTTTACTGGAAGTGAAGGTGAGACGTTTCGAGAAAGTCTTGAAGATGCCTACGAGGCTATCGACATAGCAGAGCAACTACATTGCCCACTTGTTGTTTTACGTACCGGAGCACGTGCCGGACATACGCTCTCGCACGCTCGGCGTTTGATACGGATCGCTATTGAAGAACTTGCCTCAGCCGCTGAAGAATCTGGAGTTACTTTGGTCTTAAAGCCGTCAAAGGGCGAAGACAGTTTCTTAACGACATTGGATGACGCCCAGGCGATACTTGAAGCCGCTGGCTGCCCAAACCTCGGCTTGGCGATCGATCTTTGGTCATTTTCTGAAGAGTTGATTTCTATGCAGGGTAGATTGCCTGAACTTGAACGGATCAAAATTATCTCAGTAGCTGATCGGGCCAATGATATTTCTTCCGGCTGCGAAAGGTTGCCCCCCGGTGCTGGAGATCTTCCACTTGCTGGTTTGCTTCGTCTCTTTCTGGAGTCTGGATACCGCGGTGAAATCGAGTTCGACCCAGTTGGTCAAACCGTTTCTTCCATGGGGTATGAAGAACTTCTAGCTTCACTCTGTCAATATGTTAATGACGTTCAGAATGACATGAATGTGATTGAACACAGCATTCGTCGAAGCGTGCTGCCTCTTGTAGTGTCAGAGACGTTTTCTCGTTGAGACCGAAACATCATTTCGGTCGCTGAGCAGAATCTCTGAGATTCCACGCTTCGAGCCAAACAGTTTCGGTTGGTTCAAGATTGAAATCTTTGCGAAGTCGCTGGTCAAAGTCGTGCATGTGCGCAGCGCCATAGAAAATGGCTATGGACTTCGAGCCTTTTTGTAATTGTTGCCGGAGAACAGATAAAGCAGCAGCGTTTCGATCTGTAATTAACGATGACCCGTCTTCTCCACCGAAGGCCGAGGTCAATACTTCCATGTCGGAAAATTGCTCGGCGAGTAACCGTTTCATACGGAGTTCTCTATTCGAGCCAAAAACAATACCAAAGAGATCACCGAATGACAGGTCTGGGGCACTCTTTTTTTCTTCACCATTGGCTCGTCCCATGCTTTCCTGCATTAACTTTGTAAACATGGTCCACCATGATTCTCCCCTGCGCTGCATTGCGTCGCTAAACTGTCGGGGCGACAGGTCTGCATGGACAAAGTTTTGCGGCTTGTAATCTATCTGGTCGAGCTGAAACTGGAGACCAAGTAATTTTGTGAGTCCTTGCTGGGCAGTCCCAATGGCTCCAGAAGGCTTGCCACCTGCTTGTGGAATTCGTGCATTTGGCGGAGCAACCAGTTCGTAGAGAACGGCATCGTATGTTTCGAAAAGCTTATTCAGCGTTGAAAAGTACTCTCTTTCACCAATATGTACAGCAGCCACCAGATCTACGTGAACGGTTTGTTCGGGCTGGTTCTGCCCGCGGCTGTATCGCACGATAGCAGTTTCGAGAGCAACAGGGCCACCGTCCTCGTTGCGATGAAGTCGTAAGAACTGAGGAGCTTCAAGAATCTCTGGGCTCGATGTCGGATCGGCTGCAGAAACCGACAAAGCTGTAGCTATGGCAAGACAGGCAAGAACCGAAAGTGGCGTCAATAAGGTCCGCATGGCAGTTTTTCTCTGGTGGTCTGTATCGTTTTACCTTAGCAGGCTTTCTTTCTCTCGTCCCTCGGGAGAGATAGTTGCGCAATGATAAGGCAGGTGGGATAGCGAGGTTTTCCAATAGAATAATCGTCAATCTTTCTCAACTTTAGTCAATGCGAATGACCGTTAGGACCGATACCACAGGAGAATCCGCAGGTGCGGACAATTTGGATACTGATCCTTGGGACGAATGAGCAATGGTTATTCAGAAGCTTTTTTTGCGACATATCACCAGGTTTGCCCGCATTGCTGTGACTATGATGCTGAGCGTGGCAGTAACAGTAATACCTGGTCCTTGGACGTCAGAAACGACCGCCGGCGACTGGATGCCATTACTGCCAGATCAGGACTTCTATGACTTCCAGCTATTCGCGCCGCCCGATTTAGGTTCATACAACATGTATGAACGCGATGACGACGGTATCTACTTTAACTATGACCGACTGTACTGGGGTATTACGATTCCACGTACGGTGCGGACTGCGGAGACGGATTCAGGAATTTCAATTATTCCTACGCAGCCCATATCGCCATTCACTATCGTCGACTTGAATAACGACTACTTGGAGTTTTCACGAGACAATCCCATCGTTGTGCAGACAACCGAAGACACCCAGCAAACAGAAGTTAATACACTTGATAATATCGCATCGAATACAACTCTTTTTGAGGTTGGATCAGATCCGCTTCGGCTGGATCTCAACACAAGTTGGATGCGAACAAAGATGACATGGGGAAATAGATACGAAGGTGGTTGGTCCTATGGTGGTCGGGGCGTCAATATTTCCTATTTCCAAATTGGTAAGCAGGAACAAACTTTCGGGACCTCGAGTGAGTTCGCAGTCAATTCACCAACACAGACATTTACATTTGAAACGTCCCTAGCAGGAGGTGGTGCTGGTGGTGGTGGCGGTGCTGGTGGTGGTGGTACTGGTGGTAGTTCAGGAACTACGGTATCTCTGGAAACAACAACGGATAGTCCACAGCCGGATCATGTGATCACTCAAAATTTATTTCAGAAAAATGCAACTCAAATTCAATCTGCTGGAGTAGCTCTTACGCTCAAGAAACGCCTGGGGCGACGCAAAGGATCAACGGGACTTACTTATTCTCTCGGTCCACGCTTTGTTCAACTAGAAGATCGGTATGAGCTCGACTATGTGAGTTTTCAGAATACGTTTAACACTCAAGCTGGTGGCGGCGGCGGTGGTGGTGGGGGTGCAACAGGTGGGAATAACAACACGGGTGGAAACAACAATACTGGCGGAAACAACAACACGGGTGGAAACAACAATACCGGCGGAAATAACAACACTGGTGGAAACAACAACACTGGTGGGAATAACAACACGACCGGCCCTGGTGGTGATGTTCAGCAGACTTTCACCACAGGCATGGGTGGAGCTGGAATGCTTGGAATAACAACCGGTGACCTTCCATCGACTATCACAGGGGAGGGGCCTGGTTCGATTTTCCAGACAGCACAGTGGGACACATACACCTCCAACAACATGGTCGGGCCTGAGTTTGGAATGTTGTTCGAGGGCAGTCAGGGTGCATGGGACTGGTACGCAGGAGGTTCATTCACAGCTGGATTTAACTGGCAGAATAATATTTATAAGGGTGCTAATTTGCCACAGAACCTTGGGGCAGATTATCTCAGAACCAACTTTGCTGGTGGTGGTGTAACAACCGTAAACTTCTCTTCACCAGCAGACGGAAATAATTCAACCTCGGTGGTTTCAGTGCCGACGAGTCCTTTGATTGTGCAAGTGTTTCCTACAGGGCAGTCAGCCGCGACAAATTCAGCAGAACATAGGTTTACATTCTCTCCTATTGGAGAATGGAGATTTGGAGGGCGTTATAGAATCTCAAAAGGAATTAGCCTGAACTTTGGCTACACAGGAATGTGGCTGTCGCAGATCGCAAGAGCCAGTTCAAACACAAAATTTATTAATGCAATCAAGCGAAACCCAGCAGTTGCAAGAAATCAGACAGCGATTATTGAGAACAATCAAGCTGTCAATCAAGGTTCAACTGCGATAATCAATGCTCAGGGATTTGTGACTGGATATACGGATATACCTTTATCCGCACTTCCTTCTGAGCCGCTTGGCCCTGGATCTCGTTACGTGCCGGCGACGATCACGTATGGTAACGGGAATGGTGAACGTACTGTGCGAAACCCCGAAGAATTTCTTGAGCTTCAGGAAACGGTTTACTCACAGCAGGCACCTGCTGATGGCGGCAATGAGTATGTGTTTACAAACGGTATCGATTTTGGTTTAGAAATAAAGTACTAGAGTTTGGTGCTCGGTGCACGATTCCACGGATGAGCTAACTGTTTCCTGCAGCTATCCATTCTGCTGTCGCACCACGAGTTTTTGTTTCTGCGAGACGCTTGAGAAGGGGTTGCCAAAACGTCGTGTTGGAAACCGTTTGGATTTTTTCTGGTAACTCAGTGGGCAGCCCCCTTTGGTCAACCTGCACAAAGCCAAAAAGCCCATCCATCCATGGGACGTCTCCGTTAGCCAAAGGCATGCCGACAACACCGACGTCGATATAGCATTGTCGCACCTGCAGAATAGCCCCTTGTAGTTCAACAAGCGTGCCCACTGGTACGGTTCGACGACACTCCACACTCAATACTCGTCGGAGCATGAGATTTGCTTCGGGGCCAATACCTCGTGTCGCGGCAGCATAGGCAGCTTCAAGACCATATTTTAAGAGACTGCCGGCATAAAGCGTGCCATAGTGGTTTGCATCTGCAGGGAGTACTAGTCGGTGGGTAGTCGTTTCATGATTGTCAGACATCCACACGTTATAGCGATGGATTCCAACAAAAACATAGTCCACCTAGTTGATCGGTGATAATTATGTCCTTTTAATCACCGGCTCCCGAAAAATGGCGTGCAAGTATGTCACTGTTGGTTTGGCGTGATTAAGCAACCGAGACAGGAGAATTTTTTTCACGTAGGTGGGCAGCATACGACGGATCGATTTTTACTAGTTCGTCTCGCATGGCAGCCACGGTTTGCCTTATTTGATCTGACGTGTGATTTGCTGTGATAAAAAACCGAAGTCGTGCTGCTTTTTCTTCCACTGCTGGGTACAAGATCGGCTGCACATTGATGCCTCGTTCAAACAGTGCTCGTGACAACTTCAGACTGTTGATTGAGTTGCCCAAGATAACGGGTACCACACCGGAGCCACCTGAGGATCCAGTGTTCAGGCCTGCCTCCCCCGCCAGCTCAATAAACTGTTTTGCATTGTCTTGAAGTTTTGCTACCCGTTGCGGCTCATCTTGTAAGAGACGAAGAGCTCCCAACGCTGCCCCTGCAGCTGGTGGTGGAAGACCAATCGAGTAGACAAACCCCGGTACCGTGTATTTTAGCCACTCAACGAGCGTGGACGATCCAGCGATGAGTCCACCACAGCTACCGAATGCTTTTGATAATGTCGCCATCCAGATGTCAACGTCTTTTGGGTTCACTCCATAGTGTTCGCCAATGCCTCTTCCAGTAGGTCCCATCACGCCGAGCGAGTGAGCTTCGTCTACCATAAGAAGTGCCTTGTGTCGTTTTGCAAGGCCGATGAATTGAGGAAGGTCAGCGAAGTCACCATCCATGCTGTAGATGCCTTCAATAACAACAAGAACACGTCGGTATTGGCTCCGAAGTTCCGCAAGCATGGTTTCGGCTGCTTCAAAGTCATTGTGCGGAAAGGGCCTGCGACGAGCACCTGAGAGAATCGCGCCCTGAAGTAGGCTGTTATGGGCGAATGCGTCGTGCAGTACGAGATCACCCGGGCCAACTACATGGCCAATGACCGTTTCGTTTGTTGCATGTCCCCCAACCATTGTGACAGCATCTTCGGTGCCGATGAAGTCAGCAAATGCTCTTTCAAGTTCTTGATGGAGAGTTTTTTCGCCAGAGACAAGCCGACTTGCTGAGACACTTGTGCCGAAATGATCAAGTGCATCCTTCGCCGCCGCAGTCACAACCGGGTCACCAGACATGCCCAGGTAGTTGTAGGACGCCCAGCTAATGAGTTCACGGCCATCGATTGTTGTCTTGTCGGTTGTTTTACCTTCATGAACACTAAAGTAAGGGTTCTGGAGGCCGGCATTTCGAACCATTGCGAAATTCTGTTGAAGAGCACGCACTTCGGGAAATTGTGCGATGTCGTACGAGTCGGGAGTGATCTCTGCCACAACACGGGCAGAGTGCGCATGTTTATGACCATCGAGCGGCATGTGGTCAAGAATTGCCTCTATGACTTCGCGACATGTTTCGATGGTGGGTAAGACCTGTTCAGGAAACCTCGCACCAAATGCTTCCTCGAGACTTGAAACAATTTCCATCCGTTCAAGTGAATCAAGACCAAGTTCGACGATGTTGGTGTCCAGCGTGAGGTTGCCGGCACGTTCCTTAGCTATTCTTCGAACATGCTCAAAGACGGTTTGAACAACTTCAGTCGGAAGTTCTCTGTCTGGCCTATGGCCGTGGGATGTCTCTCCGAGAGGCCGCTGTCGTGCAAGCCGTGGGGTTTCAGGAGAAGAAGTGTCTTTGTTCGGTTCGAGCCAACTAATGTACTGTTCGATGACAGACAGTGACCCATCTGAAAACTGACGTCGGCATGCATGCCGCTGAATTTTTCCACTTGACGTTTTTGGAATGCTGTTTGGTCGCACTAAAACGATAGCTTCCGTCGCAACTTCATGCTCAGTAGCAAGACGCTTACGGATGGCGTCGAATGCGGCCAGAACATCCGCCTCCTCTCTCTTGCCTCGTTCCAGTTCTGCCACAATGACAACTCGTTCTCGGCCGTCTATCTCTACAGCAAAGGCTGCGACACAGCCGGGCCGTACAAGGCCACTTGCTTCTTCCGCAGAATGTTCAAGGTCTTGAGGATAGTGATTTCGTCCCCTGATAATTATCAGATCTTTTAGGCGGCCGGTGACAAAAAGTTCTCCATTGTCAAAGAACCCTAAATCTCCAGTCCGCATGTACGGTCCTTGGTTCGGCTTCCATCGCCCGACCTGCCCTGCAGCGTTTGCTGGCAGTTTAAGCATCGCTTGAAAAGTGGATTTCGTTTCGTCAGCACGGTTCCAGTATCCCTGTGCAACACTTGGGCCACTTACCCAGATTTCACCAACTCGATCAGGTGGAAGTGGCTCAAAGGTTTGCGGGTTGACAATCAAAACATCCTGTCCATCCAATTCCCGTCCACTGCCAACAAATTGTCGTGCATCAGGAGAAGAGTTCTCATTGAGAGTGACGGTCCCAGTCTCGACTGAAAGTGGGTCAAAGTGATGAATGACTGGTGGCTCGAACTTCATGCCACCGGTTACCATCAATGTGCTCTCTGCTAATCCATAGCAGGGATAAAAGGCCTCGTTTCGGAAACCACTCACTGCAAAGGCTTCAGAAAATGCTTTCATCGTCTCAGCCCGAACTGGCTCGGCGCCATTAAATGCGAGTGACCAACTCGACAGATCGAGAGACGCTCTTTGTTCGGGCGTCGTCTTTCGGACACAGAGTTCATACGCAAAGTTTGGGCCGCCGCTAATGGTTGCTCTGTATTTGGCAATTGCTTGCAGCCAACGGAGAGGTTTTTGGAGGAATGCAACCGGGGACATCAAGACGTTAAATTTGCCACCATATAGTGGAACAAGAATTCCCCCGATAAGACCCATGTCATGAAAGCTTGGTAGCCAAAAGACTCCTGATTGGCTTCGGGTGATTTCGAAGGCTTGCATAATACGGAGAGAATTATGCAACAGGTTTTCATGGCTCAGCATGACGCCCTTCGGGGTGCCAGTAGAACCGCTTGTGTACTGCAGGAAAGCAAGCGTGCTACCCTTAATGTCAGGGCGATTCCACCGATTCGACCATGATTGGTCAAGTTCTTCATTGACTTGCCACACGAGATGTTCAAGGCTCGGCGCGGAGGCCTTTAGAGATTCAAAACGGTCAAGGACATCCCGGGTAGTGAGCGCTACAGAAGCATTCGCGTCAGCTGCAATGGCTTCAATCCGTTCAACCGAGCGGTTTTTTCGTGGAGGATATGCGGGAACGGCAATAGCACCCCCATAAAGACAGCCCATGAATGCAGCGATAAAATCAAGACCGGAAGGGTAGAGAAGCAGGACCCGTTTGCCTGACATGTCCTGATCCATTAACCAGGCACCGATTGTTCGAGCTTTCTGGTCAAGTTCAGCGTACGTAATGTTGAGTTCCTCGTTCTCCCCATCAACGAGAAATGTAAATGCTCTGTCGTGAGGGCGATACGCCGCTCGTTGACGCAAAAGGTCAACGATGGTTGGGGCAAAAGAGCCTTCGGGTAAAGGAGTCGGATTCACGTCTAGAAGGATCTCCTGACCAACTCCCGCGGCAAAGGAGGCCTTTCATGCCGGGCAGTAAGGTATCAGTTGTTGGTGAACTATGGCCCTCATGGCCTTGGCCCACTACGGCTTGCTCCACTTGCTCTATGGAACTTTCGTGCCGCATCCGGCGACACTTTTGATGAAATCCGCTGGGAATTCCTCAACTCATTTTAAAATCGGCAGAAACTTCCCGTCAGCAAGAAAGTATAGCGGGGGAGTTGGTGTAATCGATACTTTCGTCGTGACCAGCCCTGTATAACACGGAATATTCAACACTTTTCAGGCCCACGTGCGGCCGCTGGCACGCTCTGCCCGTTGAGCAAACCCGCCAAGAAGGCCCCCGATAAGGTCCCAGCGGTCATGTCGTCTCACTTCTACGTCGCCTTGTTCATTGACACGGACGAGGCAGGTGTCGGTGAGCCCAACTTGCTGGAGTTTCTCTGGTGAAACTTCATCCGGTTCAATCATGCTCATTAAGGCGTGGCCGGTCATTTCAATAAATTTCATAGTAGAACATTCCTTCCATTTTGTTTAAGGATGACATGTGTTGATTGTGGTTGATCAGTTTTGCATTGCTCAACGGGCGAATGCGTGTTTGTTGCTCAGAAAAGACAAGGACCGTCGTCATTGTGGTTATCATTCTCATTCAGCTTTTTCTACGGCATCACGAACGTGAAAACTCATGTTCAAGTCGTACAAATGTATCAGGGTCAATCGACTCGGCACGTATGTTTTTTTCGAGTTCAAACATGTCATACAGCCGATCGATTCGGCTCACCGCATCAGGATTTTTTTTACCTCCTGCTAAAGTCACGAGAACACCACGTAACACTTTCCTGCGGTGACAAAAGATATCACGGACAAATGCGTGGAACCGTGGCAGATCAGAGATCTGTGCCCGTCGATGTTCCTCTAGATCTAGTCGCACGATTGCTGAGTCGATCTTGGGTCGAGGCCAGAATGCTGCAGGTGGAAGGACTCGAATAATCTCACTCCGGCATTGCGAGCCAATCCAGATGGAAAGCGCGTTATAAGAATGATGGCCGGCCGAAGCAGTCATGCGGTCAGCCATTTCGTATTGAACAGTTACAGTGGCAGAAGAAAAAGGCTTCGTTAGCAAGAGGTTTGAGATGACTGGTGTAGCGACACAGTAGGGAAGATTTGCGACAAGAAGAAAACGCCCATTTTTGCCAGCTGCCTGGCGTTGCTTCTCGGCTGCATCCAATGCACTGAGAACCTGAGGCGACAACTTGTTTTTGCCAGCTAAAACGTCTGTGTTGACGAGGTGGACGTTGTCAACATCGATAAGCCGATCGTGAGCCAACGTCGCAAGTCGACTGTCAATTTCAATCGTGACAACTCGAAATGCTGATTGAGCAAGCCGTTCCGTGAGTGCGGCAGTGCCGCTGCCAACCTCAAGGACGATGTCGTCTGGCTGTATATCAGCTGTCCGCTCAAGCAGGTCGAGCAGGTTTAAGTCAACAAGAAAGTTTTGGCCCTTTTTCGTGTCAATTGAAAAGCCAACTTCCGAGAAAAGCTTTTTCAGATAAGCAGTAGTTTGTCGAGTGGCCTGTGAAGTTGTCACGCTTTGCTCACTCTCTGCATTTTCGGGAACTGCAGGCGGACTATCCTGACGCTTTCGGTCAGATCGTTTTTTATGCGCCGTCTTCGGTTGTCCCCGGCCGGATTTTTTCATGAACGTGTTTCCAGCCAACGGCAGACGTATTTGGAAATAAGGTCGGTTTCGAGGTTTACTTCGTCTCCAATAACAAGTTTTCCCAAAGTAGTGTGGCTCAGGGTGTGCGGGATAAGGGCGACACTGAAAGATGTCTCGTTGACGTCGACTACGGTCAGGCTCACCCCATCGATAGCGACCGATCCCTTCGCTGCCAACTGGCCAATCAAGTTTTTTGGGCATGTGAATCGGCACGTAACCCAATCCTGTTCCTGAATTCGTTCTTCGAGAATACCGAGGCCATCGACGTGGCCTGTTACGAGATGGCCATCGAGTCGGTTCTGGAGCGTGAGAGAGCGTTCAAGGTTAATTGAATCAGCCACTTTACAAGTTCGAAATTTTGTACGCTGTAATGTTTCGGGGCCGAGTTGGAATTCAAGCGTTTCTCCGTCTGTTTGTACCACCGACAGACAACAACCATTCGTGCAAATACTGTCACCGATCTGTGCGCCCTGAGCCAAGGGTCCAGCGTGCACAGCAAGTCGAACGCCGGGAGGCTCATTGGTGATGCTGTTTATCTTGCCGAGGTATTGCACGAGACCTGTAAACATTACGGAGTTGTCCTTCGGAGGTTGCTCAGCAGAACTACCTCCTTTTTTACCGTCGAACAGTGCGGGAAGATACCCAAACAAACGCAGGATTTTTCCGTACGGTTGGACAGAGGCCAGATTCGTAGCGGTCGTGCGACTTGATACGGTTGTGGTGGCTCCAGCGATACTGACTTCGCCAGTGTGTCGAAGAGGTTTTTCCTGCATGATCCTGCGGCGACTACGAGTACGCATGCACAGTTTCGCTCATCCCCTTGCGTGAGAGTCTGCGGTTGCCACAATACGACGTTGTTGATTGTTTCGAAGCCGATACATTTTGAATCCTGAGGAGTTCCCCAACTATGTCCACGATCGTTGACGTTCATGCCCGCCAGATTCTCGACAGTCGCGGGAACCCTACAGTAGAGGTTGATGTCTGTCTTGCCGATGGAACATTCGGACGAGCCGCAGTGCCGTCTGGTGCAAGCACTGGTGTTCATGAGGCCTGGGAGAAAAGGGATGCCGACAACAGCGTGTATCTTGGCAAAGGTGTCCTTGAAGCAGTTGAGAATGTGAACAATCGAATTGCTGAAGAGCTTGAGGGCTGTGACGCACTGGATCAAACTGGCATCGATATGCGGATGCTTGAGTTGGATGGAACTTCAAACAAAAAAACACTTGGTGCAAATGCGATACTAGGGGTTTCGTTAGCAACAGCTCATGCCGCTGCTGAGCACTGTGGTGTCCCACTCTATCGCTATCTTGGTGGCACAACGGCACGGCTTCTTCCTGCTCCTATGATGAATATCATTAATGGAGGAGCGCACGCAGATAACCCGCTTGATGTTCAGGAATTTATGGTAATGCCATTGGGGTTCGATACATTTGGCGAAGCGTTGCGTGCTGGTGTCGAAACGTTTCATGCTCTGAAAAAAGTGTTGAGTGAGAAAGGCCTTGCTACCTCGGTTGGAGATGAGGGCGGCTTTGCACCTCAGATCGGAAGTTGCACAGAAGCACTTGAAGTCATACTCGCGGCGATTGGTAATGCTGGGTATGAACCAGGCTCACAGGTTGCCATTGCGTTGGATGTAGCAGCCACAGAACTGTATGATGAGTCCGCGGGCACGTACGCCATTGAGGGGAAAACTCTGGATTCAGCAGGAATGGCAGATTTCCTGACGAACTTGGCTGGAAAGTATCCGATCATGTCTATAGAGGATGGATTCTCTGAAGATGACTGGGAGGGCTGGAAGATTATCAGCGATAAGATTGGTGAAAAGGTTCAGCTCGTCGGTGATGATCTTTTCGTCACGAATTCAGAGAGACTTGGTCGTGGTATTTCTGAGGGTATCGCGAACAGCATTCTTGTAAAAGTAAATCAGATCGGCACGCTCACTGAGACAACTGCTGCAGTAATGCTTGCCCACCGTTCAGGTTACACCTCAATTGCCAGCCACCGCAGTGGTGAAACAGAGGATGCCACGATTGCAGACTTGGCAGTTGGTTTGTCGACGGGGCAGATAAAAACCGGGTCAGCTTCGCGTAGTGATCGGGTAGCAAAATACAACCAGTTGTTACGAATTCAGGAATCGCTCGGTGACGGAGCCTTGTATGCAGGACGAGATGTACGACTTCGTTGGCCGGGCATGTGCTAGTATGTGATTGTGCCGTGATTCGTTGTGGCATTCGCATTCTGTCTGGCTTAATGGAATACTTCACAGTACAGCATCACGATCGAAAGCGTGCGAATGGAGAATAATGACACCCCAACTTCGGCCTCTCGGGTGATCGATAGTCCCTGGTTGTGGGGACTCATGTTCTCGTTGATGGCACTTGTTGGCCTAGGGCTTATTCGTCCAAAGTTTGATGTCCGACAAAGACAAATCGAAGGTCGATTCATAGGTCGTAGACAGTCGTCTATCGAACGTTGGAGGCGACAATCCGGGCTCGAGGAGGTTGACCTTGCTGATTCTGCAGTTGACCCTTCAGCAGTGGTGTCAAAACGTATTGTTCCTCTTTGGACCCTTGCATCGGCTGCAACGGTCTCTGTATGTGGCTGCGGATACATGCTTTATCGCGAGTGGCGAAAAAAGGAGAATGCTCGATAAACTCTGTGTGTCCCAACAGCAGAGGTGTTGTCACGGTTAGGCTATCCTGCTGCAGCAACTGGCCGAAGAGATGGGAAACGGATGGTAATACCTGTCCCTTTACCAATGCTACTTTCTACACGAATGCGGCCTTTATGTGACTCGATTATCTCTCGGCAGGCGGTGAGTCCGAGGCCAGTGCCTCCCTTACCTGTTTCATCAGGGCCTGTTTTTGTTGAAAAGTTTGCGTCGAACATTTTTTGCATAACTTCTCGAGACATGCCGCAGCCCATATCACGAACGAGCAGACTCACTGATTGTCTGGCTGGTGTCGTGGCGATACGAAGAATGAGACGTCCACCATCTGGCATTGCCTGTCGGGCATTGACCAGAAGGTTCAAGAGTACCTGTTGAAGTTGGCCCGGGTTGGCTAAGATTTTGGGGACTTCTGAAAATTCTCGTTCGACTTGCACCCGATATTTCATCATCTCACGTTCAAGCAATACGAGTACTTCTTCAGTCAGGCTGACTAGGTTCACTGGTTCCATGCGATTGGATGACCGATGACTGCGAGACATTGAAAGAACACTCGCGGTTATCTTAGCTGCCCGTGTGCTGGCAGAGAGAATACGATTGAGAGCCTTATCGCGAGTTTCTTTGTCCGGATGCCTTAAACCAAGTCGTGCGTAATTGAGAATGGTTGTCAGGGCGTTATTAAATTCGTGTGTTGTTGTTCCAAGGAGTTCGCCCATCGTGGCCTGTTTCCTAGCCTCGAGGAGTTGCGTCTTGAGCGATTCAATCTCGTTTGCTGATGGGGAGACTGTGGCCGACGGGTCGACAGAACCACCCCTTGGACGGGGTGCATCAGGCGTGTGGCTGGCTATGTGCATGAATGTTCCAGCAAATGAAATGTACGTACAAGAAAGTCTAAAACAGGCTTTTTATGTGAAAAACCCTAGGTTTCTTCATCGACGATCTCCCGTGAGCACTTCATTTCGGTAGAAGTGAACATTTTTTGCCACTTGACCGTTGAAGTCACTGTGAGTCGCTCAGGTTTATCCGTTCCGTATCGATGCTCTGAATCCCGTAAGTGTTCCCATCTGGGTTTCCGGCAGGATATGCTTTGGTTGCTAGTTCAGGTTTACCGAATGGGTGGATTAGGCGAATGTATTGTCTAGCCTTCAGGAATTTTTTGTATGAAACGAAAAGCTTTTACGCTCATTGAATTATTAGTGGTCATTGCGATCATCGGGCTTATGGTCGGTTTGTTGCTTCCGGCGGTACAGAATTCACGTGAGGCTGCTCGTCGTATTGCCTGTAAATCAAACTTCAAGCAAATCGGCATCGCTTTCAACATGTATCTCGATCGGGTGACGAGAGGTGAGTTTCCAGTGGCGGCTCAGATGCCAAGCCTTGAGCCGACATTTTACACAAGCGGCAGTCGTCCTCTTTATCCGACGATTGTTTCCCAACTTGGTCCGTATGTTGAAAATCAAAAAGGAACCTTTCGCTGTCCATCAGACATAACGCATTTCGAACGGGATCCTTCTTCGCAGGTGGTCCTCAATGCACAGAATGCCCTTGCTTCGATACCAGATTCTGAAATGCCGGAAGAATACAAGCCAGCAAATCTTGCCTTGGAGGGAACGAGTTACGAGTATCCACAGCGTCGGCTTACCACAACAGACCTTAAGGCTCGATACAAGATACGGGGAAAGACTCGTGTCGAAGCCCTTTCCTCGCGACGCTCGGGAAGCAATCTTGCATCATCGAAACTCTGGATTCTGTATGAGTTTGAACCCTTTCACGGTGGTGGAGTAGGCTCTCTCTTTGGAAGTTCTGTGACGGAATACAATAATCCGGATGATGGGCGAAATTGGAGCGTCCCAAGTGGAGCACGCAACTTTCTTTATCTTGATGGCCATGTGGAGAATAAGTAATCCGTGAAGAGTTCTTCTCGAAAAATAAATACCGACAAGTCGGATGGCCTGAAACGTTGGCTTGCCGGTATTTCTCTCGCGGTCGTGACAAGTATTGTTTTTGTTTATTTCTTTCTTGGTCCTCGCGATTACTCCGATGACCCGCGAGTCGTTGAAATTCGCGAAATTCAGGAAAAGGCTAGAAAGCAATTTTTGTCGGACGGTGGGCCCTCGACAAAATCCGAAGCAACGGCATTCGTGCAGTCAATGGAACAAGTGCGAAAAAAAATGGAAGGCTTGCCCGCCGATGTACGTCGAGAAATATATCGCGGTGGCGGCAATGTTTTCTATTCTTCAATGCGTCAACGAATAGATGATTATTTTAATGCGTCTCCAGCAGAGCGGCAGCGGGTACTCGACCAACAGATTCGTCAATCAGACTTGATGAGTAATGCATTTGCCGAAGCTCGTGCTGCCCGTGCGGTTCAGGGAAACTCAGGGAATGGTCAACAGAACGAAGGCCAGCCGAAAGAAGGCCAGAGTAGTGGTCGCTCGTCGTGGGCAAGTCGTTCACAGGGCGATCGCAATGATTGGTTCAAGGACCGGATTCTTGATAGGACCACACCAGAGCAACGTGCGAAATATGTGGAGTACCGTCGTGCTGCGTCTGAACGTCGTGAGGAATTAGGGCTTCCGGCAGGATGGCCGTAAATCGTTAAGCTTCATTCGGTTGTAGTGAATACCAAGTGTTAAGAAAATGGTCGACACCTTAGGACTGCTGGCAGAGGCAATCCAACTAGCATATGAATTGGGTTATGACGTTCGAGAAGAGCCGCTTGGTGATACTGCAAGTGGTGAGGTTCGTATTGGTTCTGCTCGGCACATTCTCTTGAACGCTTCGGACCTTCCCGCTGACCAATTAAAACAGCTTGCGAAAATTCTGTCAGCTGATGGTCGGTGGAAGACTGTGCCGGTAAGTCATCTACTTAAGCGAACACTTGGTGGTAGCTGACCTCTTGCGAACAATCTATCTTGCTGTTTTTTTCTTGGCAGTGCGGTAAAGATGTTTGTGCAGAATAAATTGCTCAACATCTCGCGGAGTGCGGAAGCGTATGCTGTGCCCGGCTGCTATCGCCTCTCGTATCTGTTTTGCGCGGATGCCAATGGCAGGAACATGAATCCGCCTTTTCTTTATCTGTTGTAACTGCTTGTTACTCAGTAGAGCTTTGAGTTGAGGTTCTTGAAGTGTCTTGTCAATATCATCAATACCGCGACGTTCAATCGCAAGAATCCTGACAAGATCAAGTATTTTCTGTGGGTTTCTCCATGACGGGAGGTCCCTCAGAGCATCGGGTCCGAGTATCAGCGAAAAGCAATCGTTTGGGTGTCGAGCAACGAGGTCACTAACTGTATCGGCTGTATAACTAATTCCACCGCGGTCACATTCATTCAGTGAAATCTCAAACTTGTTATGACCTGCTAAAGCGAGTCTCACCATGGCAATTCTGTCTTCAGGGCACGCTAGTGGGCTAGTTTGCTTGTGTGGTGGGGTTGCCGCAGGCATGAAGAGCACGCGGTCAAGGTGGGCCTGTTCAAGACAGCACTCAGCTATGATCAGGTGTCCGAGATGGACCGGATTAAAGCTGCCACCGAAGATTGCCAATTCTTTTGCCATAACTGCCGCTTTTTGCACGCATTTCGTTACTATCTGTGGTAGGAAGTCCACTCATCACTATTCCTAGTTGTACTGTAAATATGCCGTCTGATTCGTTGCCCCAACGCGAACTTTTTACGAATCGCCCGGTTTGGGAAGAGGACGACGTACGGAATGGCGTAATTGCAACTGTTGTGTTGCCAGAGGGCGTTGAAAAGCCGCTTGATTATCTTGTGCCGAACGATTTGGTTGCAGAGGTAGAGCCCGGTCGTCGTGTACACGTGCCTCTTGGTAAAGGGAATCGGCGAAGATTGGCGTACTGTGTTGCTGTGCGAAATGGAGAGTTGCCACAGCATCCACTCAAGTCTGTGGTCGGTGTGGAGGATGAAAAACCACTTCTCTCCGAGCGAATGCTCGAACTTACAGGCTGGATGGCTGATCGTTGGATGGCCCGTCGAGGCGACGTACTTGAAGCAGTACTTCCTGCTGGAGTTCGGTTACGGCGTCAAGTGAAACGAGTGCCTGTGTTGGTGGCAACAGGAGAGCAGGGCACTCGTCGTCCAACAGAAAATCAAAAAAAGATTCTTGACGCAGCAAGTCAACCCATGCCGTTTGATGAACTACTGAAGCTTACTGGAGTTTCTCGCGGTGTTGTTCATCGTCTGCTTAAAGCGGGTCTTTTGTCAGAGAGTGGGTCGATTGAGCGCGACACCAAAACAGAGTCTGTAGAGGATGGGTTTGTTCGTGAGGATTTGCCAGTGCTTTCGTCTGATCAAGAGAAGGCTCTGGAAGCGATTCTGTGTCCGTTGCAACAAGGCGAGCATGAAACAGTCGTATTATTCGGTGTGACTGGAAGTGGCAAAACAGAGGTTTATCTACGGGCAGTTACAGAAACCGTTGCTAGTGGTAAGCAAGCAATTGTGCTCGTTCCAGAAATCAGTTTAACGCCACAGACCTGCGACCGCTTTCGTTCACGTTTTGGTAAGGTAGCGGTATTGCATAGTCATCTCACGCCAGCCGAGCGTCATGCTCATTGGCGAGAAATTGCTGCGGGTCGTGTCAATGTAATTGTCGGTGCTCGTAGTGCGATTTTTGCTCCCGCACCGCGTCTGGGCCTCATTGTTATCGATGAGGAACACGAAAATTCATTTAAACAGGCGACTTCTCCTCGTTACCATGCTCGGGATGTTGCTGAGTGGATTGCACAAAAAGAAAAGGTTCCGCTTGTGCTTGGGTCAGCGACACCCTCTCTTGAGACCTTTGCGAGATGTCTATCGGGTGATTGGAAAATGTGCCGAATGCCGGGGCGAGTTGGTGGCTCAGAACTGCCTGCAGTTGTGACAGTTGACCTGCGAGATAGGAAGGCTCGTTCCAAAGGTGCAATAAGTCCGAGGTTGTCGGCGGGCATTGAATGGGCACTTAATGCCGGTGGTCAAGTTATGTTGCTTCTCAATCGGCGAGGATTTGCAACTCATTTGCAATGTAAATCATGCGGTCATGCCATGCATTGTCCGCAGTGTGATTTGGGTCTCACGCTGCATCAGCCCGGTAACAGGGGAATATGTCATGGCTGTGGGCTTGTGACGGCAGTCCCAAAATCGTGTCCTTCCTGCGGAATCCAGGAGATCGTTCATCGTGGGACTGGCACGCAGCGATTAGAAGACCAAGTACGGTCGCAGTTCCGAGGAATTCGGGTGGCGCGTATGGATACCGACACTATGCGCACTCGTGGAAGCCATGAAAGGACGCTCACAGCCTTTCGTAAGCATGAGATTGATCTGCTTGTTGGAACACAAATGATTGCGAAAGGTCTCGATTTTCCAAACGTAATGCTTGTTGGAGTCATCAATGCAGATGCGGCACTTCATTTGGCTGATTTTCGTGCCTCTGAACGGACGTGCCAACTTGTCACGCAGGTAGCCGGAAGAAGTGGTCGCGGGCCCCGTGGTGGCCGTGTAGTCGTACAAACAAGCACACCTGAGCACCCTGCAATGCGGGCAGCTGCAGTTCATGATTACGAAGCATTTGTTCGAAGCGAACTCCCAATTCGGGAGTCTCTCCTTTATCCGCCGTTTGGAAGTGTTGTGCGAATCGTTGTTCGAGGGGCTGTCAACGATGCCGCTGCCGATTGGGCGAAATATCTGGTTCAACGACTTACTGAAAGTGCACAGGAAAATGATACGATTCGGATTCTGGGCCCGGCGCCAGCACCAATTTCCCGTATTCGTGATCGCTACCGTTGGCATCTCCAGGTGCATGGGCCGGACCCAGAGGCACTCCGACACCTTGTCCGTCGGAGCACGGCCGGTCTCAAAACACCAAAAGAAATTGCCTGGATTGTTGATGTTGATCCAGTTGAAATGCTTTAAGTCCTAAATTGAGACGCCGCCGCCAATTCTTGGGTTCACGAATTCCTTTGAATGTAATTCCATGCTTTGGACGTGTGCTATCGTGATCAGGTGATATAGATTTCGCGGAGTTCCCGGCGATGCGGTAAGATTATGAGCAAAGGTAGTACTACATGGCGTATAGGTCATTTAAAGAAATTCTTGGTGAAACGAGCCTGGAGAGAAAATGTCGCTTTCTCTTTGGTCTTTGTTTGCTCCTGCTAATTACGGGAAGTTTCTGGTGGTACGGCCAGCGAACTGAGGAAATCGTCTTTACGACAACAAGGAGTACGGGAAGACATCTTGTTGATGCGGTGATGATCAACCATCACTGGAAAAATCTTGAGGCCGACAAAAAGTACACGAATCCGATTGAAACACTCGGCAAGATGCTTCAAAATCAGCCCTATAGCTGGCGAATTCTTTCCCCAGATGCTTCGCCTGAGGAACTGGCTAGTTACACTCGACTTGATGCGGCTGTTCTCGATTATTTTGTTGAGAATGCGCCGCCGAAGAAAGGTGACAAATCCTCAACGAGCCTCTTGCCAACGTTAGGTGATGAGTACCGAGAGTACCGGACTGCGGATAAGAGAGAGTACCACTATTATCAACCGATTCGTGTTCAGCAGTCGTGTGTCATTTGTCATGAGTTTCGTGGCACTGTTCGGGGGGAAGATGGGGAGAATCAACCGGCTAATCGTCAGAAATATGCCGATGGCGATCTTATGGCTATTGTTAAAGTTGTCATGCCAGATGGCATAACACGACAAGCAATTAATTGGAATCGTGCGATCCTGCTAGCGACAGCGATTATTACAGTGTTTCTGGCCATGCTTGCAGCCTATTTGATTGTGCGTTATGTCATTGTGAAGCCACTAGAACATCTGCGGGATGTAAGCGACGAAGTCCGTCGTGGAAATGTTGACGCAAGAGCTGATATCCACACGGCAGATGAGTTTGAGGAGCTTGGTGTGGCTTTCAACAGAATGCTTCGGGGGCTTGTTGAGTCTCAGGAAGAACTAAAAAAAGTGAATGGCGACCTTGATGGCAAAGTCGACGAACTGGCGAGAGCCAATATGCATCTCTATGAAATGAATCGATTGAAGGGTGACTTTCTCGCCACCATGAGCCACGAGTTGCGAACGCCGCTCAATAGCATTCTTGGTTTTTCCGATGTGCTTGGGTCTAATCAATTGCTTGACGAGAAGCAGGTTCGGTATGTCGAAAATATTCGAAAATCTGGCCGCATGCTGCTTGAGATGATCAATGATATTCTTGATCTCGCCAAGATGGAGGCAGGTAAAATGGATGTCCGGGCGACCAGTTTTCAGCTTGGATCTATTGTGTCGGCGCAATGCGATATGATCCGGCCTATGGCAGAAAAGAAGAAACTTGATCTCACGATAGCGGTGAGTAATGAGATACCGAAGATTGAACAGGACCAGTCGAAGTTGCAGCAAATTTTATCAAACCTTCTGTCTAATGCCGTCAAGTTCACACCAGAGGGTGGTCGGATTTCTGTTTCCGGAGAGTTGCTTGATCCTGAATATTTTTTACTGGAAGTTTCTGATTCAGGGGTCGGTATTGCTGTTGAGGAACAACAGACTATTTTTGAAAAGTTCAGGCAGAGTAGTGATTTTCAGGCAGGTGATGATGCGATGACGCGAGAGATTTCAGGGACTGGACTTGGGCTTTCAATTGTTCGAGAGCTATGTCGTTTGCTGGGTGGTGATGTTACCGTCGAGAGTCATCTGGGGCAGGGTAGTATTTTTCGCGTGCGACTCCCTGTTTGCCTGAAGGCATGCGGTATGCCGCCGGCGACTCCGATTGCTTCATCAGCCTGAGTGAAGGTCGGCAGCCAAAGGTGTTTCATTCTTGAATAAGACCCATATTCTGAAATACAAGTTACAGAAGTTAGTGCAACCATTAGATCTTTCAACTTCCCTTCTATTAAAAAAAGAAATGCCTGCTGAAAAAAAGAAAAAGCCAGAAGTTTTACTGTTCACAGACGGTGCCTGCAGTGGCAATCCAGGGCCTGGGGGATGGGCTTATATTCTGCGACACCCTGAAACAGGACGCGAGTCATCAGCGCAGGGGAGTGAGGTAGATACAACAAACAACCGAATGGAGTTGACTGCTGCAGTTCAGGGTCTTCAGCAATTGAAGCGGCCGACGTGTGTCGAACTCGTGACCGATAGTGTGTACGTGGGAACAGGTCTTTCAGACTGGTTACCAAAATGGAAAAAGCAGGGCTGGAAAAGAAAAGAACGGGGACGCCTTGTGGCTGTCAAGAATGAGGATTTATGGCGAGAGTTGGATCGACTGGCAGCATCTCACACTGTTGTTTTTCAACATGTCGCAGGACATTCTGGGCATCCAGAAAATGAGCGGTGTGATGAAATGGCTGTTGCTGCGTACCAGCCACTCTTGCCTGGTTCCAAGAAATAATGGGCCGGCATGTCGATCGAAGAAGAAAATACACACGATGCTGATCAGGCTGAGACGGGCGCTGAACTCAGGATTCGCCTTGAACGTCTACCAGGTGTAGGTTCGGTTCGAGCGGCCAAGCTTGCGAAACTTGGTCTTCTTACCGTTCGTGATGCGCTTATGCATTTTCCGCGAGACTATCGCGATTTTACTGGAAAGCATTGCCTCGATGAATTGGTTGAAGGCCAGCACGCATCTCTAGGGGGCACTGTTCTTTCTGCATTTCTCCGGACGATATCTCACGGCCGAACAATGCTGGCTGTAGAGGTCGAGACCGAGCAGGGACCAATGAGATGTGTGTGGTTCAATATGCCTTTTCTTGCATCGCGTTTTACAGAAGGCCGTCGATTCGTAGCCGCTGGTCAGCCTCGACGTAACGGCGCGAAGTGGGAATTTTCACATCCGGAGGTTCGTTGGCTGGATGAAGCAGAAGACAACAGTCCTGTTGAGTGGCTTGCGGTGTATCCGCTCACGGAGGGGGTGTTGCAATCTCACGTTCGCTTGGCTGTTCAAGCTGCCCTTAGCAAGGCTGCAGATCATCTTGAAGAGTCACTTCCTGATTCACTACTTAAATCAAAGAATCTTATGTCAATTGGAGAGGCAATACGCTCGATTCATCGTCCTGAAAGCCGTGATGCGATGGAAGCTGCACGCAGACGTTTTGTATATCAAGAGCTTCTCATGTTGCAGTTAGCACTTCGGCTTCACCGTGGGCAGCAAGATGTTCGGCAGACTGCGCCACCTATCGACATAGATAGCCGACTGGATAGTCGTATCAAAGCACTCTTTTCACACGAGTTTACCGCTGCACAAAAGCGAGTGTGTGCAGAGATTGCATCTGATATGCGACAGACGAAACCAATGAATAGGCTCCTTCAAGGTGATGTTGGAAGTGGCAAGACGGCTGTTGCGGCGTACTGCATGCTTGCAACTGCAGCGACATCTGTGATTGGAGCCAAGCCGGGCGAAGACAGTTCATCTACGAGCCCATCGAGTCGCTATCAGGCAGCGATTATGGCCCCAACTGAGCTGCTGGCACGACAGCACTACCACACACTGACTTCTCTTCTGACGGAACGCGGGTCTTCTCTTCAAGTCGGACTTTTAGTAGGCGGACAGCGGGTAGCCGAACGGCGAAAGCTACGAGAGCAGATTGAATCAGGTGAGATTCAATTAGTCGTGGGTACGCAGGCGCTTATCTGTAGCGAAGCAGCTTTTGCCAATCTTGGATTAGTCGTTATTGATGAACAGCATCGATTTGGTGTTCTCCAACGGTCGCTCTTGCGACAGGGTGCTCGTGACCCGCACACACTGGTGATGACGGCGACGCCGATACCTCGAACAGTAGCCCATGCCGTGTACGGAGATTTGGACATATCTGTTATTGATGAATTGCCTCCAGGGCGGCAAGAAGTCGCTACGTATCGAGTTGCAAACGATCAGGTAGAGCAGTGGTGGGAATTCTTTCGTAAGAAGCTGAAAGAGGGTCGTCAGGGATATGTCGTGGTTCCAACGGTTGATATATCTGGTCGAGATATGGCGAGTATTTCTTCGGCATTTGAGTCGCTCGCAAACGGGAACCTTGAAGCATTTCGACTAGGACTTCTTCATGGACGAATGAAACCAGACCAAAAAGCATCTGTAATGGCAGACTTTCGTGATCGGCGTTTTGATGTTCTCGTGGCAACCAGTGTTATTGAAGTTGGGATTGATGTGCCGAATGCCACACTCATGACAATTCTTGATGCCGAGAATTTTGGACTTGCCCAACTGCACCAACTACGCGGGCGGATTGCCCGAGGTCGCGTACAGGGTATCTGTGCTGCAGTTACTGATGCAGAGGAAAGTAAGTCACCTCGCATTGACGCATTCGTCTCAACTACCGATGGATTTGTATTAGCTGAGCAAGATCTTATCTTGCGCGGTCCGGGCGATATTTTGGGTTCGCGACAAAGCGGATCTCCTCCTCTCTATCTTGCTGACCTCCTTCGAGACGGTGCAGTGGCTGTCGAAGCTCGGAATGACGCAAAGTCTCTATTCGAGGCTGACCCAGCGTTAGAGGACCCCAAGTTCATAAGGCTGAAGAAAGTGTTATTAGGCCGCTGGGCAGCTACCCTCAACCTTGGACTGGAAAAAGTAAGTTGACGGGAATCTAATTCACGGCTCAGGCCGTGATAATTGCTTCGCCACTCTCCCAAAACTGGCCATTCCGATCCACACGACGATAGAGCGTGTCTCTTTCGATCGGTTCTCTTCCCGCTTCTCGAATTAGATTTTTGATTTTGTCTACAGTAAGAATTTCAGGCGTCTCAGCGCCAGCGTCGTGGTAGATCAATTCATGACGCACCGTCCCGTCAATATCATCCGCACCGTATGAAAGCGCTGTTTGGGCCGTGCCCAATCCCAGCATGATCCAATATGCTTTTAGGTGGTCAAAGTTGTCGAGCACAAGCCGGCTTATAGCCATTGTTCTGAGACTCATTGCGGCTGATGGCTTCGGGATATGAGATAGTCGCGTGTTATCTGGGTGGAACGCGAGAGGAATGAAAGTTTGGAAACCACCGGTTTCATCCTGCAGGTTCCGCAAGCGAATCAAATGATCTGTACGGTGGTAGGCATTCTCAAGGTGGCCGTAAAGCATAGTTGCATTACTACGTAGTCCAAGAGAATGTGCCACTCTGTGAATTTCGAACCATTCTTCTGTATCGGCTTTGTGTTCACAAATTTTATCCCGAACTTCCGGATGAAAGATTTCAGCACCTCCACCTGGAAGACTTCCAAGGCCAGCCGATTTCATTTCGCTTAAAATGTCAGTCTTTGATCGTTTTGTAAGATGACAGAACCAATTAATTTCGACAGGTGTCCATGCCTTGAGATGAAGTGTTGGATACGCCTCGTGTAAAATTTTAATTATATTGAGGTACGAGTCATAGTTTTTCTGATGGTGTAAGCCACCAACTATATGCATCTCAGTACTTCCCGCTTCAACGGCTTCCTGTCCACGTTGAAGGATTTGCTCATCCGTCATCCAGTAGCCACGCTCATCCCTCAGATCGGCTCGGAAAGCACAGAATGTGCAGCGATAAACACAGACATTTGTTGGGTTCAGATGAGTATTGATGTTGTAGTAGCCGGCATCACCATTTTTTCGTTCCCGCACAAGGTTTGCGAGTTCACCAAGTTCATGAAGATCGACAGACTCATCCCAAAGGCTCTCCGACTCTCTGAACGTCAATCGTTCACCGCTGACTACTTTCTCGCGGATTGAATCAAGTGATCGTCGGACTACGGATATCATGTTTGGATTCCTCGGGGAATAAGTTGTCACGTTGGCCTTTAGATAGAACCGCAAATCAGTGAAAAAAACAACTGATTAATTTATGGCAGCCAGAGATCGGCGCTGATTCCTGCGAGGAGAACAAGACCGATAACTGCATTTACCGTAAAAAAAGCCTGATTTATGCGAGAAAGGTCTCGGGAGCTCACCAGGAGGTGTTCAACGACAAGCAGGACTGCAATACCGCAGACGGTCCATGTGGTGTAGCTGCCAACAAGGGGGGTTGTTTGTGGTAGTGCCAACAGAGATACAACCGCCAGCAGATGAAAAAAACCTGAGATGTAAAGAGCCCCTCTGATTCCGAAGCGAGCGGGAAGGCTTTGCAGCTGTTCGTTGGTGTCAAATGCAGCATCTTGACACGCGTAAATCGTGTCAAATCCAGCAACCCACGCAGTAACGGCTAACGCCAGAACAAATGCAGGAACTATATCGAAAGGATTCGAAAGTACTGTAGGTCCCCGGACTGCTATCCAGGCAGCGAGCGGAGTCAGGCCGAGTGCTACACCGAGCCAAACATGCGCAAATGGCGTAAATCGTTTGGCGTAGCTGTATCCCAAGAGCCAGGCTAACACTGGCAAGGAGAGAGCTGCAGGCAACCAGTTTGGAAGAAACAGCAACGTTGATACTACGAATAGTATCGATGAAGAATAGACCAGTCTCTGAACGTCACTTACGGAAACAAGGCCTTTCGGCAGATGACGATCCGCAGTACGGGGGTTACGAGCGTCTATTTCCCTATCGACAAGGCGATTGAATGCCATAGCCGCCGTGCGGGCGGTAGCCATGCAGGCAACAATACCAGCCGCAAGTTTCAGCCAGTGAAATGCTGAGAGTTGTGGGTTCTCGCCTAATTCAATACGGGCGGCAATCATGCCCGACATAATTGCGAAAGGCATCGCAAAAATTGTATGTGAGAATCGAACGAGCTCGAGGTACGTGCGAAGTGTCGCCGCCATAGATATCAATGTCCCCAGCGGCTAATAAGTTTATTGGCAATGTCTAGTTGGTCACAAATACGAGCGACAACAAAATCGACAAGATCATCAATAGTTTCCGCATTGTGGTAGAAACCAGGAGAAGCAGGCAGAACAACGGCTCCGGCTTCATGGATGGCCTGCATGTTTTTCAGCTGAGGGAGGGAAAGGGGGCTCTCTCTCGGTACAACAACAAGTTTTCTGCGTTCTTTAAGATGCACTTCTGCGGCCCTGTGAATAAGGTTGTCACCCATTGCATGAGTAACAGCGGCGAGTGTACTCCCACTACATGGGCAAACGACCATTGCGCTTGTCAGGAATGATCCACTCGCAATCGGTGCCATGAGGTTTTTGTAGTGGTGGTACGTGATACGACCGGACAGGGGCTGAGCAGTTCCGAGGAATTGATCAGCGGAAAAATCATCGATATCGAGTGACTCACCGAGTTCCTGCTCAAACACTGCTTTTCCAGAGGGACTCACTGATAGATGCACGTCGCAGTTCGCATCAAGAAGCACGTGAAGGAGCCTGCGGGAATAAATCGCTCCTGAGGCACCGGTAACCCCTAATACGATAGGGTGGCGAGAAGTAGTGCTCATGCGTCGGTATTCTCCTGCTTTGCAGAAACTTCTGTTTTTGTTGCGATTGAAAGCGTGGCTATTCCGAGTGTGAGAGGAAACTGATCAACACGGGCAAATCCAGCTTTTTTTACAAGCGTAGCAAGAGCCTCGCCGGACGGAAACTCT
>CBFIHW010000009.1:12808-40521 GCA_965662325.1 uncultured Pirellulales bacterium | reverse complement strand
TGTATTCGGTGGACTGATGAGCAACTTGGGCGTGTTCTTGATGCGCTCGACACGGGGCCGCATGCGAAAGATACGATTGTGGTGTTGTTCTCGGACCACGGCTACCACCTCGGTGAAAAGCAGCGATGGTCGAAGTTTTCACTATGGGAGCGGACAACGCACGTCCCGCTCATCGTGAGTGTGCCTGGTGGTCTTAAAGGTAGGACAGATAAACCTGTTGAATTGTTGAGTATCTATCCAACGTTAATTGATCTCTGTGGGTTGCAAGTAAATCCAAAACTTGAAGGGGTCAGTCTTAAGCCATTGCTCAAAGATCCACACTCAGTATGGGAACATGTTGCGGTCTCTACGCTTGGCCACAACAACCACGCCGTGCGTGACGAACGTTGGCGATACATTCGCTATGCCGATGGTAGTGAAGAGTTCTACGATCATCAGACTGATCCAAACGAGTGGAGTAATCTTACAATGCAATCGTTGACGCCAGAGTACGAGGCAATCATCGCGAGACTGAAAAAGCATGTTCCTGGAACGAATAGACCCCAGCGGGGGACTCAACCAAAGAAAGAAAACCCTTTGTGATAGTCAATTCAACAAAAATAATCGTCACCCTGCTACTGCTCGCCACGTCGATCATTTCGATCACGAAACCAATTCAGGCAAACGAGCACGATGTCGTTGTTGTTGGTGGTACACCTGCTGGAGTCGCGGCGGCTATTGCTGCTGCACGTGCCGACAAGACAGTGATTATCATTGAGCAGGCACCTGTTCTTGGAGGTGTGCTTTCTTCGGGCGTCTTGAGACTCGATGACAAATATGTGGAATCAAACAGTGGAGTAATGGAGGAATTCCGCCAGCGCGTCAAAGCCTATCACCGTAACGAGATGGGGGATGATCCTTTGGTGCAGGCGCATTTAAAAAATGACCCACGGAGAGTCTGGAATATTGCTGAGGGGCGGGCATGGGAGCCTCATACAGCGGCGAGGATTTACGCGGAAATGGTTGCCGAATACCCGATGATCACAACGCGGTTTAACGAAGTGGCTGTCGATGTGAAAATGAAGGACGATCATGTCACGGGTGTGGTCACGCGTGAGCGCGATAACAACGGAGTACTTGGCAAAGAATTAAAATACACCGGCAAAGTGATTGTTGATGCCACGTATGAAGCTGACTTGGCGGAATTTGCAAACATTCCCTACCGCATTGGACGCGAAGCCCGCTCCAAAGCAGAGCCTCATGCTGGACACATCTACACAAACTATTTCCGCAGAGTCAAAGGAACGCTTCCTGCCACAATTCTTCCTGAAAGCACTGGAGTGGCGGACCACCGATCACAGGCGTTTACGTATAGAATCACCGCCAAGGATTACGGTCGACCCGATCATCCCTATCGCCTGAAGAAACCTCCGCCCGGGTACGACGCAGCCAAGTACAAATGGAACAAAAACAGCAAGCCGATTATACCCAACAGAAAATTTGATCTGCTCGGTATCACCTGGGGAGGTGATCTCGTTGGACACGGTACTCAGTGGGTCTTGGCCGACTGGGAAGAGCGCGTCGAGATTGAAAAAATTTATCACAACCACGACCTTGGCTACCTCTACTACATTCAGACCGAAGGCGGTTCACCCAACATCGGTCTCCCCGACGATGAGTTTCAAGACAATGAGAATTTTCCGTACAGGCTCTATGTTCGCCAGGGTCGCCGCATCGAAGGGCTTTATACGTTAACCGAAAGTGATCTGCATAAAGATCTTCGTGGGAATGGGTTTCGTGGTCCGTTACTTTCGGAGTCGGTAGCTATTGGGGTGTATGGAATCGATGCACATCGTGTGCAGGGGCCCAGCAGTCGACAGGAACCGGCGCACGGGAAAGGGGCAGCAGAAGGCACCTTGCATTTGCATGATGCAACAGGGCCCTACCAGATTCCTTACGGCACGTTGGTACCCAAACAGCACAATGGCATTTTGTTTCCAGTTGGTATTTCTTCGACTCATGTTGCCATTTGTAGTGTGCGGATGGAACCCGTCTGGTCGGCACTTGGGCAGGCTGCAGGGGTCGCGGCGGCACTGGCGATCGACAACGAGCAGAAGCTTAGAGATGTTCCTGTACAAAGTATTCAGGATGAACTTTTACGACAGCAATGCACCCTGTTCTTCTACACCGACCTTCCCGGTAACTCACCCGCATTCACTGCTGTACAAAAACTTAGCTTACTGAATGCTGTGGCCGGACCAAATATCAATGACTACAACACCAAACAATCAAAAGGCTTAGCATCACTTGAATTGAAGGCGTATCGCTTCCGCCCCGATGACCCAATCACGCTTGGTGAGTTTTCCCAAATGGTGGTGAATGGTCTTCAGATTCCGCTCAGTATTACAGCGTCACACTTTGCCGATGTGCCCCGTGGGCATCCTGCTTTTAAATACATCGAAACCCTCTACGATTACTCCACTCAATCCAAATCACCGTTTTTTGACTTTGAGCCGAGTGATAGTTTTAAGACTGCCCTCGCTTACCCTGAAAAACATGTAAGCGGTGTACAAGCAGTAAAAATACTTACCGGTCTGCTTCAGCAGGAGTTTTCGTCACAATTTAAAATAGATAAAGACCTGACTCGGGGTGAAGCGGCGATGTTAATTCATCAGGTTCTGTGAAGCTTCATTTGTTTTCGGCAGGTGGTTACCACGCAGCGGGACTGCCTCTTGCTAGCTATTTACGAGTGCGTCCTGTTTCTTTCACGTTCTCAAGCATCATTGTCAGACGCTGTACGATTTCAGGATGTTTGTCGTACAGGTTATTTTGCTCACCGATATCTTCCGCAAGGTTATAGAGTTGGCCGGCAGGTCTAGCAGATTGGAGGGTCTGACCGCGTTGCGAAAATCCGCCGGAGCCTTTGCCCGTAATCAGTTTCCAGTCACCTGAACGAAAACTCATGTGATTTTTTCCAGCCTCGACTGCAAGTGATGGCCGGATCTCTTTATCTTCTCCGAAAAGTAATGGCAAAAAGCTGAAACTATCTGGTCCGGCATTATTTGGTAATTCAGTGCCTACCAGATCAGCAAACGTGGCGAGTAGGTCACAAAAAGAAATCGTTTGATCTGATGATGTTCCGGGCTTAATGGTTGCCGGCCAGCGAGCAATAAATGGCATGCGATGCCCACCCTCCCAGGCGTCAGCCTTCATGCCGCGTAATTCCCCAGCCGACGAATGTCCGAAACGTTGACGATCAGACTCGTACCAGACGGGTCCATTATCTGATGAAAAGAATACAAGCGTGTCATCAGTAAGGCCATTTTGATCAAGGGCGGCAAGTACGCGCCCGATCATTGCATCCACCATCATCACGAAGTCCCCGTACATCCCGACTCTACTTTTTCTGGCAAACTGCTCTGAGGGAAGCCATGGCGTATGCGGTGCTGGATACGCGAGATAGAGCATCAAAGGTTTTTTTTTAGTACCTCCTCCATAATCGTTAATCACTTTGATTGCTTCCTGAGTAAACCGAGGAAGAACATCTTTCAGATGGAGATCAGGGGCAATTCCTCCAGCCCTCCAGAATGCGCCCTGGATGGGGCTCCAGCCCTCTGAAGAATTTGCAGGAATTGTTTCTGTGGGGGGTTGTACAGCTTTGTTATTACGAATGTAAAAGTATGGTGGTATGTCAGTAGATGCTCGGATACCAAAGAAGCTTTGAAAACCACGGTCAATGGGACCGTCAAGGAGAGGATTTGCAAATCCATTTTCATCGAATCCAAGATGCCACTTGCCAACCATTGCTGTGGTGTAGCCCGCGGTCGTGAGGAGTGATGCAATGGTCTCCTGATCTGGCTTGATTGTCGGTCCTTTGTTCCAGGCTATGGGTGACGATCGAAAAGGGTAACAGCCTGTTAGCAAGCCATATCGTGAAACATGGCAGAGCGGGCCGGAGGCATGGGCGTCTGTAAAGATCATGCCTTCTTCGGCGAGTCGCTCAATATTGGGCATCTCAATCTTCGAGTCTGCATTGAATGGGCGAGGGTCCCCGTATCCCATATCGTCAACGAGAATAAATACGATATTTGGATGCATTGGGTTTTCAACAGGAGCAGAGCACACATGGTCGGGTGAAACCGAGAAAAGCAAGAGGAAAAGAGCAGTGCTATTCAGTGTGAACCAGCACGTTGTGCGTCTTCTGGTGTGGTTACCCTGTTGAAGTTGGATCATGTTGTTTTTCATGTTGTTGTTATTTCTGTCACGATTGTGGGGAAAGCAACGCTGTTTCGTAATCCGAATCGGTAGCAGCAACCGATTAGTGTACTTCAAGCAAGGATACGACAGAGGCGGAGTTTGCTCGTGGCTCGCCTAAAATGTTCTGTTGATTCATGCTTTCAGACGTGCAACGACCCGAGAGGTGTGCTCAGAGCAGCAAACGTGCTTCTTATCGTTGATCCACGTGCCACACTATTCTGATCGTATGAACGGCGTTGGGCTTCCGGTCCATTGGCTTCACGGATCAGGCTGGCGGGAGGCCTTGCATGCGACGCCAGGCAGATAGTTGTCCAAGATGCGACATGATGTGGCCACCACAGTAGAACGCATGAACCGATGAGAGCGTTGGAAATCGTTCGGCGAGTGGGCCTTCAGCTGGATTTGGATGTTCAAATGCCTCGTTCGGAGTTTCTCGGAGTGATCCAATGAGTTTTTTGTGACCGGCACTAAAAAATGCGAGCACCTCGTCGAATGACGGATACACAGTATGGTTTGGGTCATCCTGACAGGTTGCTGTCTTGTCAAAGACTTTTTCAAACCCAGCTGGTATAGGAAGTGAATCTTGGTTGAGTTGACTCAAGACTTTCGGTGGATACAAACTTAGGTGACCGAAAATGAAACAGGGATGATTTGAAGAAACCATGTGCCCACCGGGTCGTGCGAATCGGGCAGCCTCAATGTGGGGGATGTCCTGCCTTAGGCGGTCGGCGTAGCTCACCGCAGATTCAAGTGAATCGGCAATACTATTTCCTGTCGTGCGTTGCATAGCAGATCCTTTATTCTTGGCCCGTTTACTGTTTTGTCCGTTGTCGCTTGGCGAGCAGGTTAATGGCCTCTGGAAGCGCCTCGCATTCTTCGAGGAAAACACGGGCAGCAAGTGTCTCCGGTGAATCATCGGGGGTAACTGGGACCTGCCGCTGAAGCAAAACACCTCCATGATCATATTCATTGTCAACAAAGTGGACAGTGCATCCAGAGGCTGTTACGCCTTGTTCAATAACAGCCGTATGGACGCGGTTGCCATAGAACCCCTTTCCGCCAAACGCTGGAAGCAGCGATGGGTGGATGTTGATTACTCGATTCACAAAATCATCGGGGATTGCTACGAGTTGGAGAAATCCAGCCATGACGACAAGGTCAACGTTCGCTTCGCGACAGAAGCCGAAAAGGTTTGCACTCCATGCTTCAAGCGATGCATCACCTTGCGGGCTCACTATGGTGCGAACGCCTGCGGACTCAGCGATTGTCACTCCGCGAACACCTTCTCGGTTTGAAAGAACCAGCTCGACAGTACCCAAAAGATTCCCATCCTTTTGCCGAAGCAACAAGTTCTCGAGGGTTCGTCCGGATCCGGAAAGGAGGACAGCAAGGCGAAGTGGTTGGGCGTTGCCTTCTCTGCTCACGAGACCAGGTTCCCTTCTCTCAGACCGTTTCGGGTGCGACGACACGTTTTAGGGTGATGGTGAGTGCATGTCCATCGAGATCCAGTACTTCTTCTTCGGCATCTGTTATCTGTTCGAAGCCGATTGACACAGCAAGCGTTTCCGAAGCAATGGTTTTGACATGCGCCTGTAGAGCAGCTCGTAGTTCATTGGACTCAGTGACGAACCCCAAGTTGATTCTGTCAGTAAATTCGAGATCTAGTGTTTTTCTCTGTGACTGGACAGCATGAATGACTTCTCGGACTCTACCTTCAGCAATAAGGTCTGGAGTAAGTTCACTTGAAATCACTACAACACCTCGTATTCCTTCAGCAGCGGCCCATCCTTCACGTGCGGTCGTGCGAATGAGACATTCTTCCTCAGTGATAGACACGTTGGTCCCATCCTGAAGTGTGACGGTAGCCTGCCCATTTTCATGGAAGGACGTCATGAGGGTATCGGCATCAGCTTGCTGTAGCGCATTGCGAACAAGAGGCAGTGTCTTTCCGAGTCGTGGCCCAAGTTTCTTGAGGTCAGGAAGAATCGTACGAGTAATGTATCGATCCGGTTCAGCGCAGATTTCAAATGCCTTCACGTTCAGTTCATCGCACACCAAATCTGCATGCGAAGTCAGCCATTCTGCGTCATTTTTATGTGAATCAGCAAGAATGACCTCAACCTTTGAAAGTGGCTGTCGTACCTTGAGCTTTTCCTGAGCACGCGCTGCCCGGCCAAGTGAAGCGACTTCACGAATCAGTGCCATTTGGCGTGCAAGGTCTGGATCGATCAGGTCGGCGTTGGCTGTAGGGTAATCGGTGAGGTGGATGCTTTCGGGTACCATGTCCCCAAAGGGGCCAACGGCTAGATTCTGCCAGAACGCTTCACTTACAAAGGGTACGAAAGGTGCTGCCAGCCGAGCAGTGGTCGTAAGTACCTCATAGAGCGTCCAGTAGGCATCACATTTTTCTGGATTACCGTCAGTGGATGTGTCTGCTTTCCCAGCAGCCCAGAATCTGTCTCGGCTCCTTCGTACAAACCAGTTGCTGACTGCATCAACAAGATCGGAAAGTGCCCCTGCAGCAACGTAATGGTCATAGCTGTCAAGCGTGTCGACCATCTTCTGCTCGGTTGCATGCAGTTCAGCCAACATCCAACGGTCGAGTTCGCTTCGTTCGTGTGCCGGGCGAAAGCCATTGCCAGTTGTAAGATTTGCATGGTCGAGTTGACCAGGGTCTACCACATCTGTTGCTGGATTAAAGCCGTCGATGTTGGCGTAAATGATAAAGAAGCTGTAGACGTTCCAGAGTCGCAAGAGAAACTCTGGCACACTTTCACGAATTGCCTGCTCGCTGTAGCGGATGCTGTTCCATGGAGGTTGCCCAGCGAAAAAGTACCAACGAAGTGCATCCGCTCCATATCGATCCAATATTTCAGACGGCTCTTTGTAGTTCCGCTTACTTTTGGACATCTTGCCACCGTCCTCGCCTAGCATGTGCCCGAGAACGATGCAGTTGCGGAACGGGTGTGGATACTCCTTCGGTGGCATAGCTGCTGCTGGGTTTGTTGTTGCAGCGTCAGTTGTTGATTCAGGTCCAAAAAGCAGAGTGCTAATGGCCAGCTGGCTATAAAACCATCCGCGAGTCTGATCGATGGCCTCAGAGATAAAATCGGCGGGCCATTGTGACTGAAAGTGTTCAACACCAGTGTGTGGCCAACCCCACTGAGCAAAAGGCATTGCTCCAGAGTCAAACCAACAATCAATTACCTCAGGTACACGACGCATGCGGGCATGTGCTGCAAATGGTGAGTCGTATGTGATGGCATCAATGTAGGGTTTATGGACACGAAGATCTTCAGACAAGTCCGGATTGGCGACTTTGGCTTGATCAAAAACTTCATTGCCCGTAGCGCCTGGCTTGGCAAGCAGTGCATCGTACGAAGAGACAGCCTCGGCTTTTCCTGTTTCTTCACAGACCCAGATGGGAAGTGGGGTTCCCCAGTACCGTTCTCGTGACAACGCCCAGTCGACGTTATTTTCCAGGAAGTTACCAAATCGTCCTTCTTTGATGTGTTCGGGCATCCAGTTGACTTGGCTGTTATTCGCAAGAAGCTCGTTCCGAAACTCACTTGTGCGAATAAACCAGCTTGCTCGCGGATATTGAATCAGCGGATCGTTGTCAGCCCGCCAACAAAACGGATAGTCATGCAGATATTGTTCCTGGTGGACGAGTAAGTCACGACTACGAAGGTCACGGGTAAGATCTCGGTCACACTCTTTGACAAAGCGGCCAGACATGGTGGGGAATTCGTCTGTGAACGTGCCGTCGGGTGCGACGCAATTGATGAGCGGCGGTAGTTTGTTTTCGAATCGCTCTCGTTCCGCCATTAAAACACTGTAGTCAACCTCGCCAAAGGCCGGGGCGATGTGCACAATGCCCGTGCCTGAATCTGTTGTGACAAAATCAGCTTCAATAACTCGCCAGGCAACAGGCTCAATAGTCCCGTTTTTTAGTGGTGCAACTTTTGGCTCGTCCTTGGAGTAATAACAGTCAAATGGTGGTTGGTAGCTCATGCCTACGAGATCTGATCCAGAACAGGAATCCAGAATCTCGATTTCTGTTTTTTTCTTTTCAGCAAGTGATGCGGCAAGAGGCTCAGCGAGAACGTATTCGTGTTCCGGGTCGTCTTGAAAACGGATAACAACATAGGTGAGATCTGTCTTCACGGCCGCGAACTGATTCGATGGGAGCGTCCATGGTGTTGTCGTCCATGCAATCAGGTTTCGCTTCGTTGGGGCTCCGTTTGCATCCAGCAGTGGGAAGGCAACATACACACTTGGGTCGGCTACCTGCCGATATCCCTGGCCAACTTCTCCACTGGAAAGTGCGGTGCCGCCCTGCGGCCACCACCACACGATTTTGTGGCCTTGATATAGAAGTCCACGATTGAAAAGTTCGGAAAGTGACCACCAGACGCTTTCAACATAGCTTTGATGGTAGGTCACATAGGCTTGTGAAAGATCAATCCAGAACCCAATCCGTTCGGTGAGGGTCTCCCATTCCTTCATGTACCTCCAGACAGATTCCTGACATCGGTGAATGAAGGGTTCGATACCGTATTGTTCGATTTCAGCTTTTGAATGAATACCGAGGCTTTTGCACACCTCGACTTCCACGGGTAGACCGTGGGTGTCCCAGCCGGCCTTCCGTTCACAGAACTCACCTCGCATTGTTCTATAGCGTGGATAGAGGTCTTTGATAGCACGCGTGAGACAGTGTCCCGGATGAGGCATGCCATTAGCTGTTGGTGGCCCTTCAAAAAAAACGAATCGCTTGGCACCTCGTCGGTTGTCGAGTGACTTTTGATAAATTCCCGCAGACTTCCAAAGGGCAGCGATTTCGGCTTCTGTGGCTGGCAGATCGGGTCTGCCTCGGACGGGCTGGAACATGGAGTTGTGAGACGAGGCTGTGGGCAAATGGGGAGGTCGGTAATGAGACGGATTATCCTACCCAGCAAAACCTTCTTGCCCCAGTGCTACCCGAAGAAACCCGGTAGGAGTAGCTTGGTGGCATGATGGTACCAGGCTGTCATGACTATGAAACGTACGAGAATTCATGGCTTGTGCGCTCGGTATGAAGCCCGCCACAGTATTGTGGCACGGGGTCTGAATATGTACTAGATCACATCAGTTGCCGCATCTCGAACTGCCCCCTCAATGAGAGCTCTGAGTTTTGGCTCTGCTGTCTGAGCCACTTCAAGAATTTTTTCGACTGTTGCAACTTCGAGTGCATCTGGCAGGCACATGTCTGTAACAACTGAGAGGCCGAGGACTCGTAGACCGGCATGAACGGCAACGATGACCTCCGGGACAGTTGACATGCCAACAACATCAGCGCCAATTACAGGTAGGTAACGATACTCGGCTCGAGTCTCGAGGTTTGGGCCAGTTACCGCAACGTAGACACCTCTGTGGGCAACAAAGTTTTCCTGACGAGCTACCTCAAGGGCCCGGTCAATAAGCGGAAATGTGTACGGCTCTGACATGTCAGGGAATCGTGGCCCCAGACGTTCGTCATTGATGCCCACAAGCGGGTTGTCCTGCATCAAATTAATATGGTCATCAATCACCATAATGTCACCAGCGTTATAGTGCGGGTTGAGTCCACCACACGCATTGGTGACAACTAGAAGTTCAGCCCCAAGGCGATGCAGGACCCGCACGGGCAGTGTGATCTGTGATGCCGGGTAGCCTTCGTACAAATGCATTCGGCCTTCGAGGATTATGACCGGGACACCGTCAAGCTGACCGCATACAAGTTGGCCGGCATGTCCGTGTGCTGTTGAGCGAGCGAAGTGAGGAATCTCATCATATGGAATTTCAACACGGTCCGTGACACCTTGTGTGGCGTTGCCGAGTCCACTACCAAGGATGATGCCTACTTTTGGTTTTTGAGGCCATTGTTCCTGAATGGCTTCACATGCTGCTGTAATCTGGTCGTACTGTTCTAGCATTCTCGGCTGTCCTCTCTTCGCTTATGAATAGGGAACACTGCTGGCTTCCGCGTGACACCATGGTCAGTCTTCGTCGAGAAGATTTTTGAAGTCAGGATGATCCCTCAGTGAGTCAAGGTCTGGATCAACCTCAAGATGGTGAAGGTCATCGTACCCAAGGAGAATTGCCTGAGAGAGCGCACTGATCGCCTCCTTTGAACAACCCGCTCGAGCAAGTGAACAACCCAGATTGTAACGAGCAAGTGCATCTTCTGGCAGAAGGTTCACTAAATGACGGTCCAGTTCAACTGCTCTATCAAGCTGCCCTTTTTTGGCGACTAACTCAGCGAGGACTCGAACAACTTCTGTAGAGGTTGCGTCACGGGCAAAAAGCTGCTCGAAAAATTCAATATCAAAGTCAAGTTGTGACAAGATACCAAACCACGGAGAGCCGCTGAGAGAGGGGGTCTCGTGCTGGGGGGCATTTGCCTTGTTCATGGCTGACTCCGAAGGAAACGGCCGCCTTGTTATTTTTTGCCACCTGATGATTTGCTCGGTGGTGGTGCTTCCGGGCGAAGGTCATCTGGATGCTCCCAGTCAGGATCGCTTTCTTCTTCCTGGAAGTCATCATCAAATTCGTCATCGAAATCATCGAAGTTAGAATCTTCATCGGCAAGTGGGTCGTCACTCTCCAGATCGTTGTCATCACCAACATCGAGGTCGTCATCAGTCGAATCCTCATTATTCACGACTTGAATAGGCCGAAAATCACCAATCGAAGGGTTAGCCAATTCTTTTGAAAACGAATGAAATACAGGAATCACTCGACTTTTGGTGACCCAAATGGAGTGGACAGCTGGGTGTTGGTCGTTGAGTTGCAACATTGACAAAGTCCCGACGGAAAAAGGAAGCGTCTCAAGGCCTCTGAAAACAGCCTTGCTGAATATGCAAAATATACACCCTAGGGCGGCTAGGGAAGGGGATTCTTTCACTACGTATGATAGTCAGCGTTGAGCCGGACATATTCTGCGGTTAGATCACTGGTGTAAAAGCGGATTGTGCCCGGCCCGTTACCCAAATCGATATCAATCAGAGTTTCTCTGTTGTCACGAATCGATTTTGATACTTTTTCAGCGTCAAAACCGACTGGTGAGGCATTTTTGAAGAGTTCGAACCCGTTGACACGTAAGGTAAGCCGCCCAGGATCGAACGAAACGCCCGCATATCCGGCCGCAGAGACAATTCGGCCCCAATTCGGGTCTGCACCGGCAATTGCTGTTTTTACCAATGGGCTATCGGCTACTGCCCGGGCAACCCGGCGGGCGTCCTCCCGGCTTTCGGCACCAGTTATCTCAATACAGATCACATGAGTTGCTCCTTCTCCATCGTCCGCGATCTCTCGGGCGAGCGCATCACACGTGTTCATTAATGCAGCTTCCAATGCCTCGAGTTTATTTCCCGTGAGGGGTTCTTCTCCGGCCGCACCATTGGCAAGGAGCAGGACAGTATCGTTGGTGCTCATGTGACCATCAACGCTCACACAGTTGAAGGAAAGATCTGTCGCTTGAAAAAGGAGACGCTGTGCATCCTCAGGAGTAATCGCAGCGTCGGTCACAATGAGACCAAGCATGGTTGCGAGTTTTGGTCCAATCATGGCAGCGCCTTTGCCAATACCGAGCATCCGATACTTGTCTCCCGAGGGAGCTTTTCCGAATGCTTCCCCGGCAAGTTTCGGACGGGTATCTGTTGTCATGAATCCTCGCGCTGCCCGCATGACACTGTCTTCATCTGCCGCTAACTGATTGGCTGCAGTGCGAATCCCTGTCTCAATGGTCTCCATTGGAAGAAATTCACCAATAATGCCCGTCGAAAGTACAAGGACACTGCTCTCGAGGCTTCCAATTGCTTCGGCAGTCAGGGTTGCCATGGTCGCGGTATCAGATTCGCCTTGTGTGCCCGTGCATGCGTTTGCGTTTCCAGAATTAACGACAACACCACGAAAGCCGGTGCCCGGAGTGCGATCTCGATCAAAAGCCACAGGTGCTGCAAACACAAGATTCTGAGTGTAGACACCTGCTGCTGTGGCCGGCCTGTCAGAGACAATGAGAGAAATATCTTCTCGGGTCGGATTGCGTTTCAGGCCGGCATGTAATCCGGAGACCTGAAATCCTTTGGGGAGCGGGGGAATTGGGCCGCGGAACGGTGTTTCAGGAGGAGCCATCGGCAGTTTGCGAATAGAGGGTAAAGGGTTAGAGCAGGCCTGTTGTTTCTGGTAGGGCATGCATGCAGTTCAGGTTTTGTACGGCTGCGCCGGCAGCACCTTTCACCAGGTTGTCGAGGCAGGAAATGAGAATCAATCGACCTCGGACCAGTCGAGCCGTCAGGTCGCAGAAGTTCGTGTCAACGGTGTCTTTCGTGCCGGGCAGATGGTCGACAAGCCGCACAAAATGTTCTTCTCCATAGGCCTGCTGCCATGCGTCGTCAATATGTTTCTCGGTGACTCCTGATGCCGGTTTTGCATAGATAGTAGCAAGAATCCCACGATCCATTGGTGCGAGTTGTGGCGTGAAAATCACTTCTGGCGTCGTTGTCGCATGCCGGGCAATGATCTGTTCAATCTCCGGTGTATGTCGATGACGACCCACGTTATATGGTGAAAGGCTCTCGTTGCACTCAGGAAAATGGGCCATGAGTTTTGGGTTGCGGCCAGCTCCACTCACGCCACTTTTGGCATCGATGATAATGTCACTGTCCTCGATGAGTCCAGCTTTAATCAGAGGAGCAAGGGGGAGAATGGCTGCCGTGGCGTAGCAGCCAGGGTTGGCAACGAGAGCAGAGTTGGCAATCTGCGAGCGAAATAACTCGGGAAGGCCGTACACGGTTGTGCCAAGACGGTCGCTGTCGAGGTGGGCTTGGCCGTACCACTCCTGGTACGTTTGAGCGTCGTCCAGTCGATAATCTGCGCTGAGGTCGATTACCTTGGCTCCAGCGTCGATGAGTGCTGGAACCACCGACGCACTCGCACAATGTGGCAGGCAGCAGAAAACAACATCTGCTCGCTGTGCAATCTCTTCGGGCTTTAGGTCTTCAAGGGGCAGTTCAAGCCGTCCGACCAGACTTGGATGCACACTCGAGACAGGTGTATTCCCCTCTTGTCGGCTTGTCACCGTGACGATTTCGACGTTTGGGTGTCGGAGGAGATGTTTGATCGATTCGAGCGCCGTATATCCTGTGGCGCCGAGGATAGCAACTTTAATCACGTCAGTACTGCGCAAAAGGGGACAGTGGTGAGGAACTACAAAGTGGCGTATGCCAACTCACGGTAAGCATAGCAGAGGAACTGAGACCGAGTCGCTTAACTGCTCAATTCAGCTTTTCCCGAGTGGGACCCTATCAGTTTCAGCAGCCAGCGAGCGACTGCTGCTTTTGTGCCTGCCTGCTGTCCCACCAGCTGGTGGGCATGGTCATAGACTGTGACGGCAGTTGTTGTGGTGTCTAGTGCCGTTAGATCATTTAAGACAATGAGGTCACATTTTTTTGCAGTGATTTTCTTCAGGGCCCTCGCCGGGTCACCATCTGGCTCGAGTGCGAAAGCAACCATCCATTGAGAAGGTCTGGCCTGCCTTGCCAGTGTTGCGATGATGTCACGAGTTGGCTTGAGATCAAGTACAAGGCCACGCTGTCGCGGAAGCTTTCCACTTTCGCGATGTTTCGGTTCGAAATCGCAAGGTGCCGCTGTTGCAATTACGCCATCAACGCGAGGTAACAGGGTGAGTGATTTCTTCAGCATATCGCCGGTTGTAATAACTGAGGTGACTCGGGCTTCCGTTGGATATGGCACACTCACTGGCCCGCTTACGATGCTCACGGTATGTCCTTTATCAATGGCAGCTGTTGCGAGAGCGGCTGCCATGCGGCCACTTGACGCATTTGTCAAGAATCGGATGTCATCGATGTAGGCACGAGTAGGGCCGGCGGTAATGAGTATATGAGCCATTTTTTTTTGTGACGTGAGCCCATTACGAAGTGCCAAAGGCAGTTTCAATGGTGGCTAGAATTGTTTCAGGTTCTGCCATGCGACCGGTGCCGTTTTGGCGACAGGAAAGCCAGCCTGATGTTGGCTGTATGAAGCCGATACCATCATGTGTCAGTTGAGAGATGTTCCTCTGGACCGCAGCTTTCTCCCACATGGTCGAGTTCATGGCGGGAGCCATGAATATGGGGCATCTGGCACACAGAAGGAGTGTTGAGAGAAGGTCGTCGGCGAGACCAGTGGCCGCCTTTGCCAGAATGTCTGCCGTGGCCGGCGCAACGACGATCAACTCGGCGCGTTCCGCAAGTTCAATATGTGCACCTAAAGGGAAATTCGCTGGGTCAAAACTGCGGGAAGCAACAGGCCGGCCGGTGAGTGCAGCGAACGTTGCCTCGCCTATGAAGTTCTGCGAGTTGTCTGTCATGACAACCGAAACATGTGCAGAACGCTGGACAAGTCCGCTTGCAAGCGCTGCCACTTTGTACGCCGCGATGCCACCTCCGACGGCAATGACGATTTCGCGGTCTGCAAGTGGATTCGACACAACATATTCCATCAACAAGAGAAGCAGTTAGAAGGTCCGGTGCTTCAGAGGGTACCTAGCAGACACATCAGCGGCAAAAGCTCTGATTAAAAACTGGCGTCGAAGTCGATTGGTGCTCCAGCTTCCGGCGATTCCCCAGTAATTCGGAGGTTCATTGATGTATCTAGGAAAATTTTGTCCTGCTTAATTTCCTCGATAACAATCTGCATCTTGTCATTACTGTCGATATCTACAAGTGGGCGACCACCAGCGTTGAGAGCGACAAGACGTTTTTGTATGAGTGTTGACAGTTTGAAGCGTCCACCAACTTTGTTCACGATTTCTTCTTCACGGAGGTCGTCGATCATGTCGAGATTGCTTTCTGTGAGGCTAATTGAAAAGGTATGGGTTATTGGGCGGAAGCTGTTTCTGTTGAGTCATTTGAAAAACCAGCTTCTGTGAGGATTGCTTTTATATTGTTTAGAGCGTCTTCTACCGAATCATTAACGACCCGGTGTCGGTAATGTCCAGACTGACGCAGTTCACGGTGAGCGACTTCTAATCTCCGCTTAATTGCATCAGGGCTTTCAGTCCCACGGCCTCGAAGGCGTTCTTCGAGATGTGCAGGGTCAGAAGGCTCAACGAAGATTGTTACCGCTTGAGGATACCGTTCCAAGATAGAAAGGGTACCCTCGACATCTATCTCAAGAATAACCCATTTCCCATGCGTGAGGCGAGGTGTGACCTCATCTTCCAGTGTTCCATACCAATATTCGCGGCCATAGACCCGACAACACTCAATAAATCTGCCTTCATTTCTGCGACTATCAAACTCTTCGGCGGACAGGAAATGGTAGTCGACGCCAGGCGTTTCTCCCGTACGTGGTGGCCGCGTTGTCGCGGAGATACTTGGAATGAGAGCCGAGAAGTCGGTAAGGAGGCGCCGAAGGAGCGTAGATTTCCCAACGCCAGAGGGGCCAGAGAGAACCACGAGTTGACCTTCAGTTTGACTCATCGTCATGTTCTACCCCACTATGACTAGCCTTGGAAAGTGGCCCCTCGGTAAAGCGGGTATTTCTTGGTGAGAAACTATTCGATGTTGGCGGCCTGTTCGCGGATTCTTTCCACCTGCGACTTGAGATCAACGACTGCATGGGCGATGGCGACATCAACTGATTTTGACCCGATGGTATTCGCCTCACGGCCAAGTTCCTGAGCCAGAAAATCAAGACTACGCCCCGGCGCGGTGTCGCCCAGAAGATTCCGGAATTGCTCAACATGGCTTTCTAACCGAACAAGTTCTTCTGAAATGTCAGATCGATCAGCAATGAGTGCGACCTCACGAATGACGTCGTTGTCGTCCAAGCGGGCGTGGTGTGTTTCCAAAACCTTTGCCACACGGTCAAGAAGTTTTTGCCGATGTTCGGCAACGACTTCTGGTACACGTTTACGAATCTGCTGCACCAGTTCCCCGATTGAAACACAGGCTTGCTCAAGATCAGTAACCAGCGCTGCCCCTTCGGATTGCCTCATGGTGTCAAGCTGACTTACCGCAGCCGAAGTGGCAGCGGCAACAACAGGCCATGTTGCTTCAACAGCCGATGCATCTGGTGGTGCATCGAGCAAGACGCCAGGAAGACCTAGAAGTGGATCGATCGTCGGCGGTGTCGAGATGCCGCGTCGATCACAGAAAGACTCCCAATCGTCGAGATATGCGCCGAGTTGATTCTGATCAAGCCGACGACCCGTCGGAACAGCAGAGCCACTTATTTCAAGGGATATTTGAAGACTCCCTCGTTTGATGCGTTCGCGGATCAGTCCTTCAAGCCGTGGCTCGAGAAGATGAAAACCTTCGCGTGTGCGGATGCTACATTTGAGATGGCGGTGATTGACACTGCGAATCTCGACCCTGCAGGCGACGCCCTGATTATCGGCAAACCCTTCGCCGCATCCGGTCATGCTGCGGGCCATGGTAGTTCTCCAGGTTTACTCAGCCGACTTCTCAGTTGACGGAGACGTTTCAGTCGAAGTTTCAAGCTGCGACTCGTTTATCGGTTCCGCTGGATCAGAAGAAGTCGTGTCATCAGAAGTGGTGGTCGTTGCAGACTCGCTGGTTTCAGATCCGCCTGTATCAGCCGGAGTCTCTGAAGAATCACTGCCAGGCTCCGGAGCAAGGTCCGATGGAATCGCTTCGGTTGTGCCAAGACCTTCCATCGATTCTGGTGCCGCCGCACCAAGATTTGTGCTGAAGAGCGACTGCTGTGTACCGAGCACGTTAATGGAGAGAATGCAGAGTAAAATCCAAAATGTTGCAACACCAATTGTGATTTTGGTGAACAAGTCACCAGCTTTGGTGCCGAATGCACTTTGGCCACCCATTCCGCCGAGAGCACCAGCAAGTCCACCTCCACGTCCACGCTGGATGAGCACCAGCAGAATGAGAAAAACTGACGTGGCGACGAGCATGAATCCAAGAAAAAAGCGAACGAACATCAACATTGCGAATGAATTCTCCAAAAACAGTCAAGCGGCCGAGGTCAGTTATTTAAATGTCAATGTATCGTGCGCAGCCATTTGGGGCTATCCCGATGGTTCGAATTAGCTGGCGTGAGCAAATTGTTCGGCAATAGCCAGAAAGTCGTCAGCTTTGAGGCTCGCCCCTCCAACAAGTGCACCATCAATATCGGGCTGTGCCGCCAGAACCCCGGCATTATCGGGTTTTACGCTGCCGCCATACTGGATTACCACCTGGCTGGCAGTCGCTGCATCACTACGTTCCTCCAGCTGTTGACGGATCAGGGCGTGGACTTCCTGGGCCTGTTCAGGCGTTGCGACCTTTCCTGTACCGATAGCCCAGACAGGTTCGTAGGCAATGATCGATGTGGCAAGGTCCGCCGCACTGAGCCCAGCAAGTGAGCCGGAAATCTGTTCTGTGACAACTGCAGCTGTTCGACCCTCTTCACGTTCTTCGAGAGTTTCACCGACGCAAATAATCGGTGTGAGACCCGCAGCGAGGACCGCTTTGGCTTTTGTATTAACGATACTGTCTGTCTCGCCAAAGAGTGTTCGGCGTTCAGAGTGTCCTACTATGCAGAATTTGCAACCGATATCGACGAGCATTGCCGGAGCGATTTCACCTGTAAAGGCACCCTTGGGTTGGTCATGAAGATTCTGGCCGCCAAGAGCAACACCAGACGGACTTACGCCATCTGACACGTCAAGCGCTGCAGCAACTGCATCGAGATAAATCGACGGTGGGCAGAGAATTAGGTTGCAACCCTCACAGGAGTGAGCACCAGTAGCCACACCTTGAGCGAGCGCAACCGCTCCTGCACGGTCAAGATTCATCTTCCAATTTCCAGCAACAATCCGGCGACGGGTGGCCATTTTCACTCCTTACTTTTGTTTCTATCAATGTTCTCGGGGTTTCACGGAGCAGTGTAGTGCGAAAACACGACATGCACTAGACACCGGTCGAAGCCTCGAGTTTTTGAATTTAGTCAGCACCTGAACCAGCGTGTTAACCAACCAGACTTGCACCTGCATAGCTGCCGAGGATGGCGACTCGGGTACAACGCTTTTCGAGGGATGCGATCGCCCGACGTACGCGAAGATCATCACGGTGACCCTCAAGTTCAACAAAGAAGATGTAACCCCGTTTCTCGCCTGGCAGAGGAAACGATTCGATCCACGTCAGATTGAGTTTCTGCCGCTTGGGTATAGCCAACGCGTCAGCAAGTCCACCTGGACGATGTTTGATTTCAAACATCAAGGCTGTCTTGTCACGGCCGGTTCGTTTGGCGTCGGCATGGCCGATAACAGCAAAACGGGTGGTGTTGCCAGCAATATCCTCAATATTTTCAGCCAGAATGGACAAGCTGTGGTGAATGCCCGCTTGACGACTCGCTATTGCGGCAGCCTTGGACTCACGGGATGCTTTCTCGGCTGCAGCGCTTGTGCTGGTAACCTCGATCAACTGAGCATCAGGCAGATGCCGTGCGAGCCAGTTGCGGCACTGTGAGAGTGCCTGTGGTCGACTGTAGACCTTCTTCACGTCATGGCGTTCGCAGGCAGCGAGTAGATTGTGGTGTATACGCAATGGTACTTCGGCACATATTTTGACCGGCATGCGGGCCAGGTTATCGAGTGTGTCAGCAATCCGGCCGTCGGTTGAGTTTTCTAATGGGACGACACCGTAGTGAGAATGACCAGCCTGCACTTCCTCAAATGCCGCCGAAATGCTTGATACCGGAACGAATTCGACCGCATTCCCAAAACGATGGAGAGCAGCAAGGTGACTGTATGTCCAGGCAGGACCAAGGTGGGCGACCCTTAGGTGCTGTTCAATAGCCCGAGAACCAGAGATCAATTCACGAAAGATGGATTTCAGACTGTCGTCTGCAAGTGGTCCTTCATTCGCTTCAGCTACCCGGTCGAGGACAAGTTCTTCTCGCGATGGATCGTACGTAAGTTCACCGCTTGCCGATTTGATGTGTCCAATCTCTCTCGCCACATCAGCCCGCTGATTCATGAGAGCAACAAGTTCATGATCAATCGTATCGATCCGTTTGCGCAAGGTCGTCAGACCAGGCTTCCTTTTTGTTGTCTTTTTGCGGGACACTTTGGTCTTGCGTGATGCCATGCTGTTCACTTCTCGAACCGAAAAAATAACAGGGTCGTGTTCACACCATACCTGACAGGACAGTCGGGTGATGCCACTCCGTTGTTGCAGATTTCAAGAATCCCGGCTCGACAAGTGAGCCCGTCAAAATGGCAGTCTCTGGGAGGTAACAACTACGTATTCTCAACTCTACCGTCTGATTTCTTCCCGTAAATACGCTGTTTTATTCAATTCTTGGAATTGAGGAGGCATAAACCAGTCTTTGGACGCTATGGCACGGGCTTTGCAATCTTCTTGAATGGCTAGGGCAGACCGACAAAACCGGGCCCGGAGATGCAGTTGACCGGCTCCCGGACAAGGGAAAATGGTGCACGGTCATCCAAAAAAATAGAGAAGTACGGACATCGAAGGAGGAACACAAAACATGGCAACAAAACAAGGCGAAAAAATAATCGGTATCGATTTGGGAACAACAAATTCAGTTGTCGCAGTCATGGAAGGCAAAGAACCAAAGGTCATCGCAAATAAAGAGGGCAACCGCCTCACTCCAAGTGTTGTCGCCTTTAATGACAAAGGTGAAACACTCGTTGGTGATATTGCACGGCGGCAAGCAGTGACGAACCCAACGCGAACAATTTATTCAATTAAGCGATTCATGGGCCGTCGTCACAACGAGGTGGCGAGTGAAGAAAAAATTGTGCCTTATGACGTTGTTGGTGGACCAGAAGATTACGTCAAGGTGAAGGTTGGCGATAAGGAATTTACGCCACCAGAAATTTCCGCCACGGTGCTGCGGTCGCTCAAAGAGTCGGCAGAAAGCTATCTTGGCCATAAGGTCAACAAGGCAGTCATTACGGTGCCGGCCTACTTTAACGACGCACAGCGACAGGCCACGAAAGACGCTGGGCAGATTTCTGGCCTTGAGGTCATGCGAATTATCAATGAGCCAACTGCAGCTGCACTGGCTTACGGCCTTGAGAGCAAGAGCCAGGAAAAAATCGCTGTTTTTGACCTTGGTGGTGGAACGTTCGACGTTTCCGTTCTTGAAGTGGCCGATGGAGTGTTTCGTGTAATTAGTACCAATGGTGATACGCACCTTGGTGGTGACGACTTCGACCAAACGCTCATCAATCACGTTGCTGACCAGTTCAAGAAAGAACAGGGTATCGATCTACGGGACGACACCATGGCATTGCAACGACTGCAGGAAGCGTGTGAAAAAGCGAAGAAAGAATTGAGTTCAGCGCAAAGTAGCGACATTAATCTGCCGTTTATTACGGCAGATGCCTCCGGACCAAAGCATCTTCAGATGACCATAACACGGTCACAGTTTGAGGAAATGTGTGATGGACTTGTTGAGAGATGCCGAGGCCCTGTTCTTCAGGCGCTTAAGGATGCCAAGCTTGACGCGAAAGACATTGATGAGGTTGTTCTCGTTGGCGGTTCGACACGAATCCCTAAGGTTCAGGAACTTGTGAAGAGTGTGTTTGGTAAGGAACCGCACAAGGGTGTGAATCCAGATGAAGTCGTCGCTCTCGGTGCTGCGATTCAGGGAGGTGTGTTGGCCGGTGACGTTCAGGACGTACTTCTGCTCGATGTGACGCCACTGAGCCTTGGTATTGAAACAGAAGGCGGATTATTCACAAAGCTGGTCGAACGAAATACCACAGTGCCAACTGAGCGAAAACAGGTCTTTAGTACGGCAGCTGACAACCAGACGGCTGTGACGGTCAGTGTTTATCAAGGTGAGCGATCGATGGCAAAAGACAACCGTCTGCTTGGTCAGTTCAATCTTGAAGGGATTCCTGCCGCACCTCGTGGTACTCCGCAGATCGAAGTGAAATTCGATATTGATGCCAACGGTATTCTATCGGTGAATGCCAAAGATCTTGGGTCAAATAAGGAACAGTCCGTCACGATTGAGCAATCGAGTGGTCTCAATGAAGAAGAGATTGAGAAAATGCGTAAGGACGCAGAGTTGCACGCTGAAGAGGATAAGCAGAAGCAACGGTTGGCTGAAGTACGAAATCGTTCTGAGGCGCTGTGTTTTCAGACCGAGAAGCTGATTAAAGAAAACGATGAGAAGTTAACGGATGCTGACAAAGCTCCACTCGAGGCAGCGATCGCGAAAGCTCGTGAAACTGCAAAAGGTGAAGATGCTGATGCTGTCCAATCAGCGCACGATGCGCTTGAGCAGGCTTCTCATGCACTTTCAAAAGTGTTGTATGAATCTCAGGCGGCGGATGCTTCTGGGGGTGACCCGGCAGGCAGTGAGCCAGCCGGTGCCGCAGCAGCTGCGGACGATACCATTGATGCCGAGTTTGAAGTCAAGCAAGACGACGAATAAGCCTTGTCGCCGGAGGTGCCCAGCGCGGCGCCTCCGGTTGGCAGTTGCAGGAGATGTGCAATCTGGAAAGACTGGTGAGAGCGTTGCTGCGCGCAAAAGCAGTTTGAAAGGAATGATCTGATGGCATTTCGGTTTGATAAATTTACAATTAAGGCACAGGAAGCCGTCCAGCGGGCAGTTGATCTGGCTGCAGACCGTGGCAATCCTCAGACGACGCCCGTGCATCTGTTATTCGCACTCCTTTCTGAGCAAGAAGGCATCGTGCGTCCTTTGCTTGAAAAGATTGGTGTTGACCGAGGGCATCTCGAACGAATCATCGAAGCGGAACTTTCGCACCTTCCAAAAGTTGCTGGTGGAGCACAGCCACAGCCCGATCAGGAGCTTGTTAAGGTTTTCGAAATCGCAACAGCCGAGTCGGGGACAATGAAAGATGATTTTGTATCGACGGATCATCTGCTCATCGCACTCTCCAAGGCACCATCAAAGGCACAGAATGTACTGAAGCTTGCAGCGGTAACTGAGAAAGAGTTGTTGGCCGGGTTGCAGGCTGTGCGTGGCAGTTCACGCGTCACTGACCAGAGTCCCGAAGAGAAGTTTCAGGCACTTGAAAAATACGGAATAGATCTTGTGCAGCGGGCAAGCCAGGGAAAGTTGGATCCAGTCATTGGCCGAGATTCAGAGATTCGTCGGGTTATTCAGGTGTTGTCACGAAGAACGAAGAACAATCCAGTGTTGATTGGTGAGCCGGGTGTCGGGAAAACAGCCATTGCTGAGGGACTTGCCGTACGGATTGTGCAATCCGACGTTCCTGAGACCCTGCGGAATCGGCGTGTTGTCGCTCTTGACCTCGGTGCGCTCATTGCTGGCACAAAATATCGGGGCGAGTTTGAAGACAGACTCAAGGCAATTTTGCGTGAGGTTGAATCAGCAGCTGGCGATGTCATTCTTTTTATCGATGAACTCCATACGGTGATTGGCGCCGGTGCTGCTGAGGGTGGGTCCGACGCAGCGAATCTGCTCAAACCGGCGCTTGCACGCGGCGAACTGCGATGCATCGGCGCAACAACCCTTGATGAATATCGTAAGCATATAGAGAAAGATGCAGCGCTCGAGCGACGATTTCAGCCGGTGTTTGTGGGAGAGCCTTCTGTCGAGGATACGATAGCAATTTTAAGAGGCCTGAAGCCGCGATATGAAGCTCATCACAAGGGTGTCAAAATTAATGACTCAGCACTTGTGGCTGCTGCGGAGTTATCCCATCGATATATAGCGGACCGGTTTCTGCCAGATAAGGCAATCGACTTGATGGACGAAGCAACGAGTCGTATTGCCATGGAGTTGCAAAGTGTTCCAAGTGAAATTGATGAAGTGCAGCGACGCCTTGTACAACTTGAGCTAGCCGGCCGGCAGCTTGCTGAAGAGACGGAGTCGCATGCAAAGGACCGACTTGTTGAAATCGAAGCCGAGGCCGCAGAACTTCGCAGGAAATTAGCAAGTCTTCGTGAACAGTGGGAGGCAGAAAAGTCGGGAGTCGGCAGTGCGCAGGAACTGCGGCAGAAGCTAGAGGAGGCGCAGCTCGCCTTCGATAAGGTGAATCTGCAAGTGAACGAGCGGCAGTCACTCGGTCAGTCGGTCAGTGAGGAAATGTATCAACAGCTCTACGAACTCGATGTAGCCAAAAAGCAACTCGCAGAACGGCTCGAACAGGAAGAGGCTGAAAAAGAAGCGGCTGAGAAGGGGTCTTCGGTAGAATCGAAACCAGCCAAGCGGTTACTTCGCAGGTCGGTTGGTCCCGAAGAAATTGCAGAGGTCGTCAGCTCATGGACCGGTATTCCAGTTACGAGGCTTGTTGAAACCGAGCGGGCAAAACTACTTGTGCTCGAAGACCGGCTTCACCAGCGCGTGGTTGGTCAGGACGAGGCAGTTGAGGCTGTGAGTAACGCGGTCCGGCGAAGTCGTTCAGGCCTGCAGGATCCCAATCGCCCGATTGGTTCCTTTATTTTCCTTGGGCCGACAGGCGTTGGGAAAACAGAGCTATGCAAGGCTCTGGCCGAGGTGCTTTTTGACGATGAAAACGCGATGGTGCGAATCGATATGAGTGAATACATGGAGAAGCATACGGTCGCGAGGTTGATCGGTGCTCCACCTGGTTATGTTGGCTATGAAGAGGGTGGGCGACTGACTGAAGCCGTGCGTCGTCGCCCCTACTCGGTTGTGTTACTTGATGAAATTGAAAAGGCACATCGCGATGTCTTTAATGTACTGCTTCAGGTACTTGATGATGGACGACTCACAGATAGTCTTGGCCACACCGTTGACTTCACCAATACTCTTGTGGTTATGACGAGCAACGTAGGGAGTCAGTTGATTCAGGAGATAACAAAAGAAAAGGGGAGCGACCAAGAGATTCGTGAGGCTGTCCACGAGTCGCTCGCAACACGGTTTCTCCCAGAATTCCTGAATCGTATTGATGAAACCATTATTTTTCATCCACTTGATGAGCAACACATTCACCGCATTGTGTCACTTCAATTGGAACAGCTTGTGAAGCAGGCTCACAAAGTCGGTATCAGACTCGAGTGTCGACGGTCCGTTGTCGATGAAATTGCTCGTTTGGGGTACGACCCGGTATATGGTGCGAGACCATTGAAACGAGTCATTCAGCAGCAGTTGCAGAATGAGTTGGCCAAAGAGTTACTGGGTGGTGAGTTTACGGAAGGTGATCACGTGACTGTTGACTTTGATCATGACGAGTTTCTTTTTAGCAAGAGGGCAGACTGAACGGTCTTACAACCGTTCGCCAGCCTGAAAGAAACTTTGGCGTGAATTATGCTTTGCCGTCCTCAATGCCAAGACGTACAATCAGGTCTTCACATCCAGGTGTCATTTTACGAAGTTTTTCTGCAATGACCTGTTTTTCACTGGTCGTCGCCTTCGCCAATTTGCCCTCAAACTTTGTAACCTTCTTGCGCCGATGACGTCGGCGCTTGACTTCCTTCATGCGGTTGCTGATACCACCCATCAAGATTCTCCTCGAGTTTTTGAATTTTTCATACTGTAAAGTAGGGAAGTACGGTCGTCAAAGGTTGCCACTGTGGCTCGGGCGCGAAGCGATGTAGACTGTTAGGTACCTGAGATGGTATTTCGGCAGATGTGTCATTCGGACGGGTGGCAGAGCGGTTGAATGCACCGGTCTTGAAAACCGGCAGACGTGAAAGCGTCTCGTGGGTTCAAATCCCACCCCGTCCGCCTTATTCAGCAGGTAGTGAACTCTTTAGGTAGCACGAGTTCTAGATTCATTCAGGTGAAGACACTCTGCAACTAAAGTATCACAATGTGGATCTGCTGATAAATCTGGTTTGTGCGTTATACAGGTGCATCGAATAGATGTTCCCGTAATTTCCAAATAACCGTCTCAGGAAAAAATCTATGACGTTGGTAAGCCACAAGTCCCAGATTGTTTTATCTTTAGCCATACTTTTTTTTAATGGCTTTTCCATCACTCACTCGAGAGGTGCGGGTCAAACTGATTTAAGGCCTAACTTCCTTTTTGTAATTGCTGACGATTGTACATTTCGTGATATCGGTTGTTATGGTGGGCAGGCACTCACGCCGAACATTGATTCTCTGGCAAAACAGGGTATGCGGTTCACGCACTGTTTTCAGCAAGCACCAATGTGTTCACCGACACGACATGCCATCTATACAGGTATTTATCCAGTAAAGAGTGGTGCCTACCCAAATCATACGTTCGTGAAAGATGGCACGAAGAGTATTGCTCACTACTTGCAGCCGCTTGGTTATCGAGTCCATCTCAGCGGTAAGACACACATTGGTCCCAAAACCGCTTTTCCTTTTGAGTATTCAGGGAAAAGTAATCCTGACGTCAAAGCTATCGATCAACTTTTGAGCGAATCGAGTCATGACGGAACGCCATTCTGTCTTTTCGCATGCTCGAACGAGCCTCATTCGCCATGGAATAAAGGTGATCCCTCACAATACGATTCATCGACGATTACGTTGCCACCCTACTTCGTGGATACTAGCGAAACTCGTGAGAATATGGTTAGTTACCTGGCGGAGATCACCTATTTCGACGGGCAGGTCGGTGCATTACTTGCGTTGTTAGACAAGCATGGAATCGCAGACAACACCATGGTTGTGGTAGTGAGCGAGCAGGGGTCAAGTTTTCCATTCGGCAAATGGACCTGCTATGACACTGGCCTGCAGAGTGCTTGTATTGTCCGATGGCCTGGCCGGGTGAAGGCAGGCTCAGTTACAGATGCCATGGTTGAGTACGTCGATATTGCACCAACCTTTATCGATGCGGCGGGAGGAAGTCCAGAGGCTGGTATCGATGGTATGAGCTTTGTTCCCGTGCTAACTGGTGAAATGAATGTTCACAAGCGTTTTGTGTTTGGTGAAATGACGACTCGAGGAATAAATAAGGGGTCTCCGTTTTTTGGCATTCGTTCGGTTCGATCAGAAAAATACAAATACATCTTGAATTTTACGCCAGAGGTTACCTTTCAAAATGCGTGCACAAACTCAGCAATCTTTAAATCCTGGCGTCAAAAAGCAGTGGATGGTGATGCTACCGCTGCCGAAAAAATAAATCGGTACGAAAATCGGCCGGCGGAAGAGTTTTATGCAATTACGGAAGATCCATACGAGTGGCATAATCTCGCGAATGATCCTCAGTATGCACAGTGTAAGGCCCAGCTAAAGCAAGAATTATCGCGTTGGATGGAATGTTGCAGTGACATGGGACAACAGACCGAACTCGAAGCTTTGGAGCATCAAGGGCGAGCCAGGAAGTCGAAAAAAAACCGCAAAAAGTGAGGGAGCGGAAGAGGTGTCGTTTTTTTTGTAGCAACGTCGTTTCTTAGTAGTAACCATGAGTGCCTGTTTTTGCCGCCGCCGGTGTTACTAGCACAAGAGCACGCTGCGTTGAGGCAGGGTCATTCTGTTTTATACTTGGTTCAGGGTCCCGAAGACATAATCCCTCGCTTTAGCAAAGTCTGATTCAAAAGCTTCGCCGACCTTGTATGAATCTGCCGCTGTTCTCATCCATCCGTCGAGTGACCGCCCATTACTCAAACCAGTGTCAAGGTATTGTTGAAGGGCGCTAAGTGGATTGTCTATATGCTCCAAGGCAAGGTCTGGATTTGTTGCAAGGTAGACGAAGGCAAGATCAACAGCACGGTCATAATAGGTTGATGCATTTGGTGCATGCGTATCTGCCCATACGTCGATGTTTACAAGTGCAGCAGGATTAGAAATGATCGCTGGATTATCCTCGAGATATCTCAAGGCATCGACGTTACCGGCGATATCCCCAACGGTAATATTCTGATGGAGTGATGATGAAATCTCTGAAAGCGTCGTGTCCTGGCTAGCAGTGCTCGTCGGTGCTGCAGAAAGAACCATTATGCCAATCTGTGAATCTTGCCGAATGATGTCGAGGTTGAGTGCAAATTGCTGGCTCGTTGGGAATGAAACATCGGCTGAGTAATGGGTTGTCATAACCATTCCAGGCATCGCATTACTTGACATGGCAAGTGGGTTGAAACGTGCGAGTGCCAGGTTGTTCATGGTTCTGATTGATTTACCCCGGTCCATTTCTATGTCTGCAAGATCGGTAAGAGCAAAACCTTCACCGGGGTCAAATACGCCATCACGATTGCCAGTTCCGCCATCTTTGTTCCAGCTGTCCCAGTAGCTCTGAATTTGAGTTGCATTCTTGGCCAGAAAGTCTTTCGCTCCGACGGCAACACCGATATTCTCCGAAACATTCATCGGAGTGTTCAGGACCATTTCAACGGCGACACGAATATTCTCTGGATCTGTTTGAGGGGTAGTGAGTTCGTTGATCAAGCCTGCGGACAAAGGAAGTTCAAGATCAATGACTTGGAATGCGAGATCGGTAATAGTGTTTTGGTTGCCTGGAGTGGAGGTATCAGCGTCCGGGTGGATGACGTTCAATTTAGGAGCAAAAGCCGGGTTTTCGAGCAGCGCAA
>CBFIHW010000009.1:0-12799 GCA_965662325.1 uncultured Pirellulales bacterium | reverse complement strand
CGCCTGGAGTGGAGGTATCAGCGTCCGGGTGGATGACGTTCAATTTAGGAGCAAAAGCCGGGTTTTCGAGCAGCGCAAGCGCTCCATTAGATGTCTTTGGCAGTGGTTCCCGGTTCACGTTCGTTGGTACGACTGTGTCATATACATAGGATGGATAGTAACAGGCTTGGAGAACCTTGTTCGATGTGATATTTGCTTCACCCTCTGCAAGGTAGTCGGCATTTTTCCAGGTAGAATAGGTGGTGAGGGCAGGTTCACCATTGTTATCAGGTTCCCAGAAAGTGAAGTTCCAGCCGGCGATATCAAGGACGCTTTCTTGCAGATACGCAGATGTTGGCAGGCTGTTGTATTCGGTCCACAATTTATCGACATAACCATGGTGGAGGAAGAAAATGGGATCAAGCCCAGCTGTTGGCACCCAGCCAATCAGTGAAGGTGCAATACTGGACCTCACTCCAAAGAATTGTTGGAGGTACTCAGATTTGTCAATAAGGTCAGTAATCGCTGATGGATCTGTCTGATGCTTGTCAACAATAAATTCATAGACGTTGGTATAGCTACCTTCTGTGATTGCATTTCTGAGCTCAGGGCCTGCATTTGATGGAATGGTGTGGTTGCTCCAGAGATTTAAGACATTATCGTCTCGAGCGAGATCCACCATTTTTATCCAATTTGAGATCCGAGGTAGAGCCTCGTCAGACATCCCACCGATGACATCATGTGCTACGGCGTGAGGAGAAAGCTCAGCTAGAGAATTAAACTGTGTAAATAAAGTTTGCGATTGCTGAAGAGCAACGCTCTGATTGAAGTATGCGGAAACATCTATTCCCTCCTCGTAATTATTTCCAGGGACTGGAACAATCCCCAGGTCCCCATCAGGCATGCGTGTTTCACTCAGCGGCACACCGGCATTAATGTCAGCCCCACGAATGTCTGTGTAGAGCGCATTGGGTCGTTCGTTATGAGACGGATCGCGAAAGCCTTGGGGAAGAGCACTCGATGCAGGAGTGCGATAGTCCCAGTACGGCAGTGCCCAGGTTTCGACATCTGCATCGGCAAGTTCGGCGGCAAATAAAGAGTCAGGTTTTGCCTTTTCGTTAATGAGTATCTGTCGGACAACCTTTTCAAAAGATTGAATATAGAGGCGATGCCATGCAATGAATACAACACTAAAGTTTGGCGTTGGTGTACTGGGGTCTGTTCCCTGAGCCTCGGACCACAGTTTAACCCAATGGTTACAGTTATTCAGAACAACTTCCCATGAAGAAAATGCCTCGTCTGCTTCTTCCACAGTCATGAAGTTCTTGTCAATCATTCCCTGTTTAAGTTGCAGGACAGTTGTCCAGAAAGTTCCGTGAATGCCTGCCTGAACACGCCAACTAAAGGGATGGCTATTCGGAAGATCTTTCATGACATCGACTGCGATACGGTAGAGATCGATAGCAGCTGCTCCCGCTTCAGTATGCGCGCCATGACGAACAAAAGTTGGATCACCTTGCTCGAGTGAAACGTTCTGAAAAGCCTGCACATAGCCAGAAAACGTGAGCAGTGATTGTGTAGCTGTGGTTTCTGGACCATGGCCCTGATCGTTTATAGCGCTCACAGTAAAGGTGTAGTCGCCACTTTCAAGATTTGAAAAATCGAGTGTTGTATCTGGTGTAATGGTGATATTTGTAGTGCTACCGTTGTCAGTTGTCACCGAGTAGCGTGATGGCGATTCGCCTGAAGCAGGTGAATTCCATGAGACGGTGAGTTCACCATCGGCATAAGAAGCGACACGTAAATCTTCAACGGCACCAGGTAGCAATGCAGGGTTTGGTGGAGGGGTAAAGCTGCCGTCATCCCAGCCAATAACTTCAAAGAAACTTTGCGATTGGCTGCTGGCTGAACTTGGTTTCCATCTCAGTTGATCACCGCTTTGAATTAATCTGTTTTGAAGAAGTTGCAAAAGCTCTCTTGGGCTACTTGTTGTTGGTGGACTTGATACATTATGCCAGCTTGAAGTGGAGTGGTTCCATTTTTCAACAACCGAGCCATCCGGTACCTGAGTAATGACAAAACTGTTTGTCTGTTGGCCAACCAGTTCCGATTTGGTGAAAGTAATTGGATTCGGGCCAAGTGAGTTGTCGATGCGAATGACGGTTGTCTGTTCTAGCTGTGGACGCGTGAGGCCGTGACCATCGAGGGCTAGTCGTGGCTCAAGAACTTCCAGGTCAATTCCGTTGTGCGTTGGGTAAGCTTTTTGATGAAAAAGCAGATCGAAACGTCTTAGTAGTCCTTCATATAATCTCATTCTTGCCGCCTTGAGGTCAGGAGTTTCCTTTCTTGCAAGACTACTTCCTCATTAACGTGTATTCCAGAAAATGTTTTCTAGAATAATGAAGGTTTTCGTCTTTTAATTCAGTTCTTACGATGTTCCGACTGAACAGCAGCAGCCCATTCCTCGAATTCTGCCGCCATTTGCTCAACGACAGCCGGTTTGCTGCTAGCAAGATTGTTCTCTTCGAATGGATCTTGGACTAGGTTGTAGAGTTCCCAGTCCAAGTTGTCTTTCTTTTTATTCTTTAGGGATCGAACTATTTTGTAGGGTGTACTCGTCCATGCTTCCATGCCATTACAGTGAAAACCGATTGGTGGCCGTTTATAGTTCGTTTCTCGCTCGATAATAGGCAATAAGTTTATGCCGTCGTATGCCCGGTCGTTTGGTAGTGGTACCCCGACTGCAGCCAGAGCGGTTGGAAAGTAATCGCTTGTCACTACTGGAAAATCTATTCGCCGTGGCTTCTTAATTTGTGCAGGCCATTCGAGGATTCCAGGGACGCGGAGTCCCCCTTCGTAGCAATCTCGTTTCCAGCCGCGGTACGCTCCGGTTGACCCGAGTGCTGTATAAACAAACTTGCCATTTTGAGCGATGGCTCCCTTTGGGTTCTTTCTACCCTTCAGGTTTGGGCCATTATCACTCGTGAACCAGACCATTGTGTTCTTGGCAAGATTACATTCTCGCAAGGCGGTACGAAGTCGGCCAATCTGTTTATCAACTGCAGTAATATTGCTGAAGTAAATCTGTTCCTGCTCGGTACAGCCACTGTAAAGAGCCATAAGTTCGGGGTTTTTACCAAGTGGTGTATGCACATTATGAAACCATATAAGAGCAAGGAAGGGCTTGTCTGATTGTTGTTGCTGCTGAATGAAGGTGATTGCCTTAGTCATGACAATGGCAGCGTCATCACCTTGCAGTGTTGTGTCTTGTTGTGCCTCGGAGAGGGGAATATTACGTCCGTTATGCCAGTAGCAGGCTTTGATGCCTCCTTTCCCCAACTTTTGGTAGGGGTTAAATGTGCGTAAGACGTTGTGGGTTGAAAAGCACTCATGGAATCCTGCGTTCCACGGCGGCATGACATGGGCACCAGCTGTCTCAGTGTCAAATCCACCAACATGCCACTTTCCAAAATGACCAGTGGCGTATCCATGTTCCGCAAGAACTTCTGCAAGCGTGATTTCGCTTGCTGGGAGATGTCCCTCATCAGCGGCCAGAGGGCCATTAATGCCCATTCTCCAGTTGTTGCGTCCAGTGAGGCATGATGCCCGTGTGGGGCTACATACGGAGGCACCGGCATAGAAACGATTAAAGCAGATTCCAGACGCCGCCATTTCATCAAGATTGGGCGTTTTTAAAATGGGATGTCCGTTGTAGGCAACATCACCCCAGCCTTGATCGTCACTCATGACAAAGATCATGTTTGGACGATCATCAGCTCTCGTATTTTCTAGAAGTACGAAGGCTAGTGCTAAGGCAGCAAGGAAGGCAACTGTTCGCATGGTAGACAAGTGATTCAGTCGGTCTCGTCGTAGAATGAGTAATCGGAGTGATTGTAAAGTTGTTTCTTGGCTGTTTCCTCAATGTTGTTTGACTGAAGCCACCTTGTTCCAAGTTTTGAAGTCCAGAACGGATGTTCTTTTTCGAGGTGAGAAGGCAAGTTCGCAATAACTGCTTCTAATCTCCGGCGGTCTTGTGCATGTGAAGCTTCATCGTCAACACGTTTATAGTTTCGGCCAAAGCGGGAGTTGTTTGTATAGTAAAATCGCCCGCTCGGTTTGCCATAGAATGGAGAAACCGCCTCAAGAAGGTGGGTTTTCGTCCGAACAACTTGCACCGGTCCTGTGTAGGCATAGATCCATTCGCGGTGGGTATCTGTTTTTGCTGTTAAGAAAGGCAAAAGGCTCTTCCCATCAAATACGGTGCCTGTCGGTGGGGTAGTCCCTGCCATGTCGAGCAGTGTTGGAGCAATGTCGGAAAAGTCTGTCAACTCATCTGTAAGTCCACGCTTTCTGATACCTGGTCCTTGGACCACGAACGGTACATGGACGCCGCGTTCCACACCTCGATCTTTCGCTGTCACCGCTGTCCCATTGTCAGCACAGAAAATGAAGTATGTGTTGTCATAGATGCCAATTTTCTTTGTGCGGGAAACCAATTTACCAATCAGTTTGTCAAGATGCTCAATGAGATGAATAAATCTTTGCTGACGCTCTTTTTCATATTGGTTCATGACTTTAAGCTTTTCATCACGCTGCATTCCTGCCGTATCAGGTTTCTCCTGCTCAATATCTAGGACGTCACCATGGTCAGGCGTTGTGGAATAAGGGCCGTGTGGAATCACCGTTGGCCAATAGGCCATGAATGGCTGCTTCTCACGCGTCTTCCGCTCAATAAAGTCAAGTAGAAAATCAACTCGCTTATCGGGACCAAAGTCTTTTTTATCTACTGGAACGTAGTTCCCATTTTGCACCATTGATGGATACCAATATCGGGTATCAGGCAATGTGATGTCATCGCGTTTGCCTGTCGTTATGGGGTTTGTACCGAAGTGAGACTCGATTTTGCCTGGACTTTCCCAGAGGCAATATTCATCAAAGCCGACAACGTCTTCCCATGCCTCTTTTGCGCCGCAGTGCCATTTGCCGGCGATAGCGGTGGCATAACCGGCATCATGAAGCAATTTTGCCCAACTTTGTTGCGCTATGAATAGAGTTCCGCGTGAATCAAATGCCCACATGTCATTTCGAAAAACCCCTGTCCTGTTGCCGTAGATTCCAGTCATTAAGCAGGCGCGGGACGGTGCACAAATTGCAGGTGCAAAGCACGTTCGGAAACAGACTCCGTTGGTTGCAATTTTATCAATATTCGGTGTGTGTGCTGAGCCTGCTTGTCCGTAGCATGAAAACATATCCGCGCTCACGTCATCTGCCAGAATCAAGACAATATTAGGAGGTTCCGAGCAGGCAATCGAAGGAGCCGTAAACAAAAGAAAAAGAAGACTAAACAGTTTTTTCATTTTCGATTGTGCCCAAGATGATTGTTGTGATGTGTCTCAGCCAAGATCCATTCTTCACGGTTGAGTGTGAAGTGAGTCTTCGCTGTTGCCGTAGGCGGCTACTGCAATGCGGGTTTTCATGCTTCGCTGGGATACGATCGCAATGAGTCGCAGTCCTATTGATGATCCGTTCCAACGTATGTTTTTGGTGTCCTGTCGCCGCGAGCAAGTTCGCTTAGACGGCGTTTGAGAAAATCATGAGAAATTTGAATTGCGTTGCTTCGAGCCGTTTCATCGTACTCCCAGAAATTTTTCAGGATTCTTTCGCATTCAGGATAATGAGTTCCATCATCACCTATGTTTTTCCGCAGGTCCGCGAGCCGAGCTTTTAACTCTGTGACAAGATCTCTGTTTTCAATGTCGTCGTAAATGTTGACTGTTTCAGCAGGGTCGTTGACGAGATCATAGAGTTCCCAGCCCGGGGGCGTGCGGTAGCCTCCGTCATAATTACAACCATAATAAAAAATGAGTTTATGAGTTTTTGTCCGAAGACCAACATGAGCCGGGTTATCATGATGAGCCATATGCATCCAATACCGGTAATAGGTTTCCTTCTTCCAGTCGTCTGGTTCACCGCCACTTTCCAGAAGGGGTAAGAAGGAGCGTCCTTGGACGGAAGCCGGTATTGTTGCGCCGGCGAAGTCCAATAGAGTGGGCGCAAAGTCAACATTTTCAACCAGAGTATCAAACCGTTGTCCAGCTTTAATCACCTTCGGATAACGGATCATGAGCGGCATGCGCTGGGACTGTTCGAGCATCCACCGTTTGTCCTGATAGTCGTGCTCGCCGAGCATGAAGCCCTGATCAGCTGTGTAGACGATTATCGTGTTTTCTAGTTGGCCAGAGGTCTCGAGGTAGTGAAAAAGGCGACCGATATTGTCATCAATGCCTTTTACGCAGCGAAGAAATTTTCTGAGGTAGGCGTTGTAAGCAAATTTTTTATTTTCATCTTCTGTGTAGTCGGCCGGGTCGAAGTTGGTAGGAAATTCTTTTGGGTACCGAATTGGCAGATCGCGGAGGTACGACCGCCGCGGGTTTCTCCCGCCGATCGATGTTCCGATGTGGGGTACGAGTTCATCGTTATCGCCACGAGTGGCAAGTGAGCCATACCCTGGATTCATTTCCCAAAGAGATGCGGGTGATGGAATATCAACGTCAGCTAGATATGACTCATATCGTGGTGCATTATCAAAATAGTCGTGCGGTGCTTTGTAATGATGCATCAGGAAAAAGGGCTTCGATTGATCGCGTCCGTTCTCCATCCAATCAAGAGAAAGATCAGTTATGACATCCGTGACATGTTTGCCCTTAAATTGAATCGTATTTTTTCCCCAGGGCTTTGGTCCACGAATTCGGAATTCGGGATCATGATATTTTCCTTGTCCTGGCAGAACACAGTAATGGTCAAAGTCAGCTGGTTCGTTTTTGAGATGCCACTTTCCAATCATGGCTGTCTGGTAGCCGGCTTTTCGCATCTGAAGAGGGAGCATTTGTTTGCCGGGCGGGATTCGTCCGCCAAGATCAAAGACACCATTTGTATGGTTGTATTGTCCGGTGATCACGCAGGCACGTGATGGAGAGCAAATAGAGTTCGTACAAAATGCATTGGAAAACAACGCGCCTTCATGTGCAATTCGATCGAGATTTGGTGTTGGTGCAACCTTAGCTAGCCGGCCTTGGTACGCCGAAATTGCGTGAGCTGCGTGGTCATCAGACATGATGTAGAGAATGTTGGGCTGGTCTGCAGCGTGTACAGTTGCCCCAAGCAGAACGATCCAGAGAGCGATACAACGAAGGTAATACATTTTGAATCAGTTCCCTGTTCTTCCAGAGTTCTGGTTGATACGAGTCGGGTAGTGAAAATTCTGCAGCGAGCAGAGCGTGTGGATGTTCTGCTGTGCAAGCCCTGCTTCAAAGTATATCGAGAGTTCTGAGATTCATGGTAGAAAAGTGAAGCAAAAGTTTGGAAAGAGGGCGAGTTCTCATGATTCAAAAAAGGTGCCTGGACCATGCCTGGTGTTTCTGGGAGACGGTAGCATGCATTCTGTTTGTGCAGCTTATCAGTCCGTGCTACGTGAATGCGAAAGATGACCATTCGAGTGAGCCCATGCATCCAAATATCATCCTGATAGTAGCTGATGATCTCGGTTGGGCTGATCCCGGATTTCATGGAGGGGATATCAGGCTCACGCCAAACATCGACCGAATCGCTCGACAAGGTATGCAACTCAGTCAGTTTTACATGACACCTGTGTGTGCTACCTCTCGGAGCGCACTGGTAACGGGTCGGTATCCATTTCGCCAATGGATGGATTGGCGGAGTGAGGATTTTGGTAAGCCGGATTACCTTGAACTACTCGATATACCGTTGGCCACACTACCTGACGGGACACCAACTCGACGAATCCACGGGCTCAACCCATGCGAACGGACGCTCGCCGACGCTCTAAAAGAGGCTGGTTATACAACCGCCATGATTGGGAAGTGGCATCTGGGCGAATGGCTGCCGGAGCATCTTCCGCTAGCCCGTGGATTCGATCACCAATATGGCCATTACGGCTGGGGTATCGATTACAACTCATACCTCATTCCGCATAATGCACCACAGCCAATGTGTGTCTTTGATTGGCACCGAGACCAGCAGCCAGTCCTTGAAGAGGGATACTCAACAGATCTGATTGCTGAGGAAGCCATTCGGCTCATGACGATTCATGCGGAGAAAGGAAAACCTTTTTTTCATTATGTAGCATTTAATGCGATTCACGGACCTCTCGAGGAGATACCACGTCACCGTGATATCTTCAGTAAGCGGAGTGCAGCCATCAAGTGTCTCGATGATGCCGTAGGCCACATGATGAAAGCAGTTGATCAACTTGGTATTGCTGAAAGGACACTGGTTCTTTTTACAAATGATAATGGTGGACTTACCGAAGAGGTGAACCGCCCCTGGCGAGGAACAAAAAATACGACCTTCGAAGGTGGTATACGTGTGCCCTGTGTGCTTCGGTGGCCCGGAGTTATTACGCCAGCTTCAAAGTGCAACGAACTCGTGCATGTTACGGATCTTTTTCCGACACTTGTTGCCATTGGGGGTGGTTCGGCAAACCGATCGTTGGCTCTCGATGGATCAGATATGAGTCCAGTTATTTTCGAAGGGAAGAAAAGCCCACGGACGGAAATCCTTATTGAGGCCACAGGCAGTGTGCGGCTTCCCTCTATACGCAGTGGCCAGTGGAAGCTTATTGGTGACGCCCTATATAATGTGAAACGTGATCCCCGAGAACAAGACGATGTGTCGGAGACGCATCCTCAAATTGTGGTCGAACTGCGGAATAGAATTCTAGAACTTTCAGCTGAGCGACCTCCACTCGGTGAGCTCTCTCAAGTGATGAATCCTGCTCTTCCGTATGTCTATGGACAGGCGGAAAACTCCTCGGTTCCAGAAAAGATACGATTCCATGTTGACAAGGCACGGCGAGGTCAGCAGCGGCAATGGGCGCCTGGAGAATATCCGTGGCCCGCACCCCCTCAGAATGGCCAGATTTCGTATGAGGGTGATGGCCGGTAGTATTGTTACCAACGAGCAGCCGAGACGCGTCCGGTGCCTTTTAAGCTGTTTTGTTTAGCCAACCGGGGGTGCGTTTGGGGGGATGTGGCTTCGTCCGTTAACGTTCCCTGCAGGTGCGGAGTCTACACAGGACAAAGAAGGTTTTTTCAAGGCACATGGCAGACGACGACTTCGCGGAACTTCTTGCTTCTGAACAAAATCGACTGCGTCGAGTTATTCGGTCTGTTGTTTTATGTGGTGCAGCAACCGCAGACATCCTGCAGCGTGCAAATCTTATTGCCTGGGAGAAACGAACTGAATTCGGAGAAGGGACAAATTTCCGTGGCTGGATCAATGCAATTGTTCGGTATGAAATTCTCGCTCATCGTCGGGACAAGGCACGTAAAAGAGAAACAATGCTTTCTAAGGAAACTGAGGAGCTGCTGTTTGTTACCGATGATGGGTTTGAAAAAGAGTTGGAGATAGAGGCGCATGCCCTTAGAGACTGTCTTAAGGTTTTACGGGAACACGATCGTGCATTGTTGCGAGAACGGTATTCAGGTGAGAAGACATTGCGAGCATACGCGGAGAAAACGGGTCGGTCTGAGGCAGGGCTACGAGTGACATTACATCGGCTACGTCAGACACTTAAGAAGTGTGTGGAATCACGAATGACCAAAAAATACAACGTCGATTAAAACCGTGTTTTGATAGGAATAGAACTGGAACGAGAAAATGGCAGAAAAACGAGATAGTGAACAGAATCAAAAACTCGAAGATCTTGCTGTGACTGCACTTGAGGGTCTCGCGAATACAGATGAGGTGCAGGCTCTTGAAGAATTGTTGTTAGGCAGTGAGAAGGATCGGAAAAGGTTTCTGGAGTTTGCAGCGTTTGAATGTGCCTTGGAAGAGGCGATGGATGAGGGTGCTTCGGACAGTGCTCCTGTTGTTTGTAGTTCAAAAGAGGCGTCGGCGTGGCGTGAGTCGAGGAAGAAAACACGAGGGATTTGGTACGCTCGAAGTCTGCAGGCACTCATCCTGGCGACGTCGATGGCTGTCGTGTTTGTGTTCCTTCTCAATTGGGAAATAGGGTCAAACCAAGGAAGCTCCGGTACAGGAACCGTACCTCCACCAAATGGATTCGCGGTTGTTGCGAGTCAGGCGGATGTTGAGTGGGCAACATCCGCTGTATCATCTGGCGATGTTCTGCCCCGTGGAGTTCATCACCTGCGGTCGGGGGTCGTTCATCTTGAGCTTTTCAGTGGGGTTCAACTTGTAGTTGAGGGGGAAGCCAAGTTTGGTATTGAATCCCCGTTGGTTGTAACGCTGAACAAGGGCGCCGTGCGTGCCTATGTTCCTGACGTTGCGCATGGTTTTCGCGTTGTGACCCGAGCAGGGAAAATTATTGACTACGGAACAGAGTTCAGCGTGCGTGTGGATGGAGATACTACCGACTTTACTGTTCTTGATGGTGAGGTTGGCCTCCTGCAGGATAAGGGACCAGAGATACGGTTTGTTCGCGGGGATTCTCTACGCGTGCGGAATGCGTTAGCGAAACCGGAAGTACTAGAGAATCCAATCCGTGTAATGAGTTCCTCGACTGCATCGCGCGAGGCTCTGCAGAGCCTGTCAATTCAAGGAGCTCGCTGGGAGACGTCACTTCAGGAATGGTTACGTGATCCTCGGCTTGTGGCCTGTTACCGCGGTCCTAGCGAAAAGCAAAGCCGCGTGCTCGAGAACCTTGCTGACGGTGGAGCGACGGCAACACAAGCAGCAGTCGTTGGAGCAACTGCTTGTGTTAATCGATGGGGGCAGGAGGGACGAGCATTTGACTACACACGTTTCGGGAGTCGTTCACGAGTGTCTCTACCAGAAACGATGCATGATATTTCGTTGGTTTGTTGGGTGAAAATAAACAGCTTGAGTAACCTTTACAATTCTCTTTTTCTGACAGATGGGCACGAAGAGGGTGAACCACACTGGCAGGTTCTTCGAGATGGAAGAATTTTTTTCTCGGTGAAACATCCGCATCGAGAGGGAACAAGTTGGCGACAGACGGTGTTTTATTCGCCATCGATATGGCGGGACGAAATGAGTGGGGACTGGAATATGCTGGCGGTGACATATGACCGAAAGGCCAATAAGGTAGCGCATTATTTTAATGGAAAGCAGGTTAGCCTTGAGCCGATACCCGAACATGCGAGGGTGTCCGGTATTAATATAAGTGCGGCTTCTATCGCCAATTGGGCGGAACCAAATCCCTCATATCGGACAGATGAGGAGTTTACCTGCCGAAACCTGAATGGATCAGTCGATGAGGTATTTATTTTTGATGGTGTGCTAGGTGCCAGTGAAATTGCAACGATGTATTCGCAGAGTTCGGGTGGAGAATGAATATGAAAATCTGTAAGTCGCCGAAAAGCTTGCGAGTTTGGCTGGTGCGAATTGGTAGCCTGCTTTGTACAGGGGCTGTACTGGTTGCATTGTGTCACGATGCGATAGCTGAGCAGCCTGAAATCGATGGTGGTAGCAATAAGTCGCAATCCCATGCAGAGGAGTTGTTCGCATTAGAGGTGCTGCCGCTATTCCGGGCGAAGTGTTTTGGATGCCACGGAGAGGGCGATGAGCTTCGCGGTGAATATTACATGACATCTCGGGACACTCTGGTTCGTGGTGGTGAGTCAGGGGATGCGGCGGTTGTTCCAGGCGATGCAGGCACCGGTTCGCTGCTCGATGCTATTCGGTGGGATGGCCTTGAGATGCCACCAAAGAAGAGTGAGCGACTTACATCCGATGAAATTGCACTCGTTGAGGAGTGGATACAAGGGGGTGCGCCGTGGCCTTCTTTGGAGAAGCAGCTTGCAATCCAGAATGCAGCCAAAGGCCGATCACTAGATGAGGGGTTCGTCCGATGGAAGACCAGTGGTGGAACAAGTCAGGAATGGACTGATCGGAAATATGTAGAGAAAGATCTTTGGGCCTTCGCAGATCTGCCGCGTGCAGAAAAGCTTCTTCCTGCAGACGTGTCGCATAACGATGCGATTGATTTTTTTGTAGATAGAAAGATTGCAGAGAAGGCACTTGTCGCTTCACCGCCGGCTCATTCTGTAGAGCTGCTTCGTAGGGTGACATATGACCTCACAGGCCTGCCGCCGACCGCTGAACAGACCGCCGCATTTGTTGAGGCCGCCTCTCGTGATAACGAATTGGCCTACGAGGAGTTGGTTGATCAATTACTCGATAGTCCTCGATATGGAGAGCGTTGGGCGAGGCATTGGCTCGACATTACACGGTATGCTGACACCGGAGGAATGAGTAATGACTACGAACGGTCTAATATGTGGCGTTACCGAGATTACGTCATTCGTTGTTTCAATAACGATAAGCCGTACAACGAATTCATAATGGAGCAGATAGCTGGAGATGAGCTTGCAAAGGCATCTGTCAGAAAGCGGCATATGGCAGCGGGACTCGAGGGCCAACAACTCTATGCAGCCGTACGCAAGACCGAAACGGAAGGTGAGTACACAGAGAGGGAAGCAGAGCTCCTTGTTGCCAGCGGTTTCCTTCGGCTTGGTCCGTGGGACAATGCAATGGTTGATGATGATCAGGCGCGTCAGATTTATCTAGATGATGTTGTTAATATCACAGGCCAGACGTTTCTCTCGCAAACTCTCCGCTGCTGTAAGTGTCACGATCATAAGTTTGACCCAATTCCTACTCGGGACTACTACGGCTTCTATGCGGCGTTTGCGACAACCTTTCCGGTGGAGCGGCCAGCACCCTTTCTGAGTGTTGAATCACGTGATCGGTTCAATTCAGAAAAAGTATTTGTTGAAGAGATGTTGGCTTTTGCCAGAACGGAAAAGAAAAAACT
>CBFIHW010000008.1:0-42089 GCA_965662325.1 uncultured Pirellulales bacterium | reverse complement strand
GATTGGCTTCTCGCAGCAGCCCGCGTCATTCAAGATTGTCGCACCCGTGGTCGACGTATACTCGTTGTTGGAGGCACTCCACTGTATCTGAGATGCCTTCGAGATGGGCTTGACGAGTTCCCAGCGATGGATATCGATTTTCGAACCAGACTGACCCACGAGATAGAACAAAGCGGCCCCAAGACTTTCTACGAGAAACTCAAACGACTCCGTCCTGACGTAGCCGCTACCATTCACCCCAACGACACAAAACGCATCATTCGATCGCTCGAAATCATCCAGACATCTGGGGTGGACCACACGCGGTCATGGGGTCACGCAGGCAATTCTGAAAAGCGACTTTTTCCGTGCCCCATACTCGTCATCGATCAGCCACGAAAAATACTTAACCACCGCATACACGAGCGAGTAGAAACGATGTTTGAGTCTGGCATTGTGGAAGAAACTGAAGCTGCCGAACAGCAATGCGGCATCGGTACAACAGCAGCACAAGCTGCTGGATATAAAGAATCTCTCGCATTCATCCGAGGCGAAATTACAAAACAGGAGGCCATCACAAAAACGAAACAACGAACTCGTCAACTAGCCAAGCGTCAACGAACATGGTTTCGGAGCTTTTCCGATGCAGTCTGGTTATCTGGCTGACGAGAAGAGCTGATGACATATCTTGCTCTGGTTGCGCAAATTCCATGCCAGGCGACCCCGTGTGCTATCAAATAAAGTGCTAGCACATCATCTTGTGGTTGAATCTACTGCAGACCACAAAATCAAAAATATGCTTGTCTTGTTTTTTTTGAGCGCTATCTTCACGTCCGCAATGTTTGGAATTGTCGCTCAAGGATGAGTGGCGCGAACACGCAACAGTGTTGCTCGAAGAAGGAACTTTCATGGCAGCCAAACCGGTTATCGGAATTAATATGGACTTTCGCTCCAGTTGCAAGGAGCATGCTTCGCTTTCATTCATAGCAGCGGGCTATTACGAAAACATCATTCAATCAGGAGGCATTCCTCTTGTCTTGCCTCCTCTTGATGAAGAAGACGACCTTGTAAGGTTGCTTGATACGCTTGACGGAGTCGTCCTCATTGGTGGTGCAGATCTTGACCCTCAACGAGACGGCTACATGCCGCATCCTGCAGTCCGCCCTATGGACCAAAGACGAGAAGACTTTGATCGCATGTTAGCCAAGCACGTCTGTGCGAGGCATCTGCCCGTCCTTGCAATTGGTTGCGGCATGCAACTTCTCAATATCACGGAAGGTGGCACGCTTTTTCTCCATCTCCCTGAAGACCTACCGAAAGCGATCCCGCACAAAGATCCACTCGACACCGCGCACCGTCATGGACTTCTCGTAGAACCAGGTTCTGCAATGGAGCGTGTATACGGAGACGGAGAAATACGTGTCAACAGCATGCACCATATGGCCATTGATGATCTCGCAGCCGGATTCCGCATAACTGCAAGATCTCCCGACGGAGTCATTGAGGCTATTGAAAGTGAAGTCGAGGGATGGCTTGCAATCGCCACTCAGTTTCACCCAGAAGCAGACTCAGCATCTGCTCTTGATGCAAAGATATTTGAAGAGTTTGTTGTTGGCATTACTGGAGAAGTACCGGCAATGCGACTTGTAGCCTGATCCAAGTGGACGTTTTTAACAGCAAATTCATTAGGTGAAATCGTGAGGCCCGCCGACAGATCACTAGTCGGCGGGCCTTTCATGTTGACTCGCAGCAAGTGCGTTATGCTTTCAGTGCCCCTTCAGATGGCACTGTCGCTTCAGGCGGAACAACCTAACCAAAAACTATTCTCGGACGACAGCGTGGCTGTTCATTCAGCGGTACGATTACAGTAGGCCTTTGATTGGTAGCCGTATCATGCGGCAGGCTGCATCATTGTGGCTCTTGCGGAAACCCTTACACCGTTTTACTTATCTTCCCTCTTCTACTTGAACCAATGCTGACTGATTACGACCTACACCTCTTGGGCGAAGGTAGACACTGGAAAAGCTATGACAAGCTTGGCGCGCAACTGTGCACACGTAATGGACAACAGGGAGTGCATTTTGCTCTCTGGGCGCCAAATGCTGAGGTGGTGAGTGTTGTTGGTGATTTCAATGGCTGGGCTGGTCACAATCACAAAATGAGCAAACTGATGCCGTCTGGCTTCTGGCAACTCTTTGTTCCTGGAGTCGAGCCCAATGCCGCCTATAAGTTTCGTGTGCAAACCGCTGAAGGGACTATTGACCGCGCTGATCCCTACGGCTATTCAGCTGAGGTGCCACCACAAAATGCTTCTCTCGTCGCAGATTTAAGCGATTACAAGTGGAGCGACTCGGAATGGATGGAGCACAGACTACGACGAGATTGGTTCAGCGAGCCAATCTCATTTTATGAAGTTCATCTTGGAAGCTGGAGGCGACCAGGAGATGACCCGCATCGCTGGCTGACGTACCGTGACCTTGAGAGGGAACTCATTCCTTACTGCCTCGAAATGGGTTTTACTCATGTCGAATTTCTTCCGCCAACAGAACACCCTCTCTCTGCTAGCTGGGGATACCAAACGATCGGCTTATTTGCTGCCACAAGTCGCTTTGGCCCCCCCCAAGATTTTATGTCATTGATAGACGGATGCCATCAAGCCGGTATCGGAGTCATTATTGATTGGGTACCTGCACACTTTCCAAAAGATGATCATGGTCTTCGCCGCCTGGACGGGACCGCTCTCTACGAACACGAAGACCCACGCAGGGGCGAGCACCCTGACTGGGGAACACTCATTTTCAACTTCGGTCGCAACGAAGTTGCGAATTACCTGATCTCATCAGCGTTATTCTGGCTTGACCATTACCATGTTGATGGGCTGCGGGTTGATGCAGTCGCTTCAATGCTTTATCTCGATTACAGCCGTCGTGACGGAGAATGGTTGCCAAATCGTTTTGGTGGTCGTGAAAATCTTGAAGCAATTGAGTTCCTAAAGGAATTAAATGTCCAAGTTCATCATCACTTCCCTGGAACACTGACCATCGCTGAAGAATCCACGGCCTGGCCTGGTGTTTCGCGCCCAACTCATACCGGTGGACTTGGATTCAGCCTGAAATGGAATATGGGCTGGATGAACGACACCTTGCAATTCATGAGGCACGATCCAGTTCACAGAAAGTTTCACCATGACGAGCTGACATTCAGCCTTATTTATGCGTTCCATGAAAACTTTGTCCTCCCACTTTCACATGACGAAGTCGTCCATGGAAAAGGCTCATTGCTTAGCCAAATGCCTGGTGACACGTGGCAACAATTTGCCAACCTCAGACTGCTGTATTCATGGATGTGGTTCCACCCCGGTAAAAAGCTTTTATTCATGGGCAATGAGTTTGGTCAGCCACAAGAATGGAATTTTGATGAGAGTATCCAGTGGCACCTCCTTCAAGAAGACAGCCACCGAGGACTCTCTCAGACTGTGGTGGAACTCAACAGATTACTACAAGAGGAAACATGTCTTCACCAGATAGATTTCGATGGACAAGGATTTGAATGGATTGACTGCCAGAATTGGCAAGAAAGTATTATTACCTTTTTGAGAAAAGGTGTTTCTCAAAAAGACTCATTACTTATCGTGTGCAATTTTACACCCATTCCTCGTGAGAACTATCGAATAGGCGTTCCCGCAGCTGATCACTACGTAGAAATTTTCAATAGTGATGCTGCTCACCTTGGAGGCAGTAATGTTATCAACAACGACCGACTCCTGTGTGAACAGATTGCTCAACACGGGCGAGAGAACTCGGTCACTCTCACTGTTCCGCCACTTGCTGCGGTTGCATTGAAACCCTCTAATGCCAGTGATTCATAGATCAGTAGCCTTCAAGCCCCAAAACATCGTATGGCACGTTTTTCACAATCTACCGAGGTAGCCTTGGGTCGCGATTCCAAGTCAGTTCCAAATCTTTCTCCAAGCCAGCGATCCAATCCATGAAAACTTCAGCAAATGCTGTCTGAGCAACCATTGACAACCGTCGCTGATCTCCAAGAACACTTTCGAATCTATCCTGCAACTCACCCTCCGAGGGCTTAAAAGCTAGCAAGCGAATGACATAACAGATCGTCTGTGGCTCATTAAATACTGCAACGCTCTTCCCTTCGGCAGTTGAAAACACCTTTTGCATCATCTTGTTTCCCGGCATAGCGAGACCCACAGGCGATGATAAAACTGGTGCTGAATTCAACCCTGCTGCACCTTGCGTAAGCCAAGTAAACGGGCCAATCTCTTGCACTTCCTCTAACTCAGCCTTCGACAGCGCCTCCGCAAAACCTTTTTCATCTAGTTTCGCAACTATTGCAGTAGCCTGCTTTAACGCAAGGGGGCGGGCCTCGACGATTCGCCATGCCTTTTCAACATTATCACGAGCCTCCGCAAAGTCTGGGACCCGCTCTTCTCGATCGTCTTGCTTCCACGAGAAATAACGATTGCCTTCTGCATCTCGAGACGTGACCGGACGGAGAGGTATTATCCCATCACCAAACATCGTATCGAGCCATCGCTGCTGGCGAATACCAAAGCGACTTGAAGGATCTGGCACAAACTCAAAGCTGTCTCCTATACCGCCACCTCTAGCAGCTTCGGTCACCGTCAACCAATCAGACTCTACTGCAACAAGCGATTGCTTTTCGGCAATTTTTTTAACGTCAGGAGGGGTTGGTTCTTTCTCACCATTTTTTCCGCGTGCAATCCAGAGTGCACGATCTTCCGCGTAAGCATTTACATCTGCAGCCAAAGCTGAAAAAATCGCATCGATTGTTTCTGTAGCACGTTGCCGAGAAATGTCCTGACGGATTTGTTCAGTTACTTCTTCAAGTGGCTGGAATGTCATTTGTAGCTCAGAGGACTTGGCTGGCTCTTTGTTGTCATTACCAATGGCGGGTTTCGCTGCGGGCTGTTCCTCAATTGAATCCGGAATTGCGGTCCCAGTAACGGGTGTTTCCTCAGCCTTCTGATTTGTATCCTTGGCAGATGAATCGGTTTCATTCGCCTCCTCTTTTGCCTGAAAAGCAACTGGCATTACTCGTGTTCTACGAACTGTAGAGCCATTATCAGAATCCGATGGCTGACTTACATTCTCTTGTTGTTGAGAATCTTCCTTCGGTGTTATTTTAACGGAGTCCTTCGACACCTTCTTGTCCGTGTCTTGCTCTGGTTGACTCGGAGCCTGCGGGTTCTTCTTCGGTGATTTCCGCTCTTCGCTGTTCTCTTCTACTTTCACTTCATTTTCTTTATCACTGGAACTTGGGGCCGCTTCTTGTGCGACTGGAGGATCTGGCTGTGACTGACGAAATCGGGTTTCCTTATTCTCCTCATAAAACTCCTCAACGTCTTTTTTGGTTATTGTCTTCGCTGCCTCATCTTCAAATTTCTTCTGATCTGCCATGAATGATGCGTACCGTATTCGGTGAGGTTCTTTAAACCCCGGGTTTGGGCTCCTTCTTGACGGCAGGTTGTTTTTGAACTTTTCAAAATAAGCTTTCAGTTCTGATTCGCTTGGTGCCTCAACTGACATTGCAAGGTTTTCAACCTCAACAGGAAAAACCTTGATCGTTGCTGACTGTTCAAGTCGTTTGTAAAAGTCCCACCGCCAACCAGGTGGATCGCCTGAAAAGCCCGTCTGGAACAAGAGTAGGGTATTTCGTGCAATGAGTGCCGTGCGCAAAGACTCAAAGAGGTCTGCCGCCAAAACTGGTGCACGACCAAAGCGAAGGCCAGCAATGATTCCATCAAGCTGATCTTGCCGAACCATATTGTTTGTCCATGCAGCAAGAAACTCGTTAATTGCATTATTGCTAACTGTTAATCCGATTTTTTCAGCTTCTTTTGCAAGAAGCATTTCACGAACAATCAGTTCCTCGCCCTCAGGAAAGGCTGGTAATCGGGAAGGATCCCGACCCGCTGAAGCAGCTGCCTGCATAAGAAAGCGGTTTGCAAGGGTCCGTAGGGCCACTGCTCGTTCAAGTTGGTCTTCTCGGACCGCACCGCCTTTCCACGTCACAACAACCGGATCGGCAGATGACGCGCCTGCCCCCATTTGGAGAAAAGGTGGGAGCACAAAAAAAGCCAGCATCGCCAAGACCGCCACTGCTACGAGCATCGATCGCTGATATTTCCGGAAGAAGTTGAATGATCCGGCCATAAAACCGCCTTTTTCTGAAGCGCCGCAGGTTTGAAAACCACTGAGGCTTGACAAGTAGAGATCGGGGAAGGTAACGCTGTTTAGCTAGAACTAGGTCGGAAATTGTATCGCCAGATAATTTGGTGCCAATCCCGATATCAAAAGAAATTATTCACTTTCACTCCATTTATACGCAAGATTCATGGCCAAAAAGACCTCCCGCAAGCCTCCTAGAAGTAAAAAATCATCGGCTGGGACCACCCCAACTGAAGACTACGAGCTTGTTATCGTTGAAAGTCCGGCAAAAGCGAAAACTATCGAAAAGTATCTCGGAGCCGAATTTACGGTAAGAGCCTCAGTTGGGCATATCCGTGACCTCAAGGCAAAAGATGCCGAAAAGAAAATGCCCGGCGTCGACCTCGACACGATGGAAGACGACTACGAGATTTCTTCGGGGAAGAAAAAGGTAATTACTGAACTAAAGAAACTTGCCAAAGGGGCTCGCGATATCTGGTTTGCCACAGACCTTGACCGTGAGGGCGAAGCAATTGCCTGGCATCTTGCAGAAGTACTAAAGGTCAATCCACCGGACGCAAAACGAGTAACCTTTGACGCCATTACAAAATCGGATGTCAAGAAGGCTTTTGAGAACCCTCGAGGCATTGATATGGATCGAGTGGACGCACAGCGTGCACGAAGAATTCTTGATCGCCTCGTTGGATTTCTAACCTCACCAATCCTTTGGCCCAAAGGCGCAGGTCAAAGTGCAGGCAGAGTACAGAGTGTTGCTTCCAGGCTCGTTGCGGAACGTGAACAAGAGATTAGAGATTTTACTCCAAATGAATCCTGGGAACTCTCAGGATTCCTTAGCTTTGACATTAATACAACAGAATCTCTCCATACTGATTGGAATGATTTCGTATCTAAGACCGATGCTCGCAACAAACCACCAACAATAAAACAACGGATGGCTTGGCTGGCTGATCACCGCAGCCTTTCCGCAGAACTTGTTGAAGTTGGCGGCAAGTCGTTAAAAATTGAAGCTGATAAAACATCTACTGCGAAAATTATTGACGATGCTGTGTCTGCAGCTGAGGCAGCGGGCTTGATCAACATAGATATACATCACGAAACAAACACAGACGGCAAGGGACGTGCAAAAAATATTGCCCGTATAAGTGGCACGCCAGACCCCGAGACTCGCTACACTATCAACTCCATTGACGTGAAGCGTACGAGGTCAAAACCTTACCCGCCGTTTATTACCAGTACGTTGCAGCAGGCCGCAAGTAGCCGGCTCGGTATGCCTGCTGACAGAACCATGCGTATTGCCCAACAGCTCTATGAGGGTGTCAACCTCCCTGGAGAAGGAAGCGTTGGGCTGATCACATACATGCGAACTGATTCAACAAACTTGTCTGGGGAGGCCATCAAATTAGCGCGCAGCTATCTTGAAGAAAAAGTAGGGAAGGAATACCTTCCGGATAAACCCCGTTTTTACTCGAGCAGAAATCAGTCGGCTCAAGAAGCCCACGAAGCAATTCGGCCGACGGATCCATTTCGTGATCCAAACACGATCGCGTCTGCCTTAAGCGACGAGCAGTTTCGTCTCTACCAACTCATCTGGCAATCCTTTGTTGGCTGCCAGGCAACCGATGCAGAATGGGATAGCACCACGGTGCAAATGAGACGCTCTGACAAAGACACCGGCGCTGTCTTTAAAACAAACGGTCGCGTACTGCGTTTCGACGGCTGCCTAAGAATCACTGGAATCCCCAAAGGTGACGGCGATCAAGTACTTCCGGATTTTGACAAAGGAACTGAATTAGCACCATTTAGTATCGAACCAAAACAAAAGTTTCAGGCACCCCCACCTCGATACACTGAAGCGTCACTCGTAAAAAAACTTGAACAAGAAAGTATTGGCAGGCCGTCGACTTATGCCAGTATCATTCGGGTTATCCAAGAACGAAATTATGCTGAACAAATTGACAAACGTTTCTACGCAACGTTCCGAGGTGAATTAGTCACTGAGTTTTTGAAAACAGGTGCTAACGATGACTCTCTTGAACAGCAGTTTATTGAAGTCGGATATACCAGGGAAATCGAAGATGACCTTGATGACGTCGCGACGGGAAAAATAACACGTCAAGAAATGCTACTGCGTTTTTATAAAAAACTTATCCCCTACCTAGACCTTTTAAAAACACTGGACTTCATTCGAACGCGGCCAAGTCCTTACAAATGCCAAAAATGTGACCGCCGGCTTGATTATCTCCTCGCGAAAAATGGGGGTAAATTCCTGTCATGTCCCGGCTACCAAGAAAAGAAAACTGAAGTCTTACCACCCTCAAAAGCTACGTCCAAGGGGAAAAAGCCCAAGGGCCGAAAGCCCAAACAAATCCCTTCATGTGACTTTGCAATGCCATGTGATCAAGTAAGTGGGCGTCCCCAACTTCCAGAGCAGATTGACCTCCTCTCACCAAACAAAGTACCGATGGTGAAAAGGAGTGGACGATTTGGTGATTTTCTGGTTGAAGATATTCCACCCCCACCGAAAAAATCGCGCAAGAAATCGGATTCAGATGCGCCTCCACCATTTATTCTCAATATTGACAAAGCAGGGAACTTGAAGTTCCCTGCTCCACCGCCCATTGCGACTGATATTGAATGTGACAAATGCGGTGGCTTTCTTAATCTTCGTGACGGCAAACGTGGCCCCTGGCTTGGGTGCAGTAAATTTCCAAAATGTCGTGGCCGTGGTGCGTTTACAAAACTTTCAGAAAAAGAACAGAAAGATCTTCGCAAGCAGTTGGCTGACCATATGGAAAGCCAGCAGACGCTTGAACTAACTCGGCGAGACGGAAAGACGCCAGTGGAAGACGGGACTCCATTAAGCGAACTGACTATTGAAGGCGGGGTTGCTGAACTGGAAAAGTTCATTGAAACGTAGGCCGCCTACTCCCAAGGCATATCCTGATCGAACGTAGATGGCATTTCGCTCACCGCGATCGCGTGAGCAGTTGCATGGGTACGGCAGTGAGAAATGCTTATAAGCACGCCACCTATTCCCATTTTTTCAGCAACGTCTTGTGTGCCGCCCATGAGAGTCACGACAGGCCTTCCAGCTACGCCATTGATCACCTCAATGTCACGCCAACTGATACCCTGACGCCACCCTGTGCCAAGCGCCTTGAGAATCGCCTCTTTTGCAGCCCATCGACCGGCAAAATGCTGCATCGCCATTCTACGGCCTCGACAGTATTCAATCTCCTTGGGTGTGTAGACGCGTTGCACAAAAAGTTCACCGTGTCGCTCAATCATTTTGCCTATCCGTAGGCATTCCGTGATGTCCGTGCCAACACCAAGCACATTCATTGGTTGCGCCCCCGCGTAGATGAACCACGCAGCCCACATGCTTCACGCGCACGCTCGAGAACCTCGCCGGCAACTGTTCTTGCTCGTTTAGCACCAACGGCAAGTATTTCATCTATTTTGCTCGGATTCGACTCCAGTTTGAATCTTCGTTCTCGTGCAGCAGCAAAAGCCTCTTTAGCTGCCGCTACGACTGCCTTTTTTACATCACCATAACCGAACCCACCGCGTCGATAGAGTTCTCCCATCTCAGCAACTTCTTCTTCGGAACCCACGAGTGAAAGCAATTGGTACAGATGATCTTGCTGTGGATCCTTTGGTTCTTCCATTGGTCGGGAGTCCGTTGTTATGCGCATGATTTTCTTTTTCTGTACCGGCGGGTCTTCGAACACCTCGATCGTATTGCCGTAGCTTTTTGACATCTTCTGCCCATCAGTTCCTGGCACCTTCGCAGCACCGTCAACAAGCCGTGGCTTCGGAAGACGAAAAATTTCATCACCGTAGAGATGATTAAAAGTACCGGCTAGATCACGGCATACTTCAATGTGTTGCACCTGATCCTCACCGACCGGCACCACATCCGCATCGTATGCCAAAATATCAGCAGCCATGAGGACGGGATACGTAAAAAGGCCTGCGTCTGCAGTCAGTCCTCTCGCTTTTTTATCTTTATACGCATGACACCGCTCTAAAAGTCCCATCGGTGCCACCGTCATTAGCAACCAGGTAAGTTCAGTGACCTCGGGTACGTCTGACTGAACAAACAAGGTAGCTTGCTCAGGATCAAGGCCCAAAGCAACCAGATCAATCGCCGCATCACGCACAAACCCGCGAAGTATTTCAGGTTCGCGAACTGTCGTAAGCGCGTGCAAGTCGGCAATAAAATAGAAAGCATCTCCGGCATCCTGTAACTCAATATATTGCCGTATTGCCCCGAAGTAGTTACCCCAATGAAACCGTCCTGTTGGTTGAATGCCTGAAAGCACTCGCATCCTTGCTGTAGCAGCTGTCTTAGATTGCATACCGGTATTCATCTCCAACACGTTCGCCCTCTACCCTCACTGAAACCCGAACACCTACAAAATGTTCCTAAGCTATTCGTCAGACGTTTTCGCAGGATCACCGAGTACTAGACTACCAACGATCTGTTGAAGTTCCGATGCCCCGAGTGAATTCACAGCTGCAGGAAGCTCATCTAGGATCCGCGTCGTAATAACAGGTTCTGCGAAACTTGCTGTGCCAATCTGCACCGCTGAGGCTCCGGCAACTAGGAATTCCATGCAGTCGTCCGTTGTCATAATGCCACCGACACCGATTATGGGTATACCAACTCGAGTATGCACCTGGTGCACACATCGCAAAGCGATTGGTTTAATTGCAGGACCGCTTAAACCACCGATACCATTCCCCAAGAGCGTCCGCTGCTTGCGCCAATCAACTGCCATTCCTTGGCATGTGTTGATAAGTGTCACGGCGTCTGCTCCACCGTCAGCTGCGGCCTGAGCTATCGATGTAATATCGGTCACGTTTGGTGTTAGCTTTGCTATGACTGGTAACCGAGTTGCGTGGCATACGCCCTCGACTACCTGCCTACAGAGGTCTGGATCCGTTGCAAAATCAACGCCATGACTGACATTAGGGCATGAGATATTTAATTCAAGCGCAGCTATTCCACTTTCTTTATCAAGTTGCTTTGCAAGTACCACAAACTCAGCGACCGTCCCTCCTGCAATGGAGACAACCACAGGTGCACCGCATGAACGAAGGAAAGGAAGTTTGTCTAAAACAAACTGCTCGATACCGTCGTTATCGAGCCCAATCGAATTCAGCAAACCGGCGGCAGTCTCGATAGTACGCCAAGGACGGTTTCCTGCTCGTGGAGCAACCGTGATTGTCTTTGGAACGATCCCTCCTAGTCGATGCAGTGGAACAAAATCCTGCATTTCGTTGGCGTAGCCGAACGTTCCCGACGCAACCATGATCGGATTCGGTATTGAAAGCCGCCCGAGTTGAACAGTCAAATCAGGGAGCACCGGAGAAGCAGATGCAGTCATCGTCTTTTCTAAAAGCTAAGGAGGACGTCGATGATGGCTGACAAACTGAAACCTAGACAGTCCACGCCACGTTCCCAGTGTACCGCAGGGGCAAACTGCTGACGGACCAGCCACATGGGGGAAATGGGCAAGATTTCATTTTTCTTCGGAATATGCAGTCTGGTTCAAGACTCCTGATTGTCAGGCCGATATGAAAAATGGAAAGAGTGAGTACCACTTTTTAAAGCAGATCCCAATCCTCGTTGACATCACGACTAAAGCCCTATTATGGTTCCTACCGGACGGACACGAATCTTCGACACAGATATGGCCTCGCCCGTCCAAATGGCGTTTAAACGGGCATTTTCGGCCCTAAGTCCACGACTGGAGTTGCAAAGTCGTGACCAAACAAGACATTGTTCGAGCAATTTCCGAGCGGTTAGACCTCCCGAAGGCGAAAGCCCAGGAAGCGGTTCAAACCACCTTCGATGCACTCATAAACGCACTCGTCAAAGAGGGCAGGGTCGAACTTCGGAATTTTGGGGTGTTTCAAATCAAGCGAAGAGATGGTCGGGTTGCCAGAAATCCTCGAACCGGCGATGTCGTCAACGTCCCACCACGGTATTTCGTGAGCTTCAAGCCAGGCAAGGAAATGGAAGCACGGGTAAGGAAACTCGACGAGCCACAGGCTCCCTAGAGCCCACATTCTACCAAGACGATTTATTGCTTACAGAATCCAAAACAGTTGTGCATCTATTTCAAAACACCACATGCTGGTTTGAAACATTTTACCATCGCACCGAAATGTTTTACTCGGTAAAGATAACTCAGAGAAAGACTCATAAAGTATTCGGTCGATGGTCAAAGGGCAGCCACCGGGATGTGCCCGCCCTGTCCAAAACAAAAGTTAACTATCTGCGTGAAGAACTTATGTATTCGACTGAGACAAACGACATCACTGATACAGGGAGCGCGGCGCGATGAATACCAACAATACCCGTAGTGGTACGTGGGATATCGGCCTAAGATTTGTCATCCTATTGGTCATTGGAATTCTCGTAGCAACAAATACGGGATGTCTTATTCCTATGTATTCTGGTGACCCTATCCGAAGAGCCCAGGAATTAATCTACACCTCTGAAGATTTGCGAGCTATCACCGATGAGTGGGAACGCATCTGGTTCCTCGATCAACCGTCTCACATGACTCCATACAGAACACACGGCGGCGTGCTTTAATAGGAGACGCTCGGAAAGTCCTCCAATAGTTGTTTACACAAAACAGCTGCAGGCAATCTGTCAGCCAGTTATTTGTCAGCCGGGTACTTCGTATGCCGCTACGAGTTTTGTACTAGGCAGAGTGCATTCTTAAATACGAATCCGTGCTGCCTGTTCTTGTATTTTTTCGAGTGGCACAAGATCGCCCTTATTACAGCCTGGGCAACTCTCAGCCGCCTCGTCCCAAGACGCCGCAGATTTGAGATTAGAATTCCAGAACGGCCAGGTTCGACACTGTCGAGGACGGTCCTCGTAGACCGTACAACCACGTGTTTCAGCATCAAGAAGCACACAGTCTCCACCCGGCCTTTCTGTGAGCGACCTGCGTACACCTATTCGTCGAACGAATTGTTTTTCAAAAACATCCGAGGAAATCTGCAGCCGCGCAGACATTGCATCAATCTCAACCTGATTAACCCAGACATACCCCTCAGCACCAGTACAGCAGTCCCCACATTGGGAGCATTCAAAGCGAAGCCCATCTGAATACCAGACATCATCTTTTTTACCTGCCATACACCACCTCCTTACAAAAATTGCACTCTACAACATTATCTTTTTCGTTGCCGTGAGAACAGCGTCAACATCCTCGATACCGCTAAATGGACCGAATGCAATGCGAACGGTCCCACCTTTCGTGGTTCCTAGAAATTCATGAACACGAGCAGCACAGTGATATCCAGAACGCACCTGAACTCCGGCAATCTGTTCGAATAAACCTGCAACTTCAGCTGGTGAATAACTTTCACAGATAATACTAATAATTGGTGGACCTAAAGCACCTGAAGTTGGATCAGGAGTTATTAAACGAACCCCCGGAATATCACGCAAGCCATCATAACAGGTCTGAACGTTTCCTTTGCAAGCGGCTGCAACCGATTCTAGCCCCTCTTCCTTGAGCCACCTGCACCCTGCCAACAGCGCTGCAACTGCTGGGAAGTCGAGTGTTCCTACTTCAACTTGATCCTGCATTCCAACGGGCATCTTGAGAGATTCACTGGTTGATCCCGTACCGCCTTGGATCAGTGGATCGAAATGAATTCCTTCCCTCGCATAGAGAATAGCAACACCGTGCATTCCCATCAGCCACTTATGACCCGGTGAGACAACAATGTCGGCCATTGATTTGTATTTAGAAAGTGCAACATGACCAAGTGATTGAGAAGCATCAAGAAGTGAAATAGCATCTCGCTCTTTTGCAATCTCAACAAGTGCTTCAACCTCTTGAATAACACCCGTAACATTTGATGCATGTGAAAAAGTTACAAGTCGTGTATTTGCCTGCCATGCCTTGACAACGTCATCGGGATCAACCCAACCCTGTTCATCACATGGAACGATCGTCAGTTGAATGAGCCCTTTTTCCAGTAGATAATGAAGCGGCCGAAGTGTTGCGTTATGGTCAGCCGCAGTAGCAATTACATGGATACCAGACGTTACAACACCATGGATTGCCTGATTCAAACCAAAAGTCGCTGATACCGGCAGGCAGATCCTCTTGTGCGAAACACTGAGCAAGGCTGCGGCTTCCTGACGTAGCTGGTGAACGAGATTCCCAGCCGTCAATGCCTCTTGATATACACCTCTTCCGACCGCCACACCATTTTCTCTAGCTGCCTGTTCCCACGCTCTCCAAACTACCTCTGGCTTTGGCCATGTAGTCGCTGCGTTATCAAGATATCGCCTTGGCGGGTGGTTGTGCTCGTTATTCACTCGTTTGTTGCCGCGGTGTCATTCCACCAGCTGTCACCCTCCAATTTGGTACATAGCTCGTGATGGCCTTTGAAAATTTTCTGTGCCAATACCATGCGAAAAATGCTTCTCGCCAACGCATCCTGCCAAGAGCCCTCGTAATTCTTCGTCGGTTCCACCTGATCGCAGCAGGGTTCGAGCATTCCAGTCAGTCGTTGAAAAAAGGCAATTACGAAATTGACCGTCTGCGGTGAGCCGTAACCTGTCACAGCGATCACAAAATGGCTGCGACACCGGATTGATAAATCCAACAACGCCACTCCCATCGACATAAGTATAGTCCATCGATGGCTGTCCAGGATCATTCAGTTCGTTCTGTGACAGTTCACCGATATGCGTTTCAATTATTTGACGAACTTCACTGCCAGTCAGAACGTCCTCGCGAGACCATACATCCTCCGCATCGAGTGGCATGAATTCAATAAATCGCAAGTGAAAACAGTGTGTTCGACAAAATTCAGCCAGCGGGACAATGTCTTGCTCCGTCAACCCACGAATCGAAACCGCATTTATTCGAATGGACCGAAAGCCTTGCTGCCTCGCCTCTCCAAGTCCCTCTAGAATTCGTTGAAGTCCAGAACGACGTGCAATTTTTTTAAAACGAACTTCGTCAAGACTGTCGAGACTCACATTGATTCGAGATAATCCTGCGTTGGCTAAACCTGCAGCTTGGTCTGCTAGAAGCAGGCCATTGGTGGTGAGGGCAACTTCTTGAATTTTCGGCAAGTGAGTCAACCGTTTAATAAGTTGATCGAGCCTGGGTCGCATGAGTGGTTCACCGCCCGTTAAACGAATTGTCTGAATCCCCATTTCAGACGCCACCTTGGCACATCTTACTACTTCGTCATACGCCAACAGTTTTTGTTGACTCATAAAAGAAACCTCAAGCGGCATACAATACTCACACCGAAGGTTACATCGATCTGTAACACTGATCCTTAGATCGGTATGGCGTCTACCAAACTGATCAACAAGGATTTTGCTGGAAAGTGTATCGGAGTCTTTCTCAGGACAGTTCATCGAAAGGCTCCCGTGAACATCGGCCAGCTTTTCTGGCTAGCGTGCCATTATCTTCCGGGTGTACCCAGAAAGCTTTGGACTCATTAACCTGTCGCTTCCAAACGGGCACGTCTGCTTTAATTCTCTCCATAAGCCATGATGCTGAAGCAAACGCCTCGGCTCGATGGATTGCAGAAACGGCAACAGCAACACTTACTTCACCAACAGAAACTTTACCAAGTCTGTGGACGATCGAGCATTTCACTATTTGAAACCTGACAACAGCTTGTTCATGCAACCGCGTAAGTTCACTTCTAGCCAGCGGTTCATATGCATCATACTCAAGCCAATCTGTAGTGAGACCATCTGTCTCTTGCCGGGTCGTGCCAGTAAATAACACATTGGCTCCTGCGAGTCCGCTCGCGACACGTGAGAGCACGAGCGATACGTCAATCGGATCATGCGTGAGATCAATCTGCAGCATTCACCTAACCCCCACTAACCGGCGGAATAACGGCTATCTCCGAATCTGAACAAAGAACCTCATCTTCTGTCGCATAGCGACCATCGACTGCAATAGCGCTTCGAGACAACAACGGAGCAACCTGCGGCAAGTGAGTACCCAGCGCACAACGAACCTCAGCCACTGTAAAACGATTGACAGAAACGCGAAGCTCTTTTACTCCTGCTAATTCTGCAACACCTGCAAAAAGCTTTACAGACACTTCGCCCGCAGTACTTTTTGATTTAAGACAATCATCACTGATTGCCATCTTTTTATTCACAATCTGCTTCATCAAAAATAGCATCGCCTTCAAGAACGCCCCTCAAATCTTCCGCTCCACACGTCCGACCAATTCGGGCCTCCGAATATCTCTACCCATTGGGCATCCACCCCTTTCTCAGGATGGATGAGTAGACTGCCGCTCTCTCGCAGCCTGCTGTCGATATTTCTCGTGAGTTTCGAGATTAAAATTCCCAAACTCACTCATTCCATCAGTACCAGTGTATCGTGCACCGCAGCGGTAGCAGGTCAGACAATCCGGCACCACGAAGAACAGAATGACATCGAGTAATGCTGTGCTAAATAGAATGGCAAAAGTCCAAAATAAATCTCGATAGGCCCAGGTAATGCAACTCATACCAAGCCCGACAACGACAATTCCAACGCCAAGTCGCTGCGGAAAATTTTTCCTTACAAACAACTCTGTGCTAGGACAAACCAAACAGCGGAAAAGTCGCGGCTGAGCATCTTTTTCAGAAACCTGAATTGCCCCCTTCGGAACAGCAACACTCTGCCCGCATGCAGGACATGTAATCGATAAGGATTCTTCAACGGAGGTTTGATAAATGCCCGCTCGACAGGCAGGACATGCGCACACGATATTCATGATGCACCTTCACTCCATATTTTATAATGAGCTAGCTGCTCAACAGGATTTTCACGATTTACTGTCATCCCAAGAAGCTGTGCAGTCAGTTCTCCCAAAATGACTGCCAGGCACGCCACATAAAGAATTCCTGTTGCACTTTGTGTATTTGGTATTTCCAAGGTCAAACGACTCATAAGCAGAAGAATTGGAAGCCCGATGAGTCCTGCCAACCAGCGGAGCCAGAGCAACGCCAAGCCCGTAGCATCGAGGTCTCCATCGACGCCAGAGGTAGCTGCAGTAACCGCTCGGAAAAAGTTAGACGATAACGAAGCATTAGGATCTTTTATATTCCCAAACTGCCAGATGATGATTGCCACGACTAGAAAAAACAGAAGACTCCACACGAAAAGTGTCTGATCAATTGATCGTCGTAACACATCCACTCGCATGCCGGGCGCATTAAGGTACCAGTGCCCAAGAAGCATCGCGTTGACAGTAAGCCCAATTAAACAGCCTGAAAGAATTCGTACTCCAACTTGGGCAATGACTAATTCACCAGTGAGGGCCGTCGCGGCAGCGCAGAGCGCAGCAGCCCCCCCACAGCAAACAAGACCTGGCCACTGTCGATCCGTGTACCACAATATGCTTCCAATCCATGCTACAGTTGCAGCGACTGATAGAAGCCATGTATTTACATACAAACCAAGTGTTGATGACAGCAGTGCGGCAAACGTCGTAAGCCCGAGCAAAACAAGCATATTCACACGAAAGAACCCACTTGGGACACGAGTCGCTGGAGTAATGCACAGCCCGACCGCGAGCCCAAAACTAAAGCGACAAAGAAAATCTATAAGTAGATTCATATCTGTTGATTCACCCAGTTCCTAGGATGGATCGGAACGAACACCTCGCGGAGTCACCAAGCAACAAAACTCCCTCGTATATGAACCAGAGCACACTCAATTCTTTCCATTAATAAGCGACATAACCTCGGCTCGGCTGGAGACATTTGCTCGGAAAATCCCTTTCACGGCTGAAGTCACACAAAGGCTCCCTGGTTTTCGCACACCCCGAATCGTCATGCATGTGTGAGATGCTTCAAGAACAACAGCGACTCCCTTCGCTCCAAGATCATGCTCGAGTAAATCAGCAATTTGTTCAGTCATACGCTCTTGGACCTGTGGTTTATGGGATACTGCCTCAACCACTCTTGCCAACTTGCTGAGACCCAGCACGCGACCATTCGGGATGTATCCAATGTGCGCGTGCCCCATAAAAGGCAACAGATGATGCTCACACATACTATGAAAGGCAATATCACGAACTAAGACAAGTTCGTCGTACTTCTCAGTGAATGCCTTTCCCAAATGACGCCGTGGATCATCATGCAATCCACTGAACATTTCCGCATACATACGAGCAACACGAGCCGGTGTTTCAAGTAATCCTTCCCGATCAGGATCTTCACCAATCGCAGTAAGAATTTCCCGAACAGCAGCCTCTATTTTTTGATGGTCAACGACATGAGTGGCAGCTGCCTGTTGAGAGGCGCTTGACGTGTGGTCATCCGATACTTTACGACTTGTGCTCATTTTTTAAGTTTAGCAACTAACTCTTGAAAATCTGTCACTCTTTGTAGCGAAACATATTTTACACTGACATGCAGTCAAAAGTAGCGAACCTTTTACCTTCCAAAAGCTTAACAGAGCCGAGGGTTCAGTCCTTCTTAATCACATTGGTTTCACCGTCTCGCTTTCTCCAGGAAGGCTCTTCGCAGAGTTGAACGCAATATGCAGGACGAGTCAGTTGGCGCTGAAAGCAGGTGGAAACGTTCGCCGAGTGGCGTTCGGCCGACCGCTTGTACTCAGTGCACTCAAGAGAATGTGCGCGCGATCAACCACATTACTTGCTTTGAGAAGAGATAACTTTGTCTTCAAGTCTATCTCAGCCGTATAGGCAACAATATCAGCGAGCATCCCGAGCGTGATCTGGCTGCCCAGAAGTTCGTCAATCTGATCGTACGAGGTAGGAATCTTTGGCATGGAACGCTTAAAGGCCACGAGTAGTTGTTGTTGCAAGCGTACGATCTCTTCAGCTGAAGAATTCGGAGGTACATGGTCTTCAACGATCTCAGCCTCTGCGACACGAAAAGGCTTAGTCGGCGGCAATTCTTTCTGTAATTGAATTCGACGAACTCCCAGAAGCAGAACATTGTAGGTCCCTTCCGGGGTGCGCTGATATGTTGCTATCCGACAGAGGCAGGCCATCGATTCAAGAGCAGGACGGCCTTCGTAATCAACCTCCCATCCCGGTGCTAATACACCCAAGGCAATATGCTTGTCATCAGAGAGTGCCTCTTCGAACAACGAACGGTATCGAGGTTCAAAAATATGCATGGCTTGCATCACGTGCGGAAACATAACGAGATTCGGAAGCGGAAAGAGTCGTGCGAATCCTGAAAAATCATCCGGAGAGAATGCGAGGGAATCATCATTCATCGGCATTGCCTCCGTCCACTAAGGGCGGCGGATCAAGATGAATTTCTGGCAATGTTTCTGGGTCAAGCTCAATTTTAGGAAAGTTCTCTGTACTTGCAGCAACTTCCTTCAGACACTCATCAAAAGCTTTAAAGAATTGATCAAGGTGAAGGCCAAGATAATATGACCCATATGGCTCAAGATATCCGTGCACACTGCCGTGAAGTTTTCGAGCACCTCGAATATTACCGTTACCAAAGTGGTACAGGGCAACAGCCGCTTGAATGAGACCCTGATAAAACTTTCTTGATGGACCACGATACTCTGTCCACAATTCTTCCCACACCTCATGGCACTCGTAGTAATCGCACTCGTTGAATTTAACAACACCAGCTAGATAGAGCGGATCGTATTCTGAAGGATCAACCAATTCAGAAACCATTGGACCTCCCACGGAAGCAACTACAACATCTACACCTTTCAACTGATTAAATCCTAGCATCGACGTGGCGAGAGCGAAGCCTCATGGTACCCTGAAGCTTGAAATGAAAGCGAAATCGACACCAAAGACGCCGTTGGAGAGCCCACGCACTCATATTGTGCCGAGCAGAGAAACTCGGACGCAACGAAAAAAACGCACTCTCCAGATTGTAGCTCGCCTTGAAGAACTCTACCCAGACGCAGACTGCTCACTCAGGTTTAAGAACCCCTTTGAACTCCTCATAGCGACGATATTGTCGGCCCAATGCACCGACAAACGAGTAAATCTTGTAACTCGTGATCTATTTAAACGGTGGCCGAACCCTCACAAAATGGCAGCAGCGAGTATTAAAGAACTCGAAAACGCGGTAAAAACAACCGGATTCTTTCGAGCGAAGGCCAAAAATATTCATGGATGCTGCTGCAGACTCGTTGATCAATTCGACGGGAATGTTCCTGAAACAGTCGAGGAACTGACCTCCTTGCCTGGAGTCGGCCGAAAAACGGCAAACGTCGTCCTGGGCAGCGCTTTCGGTTTAGCTGAGGGTGTGGTTGTTGATACACATGTAGGTCGTATTTCTCGTCGACTTGCACTGACAAAAGCAAAGGATGCTATTCGGGCAGAGCGGGACCTTGTACGGGAAATTCCCCGAAACCACTGGGTCGCCATAAGCCATCGTTTGATTCAGCATGGGAGGGCAACCTGCCTCGCACGTAAACCTCGCTGTGCGGGCTGCGGACTTGAAGACCTTTGCCCACAAGTGGGACTTCCAAGGCATCTGAAAAAATCACAGTGATATGATTTTTTTCAAGACATTTCTTCATCAAATCCTTACAATCGAAGTCTGGTTCTGAGAAAATTTGACTTCTCTCTGAGCCGCGGATTATGCCACCGCACTTCGCAAGGAAAACCCGAATGATTCTCTCAGGCCATGAGATCCGGAAGCAACTTGGCGACAATATTCATATCGATCCATTCGATGACCAAAGGCTTAATCCCAATAGCTACAACCTTTCACTTCACGATGAACTTCTTGTCTACGAAGAAATCGTTCTCGACATGCGAAAGAGTAATCGAGTAGCGCGAGTGCAAATTCCAGAAGAGGGCCTAGTCCTGACTCCTAATCAACTCTATCTGGGACGGACCGTTGAGCGAACAGAAACACATAATCTTGTTCCAATGATCGAGGGGCGAAGTTCGATTGGCAGGCTGGGTTTATTTGTACATGTCACCGCCGGCTTTGGTGACGTCGGCTTTGCTGGATATTGGACGCTAGAAATGTTTGCCGTTCAGCCAGTGAAGATCTACCCTGGTGTGCCCATTTGCCAAATATTCTTTCACCAGATCACCGGCGCAATCACCGAATATTCCAGCGACAAGTATCAGCACAATCGTGACATCCAACCCAGCATGATGTTTCGAGAACTTGGCGGGGACACAAGTGACGAACAACTAGAACTTGCTTTTTCCGTTGGACGAAATGCTGTGCATCCCCCCCGATGATCGACACATGACCTGACATATCGCTGCAGCATGAGTCACGTTGTGTCAGAGTTGCCACACGTCTCACAGGTACCCCTCCCTTTTGGCCGATACAAAATGTCGTTACTAAAATTCAATGACAAGATAGAACAGGGACTTTGCCTCTCAGCTGTTGGCATGTCGCTCCTTTTCGTGATCCTCGGACTTGTTGCTCTTTTCAAAGACAACAGAGTTCTCATGCTCGTTGCGGCTCTATTTCTTGGACTCTCGATCTTACTGACTGTGGGCCTGCTTATTCACACCGGATTCTTTCAAAAGTCATCAGATGAATAGCGTTTTTCGCGCAATCAGCACCCCCTTGTGTGATTTGAGGGCATGACCTTGAGAAACGGTCACGATCACGGACAATTCTTGTTTACCGAACACACGAGCCCCCGGCAATCTTGCTCATCAGTATTGAACCCTCCTGATTGAACCCTCCTGAAAGGCCTCATGCACCGTGCTACGAACTCACACCTGCGGTGAACTGCGTCCAAGCCATCTCGATGAAACCGTGACACTATGTGGCTGGGTAGACCGCGTTCGTGACCACAAAGGTGTCATCTTTGTTGACCTGAGAGACCGATGGGGCAAGACTCAAGTTGTGATCGGGCCCGACGCGCCAACAAACGTTATGGAGAGTGCTCGGGCGGCACGGTCAGAGTGGGTTCTTTCTGCAACGGGTCGCGTTGGAAGACGTCCTGAAGGAACGACAAACCCAAAGCTTGCAACTGGTGAAATCGAGGTTGTGTCTAGCCAATTAGAAATTCTTAATGAAGCAGATACACCAGTCTTTCAGCCAGGAGCAATGGAACTTCCGGGTGAAGAGGTGCGTCTTAAGAATCGATGGCTCGACCTTCGTCGAACCGACATGCAAAATAATTTATTCTTACGCAGCCGCATTGTAAAAATAATGCGAGATCACTTTGATGAACTTGGATTTATTGATGTCGAAACCCCAATGCTTGGCAGAAGTACTCCGGAAGGAGCTCGAGATTATCTCGTCCCAAGTCGACTCGAACACGGTGCTTTCTTTGCGTTACCGCAATCACCTCAGCTCTACAAACAGCTTTTGATGATTGCCGGACTTGATCGCTACGTGCAAGTTGCAAAATGCTTTCGAGATGAAGACTTACGAGCAGACCGACAGCCTGAGTTCACACAACTCGACGTTGAGATGTCATTTGTCGAGGCACATGATGTCACGAGCGTTATTGAAAGTCTTGTCGTTAAGACGGCAAAGGACATACTTGATTTGGATGTATCCCTCCCCTTACCTCAGTTCACCTGGGCCGAATGCATGGAGCGGTACGGCCATGATGCTCCGGATATGCGGTTCGGCCTTGAGATCATCGATCTTACTGAAGACACGAAAGGCAGTGACTTCCGTGTCTTCAAAAGCGCGGTTGAGTCCGGCGGGAGAGTCCGGGGAATTCTCGTCTCCGATGCTGCTGAAAAATTTTCCAGAAAAGATCTCGACGGCCTTACAGCGATGGCAATTGAAGCAGGCGCGAAGGGCCTTGTCTGGCTCAAACTTGATTCTTCTGGATCATGGACGGGGCCGGTTGCAAAAAACCTAGGCTCTGATGTAGCAGAATCCATTCGCAAATCACTTTCAGCAAAACCGGGGGACCTAGCACTCATTTCGGCTGACAGCTTTGAAGTCACATGCAAAACGCTCCACGCACTCCGAAAACATCTTGGTAAAGAACTTGAACTTTACGACGAAAACACAATGCATGTGTCATGGGTTATAGATTTTCCTATGTTCGGCCGTGATGAAGAAACTGGGAACTGGGCTGCAATGCATCACCCCTTTACCGCACCTCATCCTGAAGACATTGAAAAACTCACGTCGAACCCAGCAGAGTGCCGTGCAATCGCCTATGACCTTGTGATTAATGGTTCGGAGGCGGGCGGTGGTACGATTCGAATCCATGACCAAGTAACTCAACAAAAGGTTTTTGAGCTTCTTGGAATTTCTCCTGAAGTTGCCCAAGAGCGTTTTGGCTTTCTTCTCGACGCACTGGCAAGTGGCGCTCCTCCGCATGGTGGAATTGCCCTTGGTATTGATCGCTGGGTCATGCTATTTGGACGTCTTAATTCAATTCGTGATGTGATTGCGTTCCCGAAAACACAGCGGGCAAGTGACTTAATGACTGGGGCACCGGGACTTGTTGACACCAAACAACTTGCAGAACTCGGAATCCGGACAGTTATCCCGCCCAAACCTGCAGTAGACACCTCAACACAGGGGAAGTGAGCAAAAATCATGGTCTTAAGAGAGGGGACTGCCGAACACAAAACTGTGGGTTACACTTAAGAGAGATGGAGGGCGAATAGCTCAGCTGGTTAGAGCACCTCGTTTACACCGAGGGGGTCGGGGGTTCGAATCCCTCTTCGCCCACTCCTTGAAATTCAAAAGCCTCGTTAAACTTACGTTTTGCGAGGTTTTTTGTTTTAATGCTGTGTTCACTTGCGTTGCTTTTCGGCGTCAAGTGCAACGCTTTGTTAGGCTCATTCCTATAAACCATTACCTCTAAAACCTTGAGGCAAGCTGTCGACAGAACAGCAAAAAGACTCCTCTCGAAATCCGACTGAGACAACATTCAGGGTGCTAGACGCTGCAGTGTCCACGGTCCCCGATCTATGCGGCTAAACTGCAACCGATCGTGAAGTCTGTTTGGACGGCCCTGCCAAAACTCAATTCGCTCAGGGATTGCCCTGTAGCCACCCCAATGCTCAGGCCGAGGGATTGCCGTCTCATTCGAATACTTTTTTTGGTATTCATCAAAAAACTGCTCAAGTATTTCGCGACTCGGAATGACACTGCTCTGCGGCGAACTCCAAGCACCGATCCGCGACTGACTCGGACGACTTTGAAAATAAGCATCACTCTCCTCGGCAGTAAGTTTCTCAACCCGACCCGCAATCCTGACTTGCCGCTCCAACTCAACCCAGTGAAACGTCAGCGCTGCATATGGGTTGGAAGCTAACTCCTGCCCTTTCTGGCTGGAATAGTTGGTAAAGAAACAAAAACCGGTTTCATCATAGCCGCGAAGTAAAACAATCCTGGCAGAGGGTCGGCCATCCCGGGTTGCAGTTGAAAGAGTCATCGACTCAGGCTCTGGCAAATCTGCCGCTACGGCTTCGTCGTACCATATTGTAAACTGCTGAAATGGATCAGGGTCAATTTCATGCTCATCAAGAGCTGCTCGCTCATAACTTTTTCGAGCATGTGTTTCTCTTGCCGGCATTATTGCTCAATCCTTTCAATACACAAAGACAGGCATGTTGCTTGTAGCCTTAGTGGCTTTCAATTTTCTCGGTATGATAACTGTTATAGAAGTACCGCCACTACGAGCTAGATCAAAGCGGTATGATCCTTATTCAATGATATAAATATCAGGGAGAATGCCTACACGGTGCCCTTGTAGGCTACCAATTCAAAATTGCTCATTTACCACAATTTGGACATTCTTTGGCAATTCGAAACGAGTACATCCTTCGATGCTCACCGCAATGAATGCAAGAAACATCTGTCTCGGTAATTGTGTGATATACAGAATCAACAATCACAAAAAGTACAAAAATTAGAGATAACGTCGCAAGCAGCCACAGCACGATCGGATGAGCCTTATCAACACCACCGGAGGCCCTCATGCCGTATCCGATTGCAGCAATGCTCAGCGAAAGCACTGAATACGCTCCCAGTCGCAATCGTCTCAATTGAACGTTTTTCAAACCCTCCCCTCCTATCCTGTACTGGATGATGAGCCCTTTTCTGGGCCCGATATCACAGCACGATTGAATGAGCTGTCGTATTTTGAGAGTTTTAACAGCGGATGACCGCTGTGGCCACAAGAATGGCGACTCATTGCTCGAAAGTGATCTTCTTCAACCCGCCCTGTAAGAAGTGCTGTCTGGTAAAGGCTCCAAGACTCACTTTCTCCGGAACGACAGCCCACTTTCCCCATTTCCAGGCAGACTACTCGCATATTTTGAAAACCGATGTACACTTTCATCACCGAAATCGACGATCTGTTCGCCTCCAAAGTCTTGTGAGCGACTCGACAGATTTCAACGTCTTTCATCCGATAGCTTTGGGTAGAAAGAACGCACACTCAATCATTATCAAGGTATTTAAAGGCAAGTAAAACAGATGGGTCATTACACTGGGGCAAAAGCTCGTATCAATCGTCGTCTTGGATCCATGATCTTCGAAAGTGCTGGAGCAATTCGAGCATCCGAGCGACGGTCGGAACCACCTGGTGTTCGGCAAAAGAGACGCAACAAACCTTCCACGTATGGCGAAGGTCTGATCGAAAAGCAGAAGATCAAGTACTACTACGGTTTTGGTGAGAAACAACTTCGAAGGTTTTTTGCTAAAGCGGCTCGAAAAACTGGTAACACCGGTGACATCTTTCTTATTGAGTGTGAACTACGACTCGACAATGTGGTTCGCAGAAGTGGCTTTACGAAGACGCGGCCACAGGCCCGCCAGGGCATCGTGCATGGTCATTTCACTGTCAATGGCGTACCTGTTGACAAACCTTCCTATCAGGTCAAACCCGGAGATATCGTTGATGTCCGAAGGAAAGGTAAACTTGTTGACTTGTACCAACAGGCAATAGCAACACAGACTGGTGAGCCATGCGATTGGATTAGTTCAGACAACGAACGCCTACGATTTACAGTCGACAGGCGACCTGACAAATCAGATGTTAGTCTGCCCGTAAACATCAATAAAGTTGTTGAATTCATGTCTCGCTGATTGTGTTCATTCTGCCTTTTTCCTGAGGCACCAAATGTCACTGCAGTGTGACTTCTGCGGCAGACACTTTGACAATCACTCGATCTCTTTAGAAACTGCTGTGAGACCCGCTCTTTCGCAATTTTATTTGTGCAGTATTTTTAGAATTTCATCACTCGTTTCGTTCCAGCCACTGGTATCGCTAGTCTGATCTACTATCGTGTTTACTATGTTGCTGTCTTAAGAACCACGGATAAAGTGCTGGATTCTCATAGGTTTCCGTCCAGCAGTCGTGCCCTGCATGCGGGAAGATTGTGACCTTTTGCTGTCCCCCTGCTTGCAGCAATACCTAGCTCTCATTCAAAATGGGCACTGCGCTTCTTTTCCTCTACGAGCGTGCTCAAATACGCTACAAGATCTCGCACCTCTCTTTTTGACATTTGCTTCACGAGGTCAGCAGGCATGCCAGAAAGCCCAGCCTGCATTTCATCAACGTCTGCCTTATGAATTGTTACCAGTTCACCATCTGGGTTCTGAATAACAAAATGGCTGGCCTCTTCTTTCTTGACGATACCAGACTGAACACGGCCCGTTGCCATTAAGAATTGAACTGTTGAATACCCAGGTGAGATCTTGGCACTCGGTAAAACAATGGACTCAAGAAGATATTCTGCTTTTTTTTCTCGACCAACTTTCGAAAGATTTGGGCCTACATTACCGCCCCGCTCATTCACCATATGACAACGGACACAGTTGACTTTCTGGTTTTTGAAGAAAACCTTTTCTCCCCGCTCTGCATTCCCACCAGAGAGGCACTCCCTGTAATTCCCAAGAGGATCTTCTGGATCTCTTCTGTTTTCTATTTCACGAGCAGCATCCACAAGAGCCTTCTCTCCTCTCCTTTTTGCTGCTTCAAGAAGGTCAAGAGTAATAGGAGAATTGGCATCTGGTGTCAGTTGCATTCGAAGGGCTCCCAACAGAACCTTGTCTGCCTTCGCTGAACTCATCTGACAAAGCATCTCAATGACCTGTTGCTGCTCATCAGCCGAGTCACCTTGAAGCACGGACTCCGCCTCTGCGACAGCTTCGGCTGGATTCATTGTTGCGAGTATGGTCCTCGCCACTTTACGAACTGCAGCATTGCCGTCACGAACGAGTGCAGCAATCCAGCTTTTCAGACCTGAGTCATGAAGACCGAACAAAGCTCTGAGTGAGGCTGCACGAACATTAGGATCTTCCTCAACATCATCCACAGTTGCCCGTAACAAGCCAATTGCCGCTTCGACTTCAAAAAATGTCACCAATTCGGCCACCTTCATTTTTACTTTTTCAGTTCCGGACAAAAGCTCTTGAAGGCGCTGCGAAAGGTGTTCGTTGACATCGAACGGCAGCCTCTTCTCCACTGGACGATACTGACCTGAAAGACGATCGACGTCTGATGGATTCCGCCATGCCATCAACGCGTTCATAGCCTCGATACGAACGTCTTCGCTTACCGCATAATCAGCTGCGACTGCAAGAACCTTCTTCGCTTCAGGCAGACCACCGAGCCGGAATGATGCTGCGACAGCATATCGCCGGGCACTGTTTGTAATGTGCCGGCTGCTTCCTAATCCAGCAAGATATCGCATCGATTCTTTATCACTATTTTCGTAAAGCCCGCGAGCAGCTTCTGTGACAACTTGCGCATCCATGTCATTAAGAAAGGATCCGAGTTGTGGAGCTTGGATTCGGGCCAAGGCAACAACTGCCCCAAGCCGTACGGGCTGACGTGTGTCGGACACGCATTGAACCAACTGATCAATTGTGGCGCAAAGAGATAAAGATGAACAAATAGCACAACGAAGAACGGGATCGACGTTATTATTCTTGGCAAGAACTTCAAGAAGTGCAGGGACTGCCTCTACCAGTTGTTTTCTTTGATCTTTGGCAATTCTCCCCAGAGCAACCGCCGCTGCAGCTTTTTCAGCCGAAGAATAGTTATGGTCATTTTTTTCAGTTAAAACATCTATTAGATAAGGAACAGCGTTTAGAGAATGCCCATTTCCTAGAACGACAATCGCATTCCGTCGCACCTCAACATGGGAATCCTTGAGCAATGGAACGAGTGCTTGGTAATTGATTGCTTTCTTTCGGCACAGTTGCCCAAGGCCCCAAATTGCGTGAATTCTTGCCAGAACGTTCCTGCTTGTATCAGTGCTCACGTCAAGAAGTGATTGAGTTGCTCCACGATCAGCAAGAGTAAACTGGGCACGTTGGCGAACACGACGATCGTCATGACTAAGTAGATTTTCTAACTCCCAATTGTCAAAGTTCTGAAAGCCCTTCAGGAATAGTTTTTTTACCTCTGCTGCCGTCGTTTGAGCAGGTGCTGTGATCGTTACAATTCTACCTTTGCCAGTACCGTTCCAGCCACTAATCCAGTCAGAGATATACATCCTACCGTCGAAACCAAAGTCGACATCTGTCGCAAGTATGCCTTTGATAAACCACTCGCTATCTTGCAACGCAAAGCCAGCACCGTGTTTCTCAACAGCAAAAGAGCGGATCCCACTCAATGCTGGCGTACCGTAAAAATCAGCCAGAAAGAAATGATTCTTGTATTGTGCCGGTAACCCCGTACCTGGATATGCTACAAACCCCGAAGGACCATCGGCTAGATTTGCGACGGGTGGAAGAATGGCGGCCGGCTGTACAGTGGTAGTCTTCGCATCACACCTGTATGGCAACCAGATTCGCTCCCTATTCCATGGCCCCCGATCATCGAGGTACTGGTAATACATTCGCCAACCTGAATCTGATCCGGGAAGCACATATACGAGCCTCGCCAGATCACCTGAATCAGAGTTGTTGTCACACGTGAAGAGGTTTCCATAGTCATCAAAAGCGAGTTCCTGTGGATTACGTAGGCCATAGGCAAACTCTTCCAGCCCCGAGCCATCTCGCTCACACCGAAACACAGCCCCGCAGTATGGACGGTGTAAGTGATTCCCTTCTGGCGTGATCACGTTATACCCACGGTCTCCAATACTAAAATAAATACGTCCGTCGGGGCCAACCGTGAGCCCATGCATGTCATGGCCACGAAACGCAACCCGTACACCATAACCGCTGTGCAATGATCTTTTGACGTCAGCGACTCCATCCTTATCGGTATCCTTCAGGAGCCATAAATTCGGAATGCATGTGTAGTAGACATCCCCATCTATCGCCAGAACACCAGCACCTGTTCCATCTTCTATCTCGTTAAAACTGTCTGCAAAAGTCAGGACTTTGTCAGCGACTTCATCTTTATCTGTGTCTAAAAGCAATCGCACACGATCTTCATGCACCGTATACTCCTGCACCTTTTCTCCGAGGTGCTTACGGAACATTGTCAGCCGATCAGCAACACTCTGGGCGGCAAGGTCATCCTGAAGCCACACGCGATGCTTTCGATTATCTTCAACTCCTTTGCCCTGCCGAAACGTTTCACAGACAAAGACTCTCCCTAGTTCGTCTATTGAAAAAGCAACAGGATTCGCGACCAATGATTCATCTGCAAAGACGTCTATCTGCAGACCTGGAGGCAACTGCACAATCTCTCCATTTGAAGTCACCTCGCCCGAGGTGGTGCCTTCTGTAGCCCGCACTTCACAACAAATCAAAAGAACGACCAATGCTACGGTCATTAAAGAAGGTAAAACTCTCAAATGATATGTCATCTCACTACTATTTATGTGGGAACAACAGGAACCGTATTGTAGAAATACATCATCAAGATTTTACTAATAAAGATTCCTAGAAAAAATCCAAAAAGAACGACCAACAAAAATACTGGCAACAAAACCCACCCACCTGCGATTAAACATTACAGAAAACTTTCCTACTTTCTGTTGTCTTAAATCACTTAATTCTATCACATGGTTCGACGAAGGAATTCAGCGATTTTATCTAATATCCGGCCCGCCACATCTGCGGCGGATTTGGGGAAGTGTTCTTCTGGCACAATGCGAACTTAATGGGTCAGTTGAGTCAGGCAGAAATCTTAGCCACAGCGATTATCATACGCGTCCCGTTTTCTCACCCGTGATTTCCTGTTGGCTCTCCCGACGCACGCGTCAGCAATGCCAATACAACGTGGCCTTCTGTACTGGCAGCCAAATACCGTACTGAACCATCGCATAGCAAAATATTTACTCCACCAGGGTGGTCTGAAAACATAGGCACATTGGGCCCAGCTACCCAGACCTTTGCCGGTAGTGGATTGATCAGTGAAACATTTCGGTGTGCATGGCCAACATAGTTACAATTCAGTCCTGATGCCCAAACGCCTCTGGCCTGCCCACCGCCTAAACCAACACCAGACCATTCAAAAACTAGAATTGTTTTGGAAAGTCCATCCGTGATCGATTGGTAGGGAACACCTTCACTCAAACTGCCAACTTCTCGAAGCAAGAGGACCCCAGTATTGGAAGGATAGGAATACCCGCGGTGATCGAAATAGTGTAATTCATTTGGATTTGCACCAGCGTTCCCTGAGTAATCGATGCAAGCCATTTCATAAAAATCACCCAATTCACTGATTCTGCCATTGTGACGAGTTGACTCTTCGCGGGAAACGCTTGGGCAAAGATATTGCCCTATCTTTGTTGTCGTCGCTTTATGATTGATTGGGGAACGAAAATCGGCATTCATGAACAGACGAGTGTCATTTGTTATGCGTTCGGGGTCGACGACCGGTTCCCACGTTGCCTGACGATCAACGTTATCCATAAATTCAAGAAAAAAACTGCTCCATGAAACTGTTTTAAAATTTCCTTTTTGAATTCGTCCAGGTGGGAGGCGATCGCGATGGACTGCAGCAAACTGAGCAGTGGCCAGGCCAATCTGTTTAAGATTATTCTGACAGGAAAGACGTCGTCCTGCCTCACGAACGCGCTGTACTGCTGGCAGTAGAAGCCCCACTAGAAGTGCGACTAGAGCAATGCACACAAGAACTTCGACTACCGAGAACCCTGCCCACTTTTTTTGATTGTTATAAACGACAAGCATCTCACACCACCCTTCTCCTATACGCAGAATTGCGCCACTAGGTTCGTGTGCAGTTGGATGGTTCGGACTGTGAACAGTTGATGAGAGTCGGAACCAGTCCATTTCGTGCATGGCAATCCGAGCCTCCGCATCTGACTTATTCATCCCAGCTTCACCCTTTTCTTCATCAATCCAAAAAACCCTCAAAATCGTCACATTCTGTGTCGATTTCCTAGATAGTAACTGCAGGGTAGAAACGCCCGCCTGACTCTTATTTCATGGGTACTTTTAGAAACCGAAAACCTGTTCGGGAAGTGAACGTCTGCCCTGCGCACGCACGTTGTGGACGCCTATGTGCGATCATGGCAATTCTTGTAACCCTGTGCTCACAAGTAGTGTCGGCACAAACCGTGGGGCTTCCGTCACCAGTCGCCTCGTATCCGGATGATGCCAAATACGAAACTGTACTCCCTCCAGAACCAAATACGCATCGTGACCGAGAAGACTTGCGATCTGCTATTCGATCTGATCCCGAATTAGCAGCGGTTGTTCGCGAAGAAGCTGAAATGATAATTGCTTCTCAACTGGCTGGCATCCCACGCCCCCGATACATTCCAGCGACGTCACTTGTAGATTTAAAAGGTCTTGAAGTGTATGCATCAAGAAATCGGCACTCGTTTCCGTTTTCGTTTTATCTCAATGGTTTTGTCCAGGTCCGTTGGTTTGAATTTGCACGTTCTGTAGATACTTGGACAGCGAGTGGCCCCATAGACGGGAAGGGGGGCCCAGCCGTGCCTACGCAATACCCGGTAAATAATATTAATGTCTTTGAAATTAATAGATTTTTCCTTACCTCAGAAGGTTACGTCACAGATGAACGCCTGCGTTACTCGCTCACCCTCTTTGGAACAACGAATAACGGAAACAACTCTGCTATTGCCCCACTCGGTTTTGCTGCCTGGAAATTTAACGATCAAGTAACGATGAGCGGAGGCGTCTCTTTTGTAGCAGCAACAAGGGAGTGGGGAACATCGAGTCGCTGGGTCCAGGGTATCGACCGTAGCATGGCGAATACATTCTTTCGACCTTCTTACTCCCCTGGGTTTGAATTTAAAGGAAAACTCCTTGATGGAGAATTTCGCTATCGTGGAGGAGTATGGAACGGCATTGACGGTTCGCGCGCCGGGGTCAATCGATCGGGTACAGCCATGGCATGGGCTGGGATTGTCGCATGGGAGCCTCTTGGGGCATACGGCCCCTATTACTCCGACATGGAGGTTCATCGCAAGCCCGTAGTCCGTATAGGCTGCAGCGGAATGCATGCGCTGACACCAACCAGCAACCAAAGTGAGTCGTTTTCAAACCCAGAAGACACACTCGTACGTCTCAGCAATGGCACACCAATTTCTGCCCCAGGGGCAATTCAAGCAAACACAAAGATCACAAAAGTTCGTGTTCAACTTGCTACTGTTGACATTGGATGGAAGCACCAGGGCACCGCAATTAATTTCGAATACTATTTCAGACTCCTTGATGATTACTCCGGACAGAGCTATTCATTTCCTCCAAACCCCCTGGTACCACCAGTACCCGTACCGGTCCATGCTCCAAGTATCTTCCAACAAGGAGGTGCCGGGAGCGTTTCTTTCTGCCTCATCCCACGACGGTTGGGTATTTACGGACGCTCCGGCGGTGTGACTGGGCTCAATGGAAGCGGTCAAGAATATGGTGGTGGCTTCAACTTTTACCCGAAGAACAATCGTCAGTCAAAGTTCACGTTTGAGGCTCTTTATTACAACCGAAGCCCTGCCAACAATGCCCTCTATCCCTATCGTGCAGGCTACAGTGGTACAGCTATCCAAACCCAGATGCTGGTCATGTGGTAGACAATCGATTCAGCGAACACAACCAATACGACAAATTGGCCTGATGATGTACAAATATTTTGTTCTAGATTTGCAATCGAAAAGTCTTCTCGAAGCCTTGGTCCTTATCTGCATTGCCTAACACACAATTCGCAAAGCCATACACTGCCGCTATTTGCGAAAATTGACCAACAACCGACTGCTCGAAGCTCCCAGCTCAGCAAAAAGACACGAATCTGGCAACATGTCGTCGACAAAAAGCCCATCCTAAAATACTAAAAGTCTGAAGGATAAGGACCCTCAACAAGAGGCCTACCGAACGACGCGTTACCCCCCGCGTTCACTAACTCGGGAATTTCATAAAGACAGCTTAATTACCTGTTTTTCGTACCAATTTATAGATTTCTGGTTGCGTGACCTCAGCAACTCCATGGAAATCCTAACCAAAACCGAATGATTTTCTTGTCACCACTGAACGAATTGTGCATATGGTTCGTAAGAAGAGTATTCATTGAGGTGTGGCAGTCACCCCGACTTACGCACAACAGCTGAAACCAATGCCAGAACCGGACGCTTGCGGAGGAATCAACTATGACACGTGACGAATTATTCACTCTTTGTGACAACTATGTTCATGATGAAGCAGAAACTATAGGTGCAGACAACGCTGATCGCTGTTGTCCTGATCCAACAACAACGATCATCCACTGCTTTCGTGAAGCAGAGATTTCCGCAGCTGAAATGCAATCTCTTTTGGCTTATGTCTGCCAAAATCAAAACGATGATCTTGACTGGTCTGATGCAGACCAATTCTGCGACGGTTCCGATGGCATAGGTCGTCTAGGCAACCCTGGCAATTCGACCTCTTGGGCTACTACCAAAAGCAATCATGATTCGATTGCCAACCGTCGGCCTCGATAATACTTTAGAGCCCAGTACGTAGTGTACGACAATCGAATTCATACCCTAGAACGCCATCAATCCATAACACTAATGGGGTTCTCCTGTTGATAAATTTTAATTCAACACGGTGCTGACAACTAGCTCTTTGGAAGTAACCAATCAGGTAACTTTCTGATTTTTCCATCCAAATCAACACAAACAACCAATGTTTCTCCGGTTGCGATTATTCTTGCGCCTCGTATGAGTTCATATGTGTGGCGAATACTGGCAGCAGAGATTTTCCCAACATGCGTTCGCAAGATAAGTAGGTCATCGTATTCCGCAGGTGCCTGGTATCGACAAGATGCCTCAGCAACCACCATAAAGAGGCCGGCATCCTCAAATGCTTTATACGTGTACCCTTGCGCACGCAACATTTCTGTGCGTCCCATCTCGAAATATGTAAGGTAATTCCCATGATGTACTCGTCTTTGGCCATCCGTTTCTTGGTAACGCACACGGATTTCGATTTCATGCGAGTGGCGAGAATCCAGTGCATGGTGGGTCACAGAAATAAACCTCCTGTACGAACTATAGAAACTTTGATGGAGTAATCATGCTAAATCTGTATAACTTGACAAGAGCACGCGGGCATTTGTTGACCAACCTTAATCAAAAAGCCTATCCTCTTGTGCTCCGCAGCACGTACGGAAATATGGTATGACAAGTTTTAGTGACGCAGGTGAAGGTGCAACAGTAGGCTTTGCGACTGCACGTGGAAGAAATTGGCCGACTCTGCGTCAATTCACCGTCTTTTTAGAGAATCGCGTCGGGCAACTCGCTGAACTTGTTCGACGGTTTGCCGGAACAAGAATACGCATTGTCGCGTTATCGATTAGTGATGCCGGCGAATGTGCTTTCGTTCGATTCCTTTTAAGCCACCCAGAACAAGGCCGAGAGATCCTCGAGCGAGCAGGACTTGCCATAATTGAAAGTGATTTAATTGGTGTCGAGTTACCTGAAGATTCTCAGCCACTTGTTCAAATCTGCACAGCTCTTCTTCAGGCAGAGATCAATATCATTCAGGCATATCCAGTCCTCATGAGGCCACGGGGACGTCCTGTTGTTGCGCTCATGGTAGACAACACCGAGATGGGATTGGAAACACTCGCAGCCAAAGGATTTTCAATGATCACTGAAGGTGATCTTGATGACGATGAAGCATGAATATGTCACTACAAGCATAGTTGAGAAGAAATTAACTCTCCCCCTCATCGAGAAACATCCCGTCTGGTAAACCTTGGACTTTCCGAACGACTACTCGCTGAATTGATTCCCACGCAACTGCTTCAAGCGTGATAGATCCATCTGGCTCTTGACGCGCAAACAAAGCGTGAGTCCCTTGAGACCATTCACGCTCGAAGAATTGTGGAAGAATTGGTCGAGAACTTCCTGCGATGTGTAGCTCAACCTCGCCACCATGCTCGAGTTCTTGCCAAAGCCTCGCGATAAGCCGGGCAGTTGGACTCTCAATGCTTCCTGTTGGCGAAAGATGGTTGTTCGAATGCTCATCAACGGGAGGACCGAGAAGATCTGCTGAAGACTCATTGAGATCTGAGAATCCATCAACTCGTGCCGAAACTGGTGTACCTTCATGCCCTGAAGGTTGGGTCTTTGGAGCAACCACCTTCACACCACATTTCGAACAGGCTCCACTCTTCCCTGCAAACTTACCCGGAACCGTGATACGGGAGCTACAACTCGGACACTGGAACGTAATAGTAGAAGATTCGACCATTTGAAATTACCATGTCGACAATTGATGGTTTACATGCATGCTGCAACAAATACACACATTCTCTCTACTTTACCCCTCTTTTTGTGCCATAAAAATAAAATTATTGATATTTTTAAATACAATTAAAAAACGACCCCGAACAATAGCACGCTTTCCACCAACACGTTCTTCTTAACCTTCTTACGACAGGTCCCCTTCATGGCAATTTCAGTTGTTTGCCCCTCATGCCAAGCGCGATTCAACGTCAGTGATAAGTTCGCTGGCCAGACCGGCCCTTGTCCGAAATGTAAAAATCCAATCAAAATCCCAAAGGCCTCTGGTAACGTTACCGTCCATGAACCGACAAAACCTGCAGCCTCATCGCAGGCAGGGAACATGCCAACAGTGCCAATTGTTTTTAAGGAGGAGTCAGTTTCTCGCATTACTCTTACTCTACTTTTTGCCGGGAGCATACTGTTGTTACTTGCGGCATATGGTGCTGGGAAAATTTTTGACGGGAAGTCTGGTGAGACCGAAATTCCTTTTCTTCTCCAAGCTGCCACGGCAGTACTTGTTGCCATACCGTGTGCAAAAGTCGGATACACCGTAATGCGCGATAAAGAACTCGAACCGTATCGGGGCAGACAACTTGTTTTACGAGTTTTGATCTGCAGCGTTATCTACGCCTCGTTGTGGTTTGTGCGTGGAATGATTGGCATTGAGAACCCCGAGATATGGCAATGGCTTTTCTTGGCGCCAATATTTTTATTTGCCGGTGGCTTCACTGCAGTTGTAACTTTCGACCTCGACTGGGGTGTTGCAGTAAGTCACTATACGCTCTATGTAGCACTTATAGCTTTGGTACGATATGTAGCAGGTTTACAGCCTCCCTTGTAATTACTTTATAAGGTGAGATCAGAGGAGAACCAATTAGATTGTAGACTCATGCCCTTTGCTGAATTACCCGAACTAAAAACAATACATGATGGCAGCGGTGTTCGCATTCCCCCGGACAAAACGATTCCTCTGACTCCTCGAGTGCGTAGATTATTGGATAGTTCACCGCTTCGACGGCTGGCATCAGTACGTCAACTGGGACTCGTTTCACTTGTCTATCCTGGTGCAGTACATTCAAGGCTTGAGCATTCTCTTGGTGTCTACCATCTTGCCCTCGCGTTTCTAGCCAGCCTGCATGGCGATGAACGTTTTCGTGAAACTCTTTCCGAGCAAGATGCAGCAGCCTTTCTGGTAGCTGCAATCCTTCACGACATCGGACATTGGCCGTACTGCCACCCTATTGAAGACATGGACCTGCCGGGCATGCCCCGGCACGAAGAACAGACATCCCAACTTATTTCAACAGACGAAATCACAAAGCTCCTTGCATCCGATTGGGGACTACGGCCAGAACGAATTGCTCAACTTATTCTTGGCACAGCCAGCGACCCTTCTGGAAAGATTATTCACTCACTCCTTTCTGGGCCAATTGATGTCGACAAAATGGATTATCTAATGCGGGATAGCCTGCACGCCGGTGTTCCGTATGGCAGGCATTTTGATCAAGACCGCCTCCTCTCCAGCCTCTGCCTTGACGCGAACGGGGAATCACTTGCGATCACTGAAAAGGGTAGGACTGCTGCAGAGCTTATGGTCTTTGCTCGCTATGTCATGTTCAGTGAAGTTTATTGGCATCACGCTGTCCGATCAGCAACAGCCATGCTGCAACGAACAATTTGGCTTGGTCGTGAACAACTAGACACTGATCTGCTGGTGCAATCAACAGAGGACACATTCCTAAAACGAATTAATAGTGCAGCTAAAAACTCTGATGCGCAAGCCATACTTGAGGGACTCTTTGGTCGTCACCGAAAGCTCTTTAAGCGAATTGCCACTTTTGACGCCAAAACACACCCTGTGCTGCACAAAACACTGGCTGGTCTTTCGTATAAAAATCTTGTTCAAGTATCCAATTGTTTCGTAAAACTTTTGGCAAAAAAAACAGGGAATTCTATCAACCAAAATGAGATCCTCATCGATGCTCCACCGAGAGAGCGAGAGATTGAATTCAATCTCCAAGTCTGTTGCCGAAGCCAAATAAACGAAAGTGAAGTTCATTGGCGTTCACTGGCAGAGATGTCACCTGTCACTCAGTCCCTTGCACATTTGCAATTCGATCACCTCGTGAAGCAGGTTCGAATATTTGGATCCGACAAGGCTGTATCGGCCATCCAGCATGCAACTGGCCTCGAGGATATTCTCCTCGAGGCCAGCAAAGATGCTTGTAACTAGAGGCAGAAACCTTTATGGGAGCTTACCTTCCTGTAACAGGTCTCCGTATGTCTCGCCTGAAGGACTTTTTTCAGTCTCAACGGCTGCTAGTGCTTGACGAATTTTTTCTGGGTTTTTTGCGTCTTTTTTCCGGTCAAGCAATTTATCAAGGAGTTCACCATAGGCATTTTTATCCTTTTTACTTTTTCCTTCATGACAGATGTTGCATTTTGCTTTTGCAACTGCGCTTGCATCAAGGTTTCCCTTGTTCACATACACTTCTTTGAATTCATCGTAGAACTGTTTAACAGCAAAAGCAGGGCTCGCAGAGACTAGAAAGACCCCAACAAGAGTCGCCACCATCAATCCGCCTACCAATCGTTCTTTTCTCATATTTTGTTTTCTCCTTAAGAACCACGAGATGAACACAAAAGCTCTCGTCCATCTCAACCGACAGCCTCGAGCACCTGTTATCGCTTTTATTTCTTGAGTTTATACTTTTCGCACACGCCCAAATCATTATGCAACGTCTACATAATGGCCTTGAAAAGACGATATTACAAGAAAAAAGTGTCGTTCTCCTTGTTATGCCTTCTAGGTAATTTATCCCATCGAATGACCTGCCCCTAATTCGCGGGCAAAAAACCCTGAATTCCTGAAAATCCTTGATATTCCATCGGTTGTCCTGCTGAAGAATAGTCAATTTCAATTGGGTCACCGGCACCGTCAATTTTTCGAAAAATTCGTCCGCCTTCATACTTTCCCAGGTGGTCACTCCAATGAACCGCCTCCTGATAGGCTTCGGGCTCGGCCACACCGACTTGTTCTAGAAGAACAGAAGACTCAGAAATGACAAATCGACAATGCTCGGCTAACACCCTCATCTGTGGGATGTCATCTTGACCTGGTGCGTCTGCCAGACGAGCGAATCCCTTGTTGCACGTAAACGTTGCATCACGAAGCTGAAGTTGCAGGTCAACAGACTTAACAGAACTCACTGAACTCCCATCTACCGTAAGAAATCTTTTTTTGGTTGTCACGGCACCACCAATCCAGGAGAGTGACAATGCTGTCGCTTCCTCACAATTGAAACATGTGAGATCTCCATTCATTATACAATTCTCCATTTCGATAAGGCCCTTACTTACCTCCTCTGCGCTTTGATCTGATAGTTTTTGTGATAATAGTGGCTGACCATCAGTTGCGTCTTCACTTAAGGGCTCTTCTGATTCGGGAATTGAAATCACTCGTGCGAGAAACAACCTGTTTTCTATTCCATCAGATTTCTCTTCAGACGAAACAGTAGAAGTTATTACCTCTGTATTTCTACAGGTAAGCCTCCCCTCATTTGCCAGTTCAAAAATTGACAAATCGCTACTTCCTGTCCCCTCATTTCTGAAGCGGACATGAACATCAAGGTCACTAAGTGTCAGATGTCCACCATCGATCAAAAAAGCTGACTTCTCTGATTCGAATAAAGAGTTGGAAGCAGGATTCATTCGCAAGACAGGTCGCTTTCCTGCCACACCCCGTATAGTTAGGTCTATGTCATTCTTCAAACGTGTTGAAGGAAAATCATGTTCTGAATTTTCGGAGATTTCTATTACCCCACCACCAGACAGATGTGCCAACGCTGCAGCAATGGTATTGAACTCATTTCGCTGCGAAGGCTTCGGAACAACACGAACCACCGATGGATCATCAAGTACCTGTTGCTGTGTATTGATTGCCTGTGGCACATCTTGATTGGACTCATTCTGGGATGTAAGCATCGCCGTCCAACCCACAAAACTAATGAGACTGAGGCCCGCAATAACCCAGGGCCAGAAAAACACCTTGGCTCTATCTGCAGTAGTTGAATCGATGTCAATTGCGGGACGAGACGCCGTGACATCAAAACCTTCTTCCTCTGCTATTGATAACAACTCAAATTCGAGAGCCGCTGGATGCTCAAAGCGATCCTGCGGATGCTTTGACATTAATTTATAAATCACAGAGACAAGCCTACGAGGTACCTCAGCCCTCAAGACAGAAATTTCCGGAGGCCTTTCCTGCTGATGCTGAAGCAGTTTCTGCACCATAGTCCCCTCAGCAAATGGTGCTCTGCCAACCAGCATGAAAAACATTGTGCATCCCAGTGAGTAGAGATCACTGCGAATGTCGGCTGAACGTGCATCACGCGCCTGTTCTGGTGAAATATAGTCAAAAGTGCCAAGGGTTATCCCGCTGACCGTGAGATCCTGCTCTCCAGCAATGTGCTGCAATCGAGCCAATCCCATGTCAACCAATTTCGCGCGACCTTCTGGTGTCAGAAGAATGTTTGATGGCTTTATGTCACGATGCGTTACATCACGGTGAAAGGCATGATCCAGCGCCGCCGCAATTTGCATCGAAATATCGACAACAGCAGCAACTGTTAGAGGACCTCTGCGCCGAACCAAATCCCGCAGATTCGTACCTTCAATATATTCGAAGACAATGAAATGCCACCCATTACTTGACCCAACAGCATGAACAAGACCTATGTTCTCATGATTAAGCCGTGCTGCAGATTGTGCTTCATTCCGGAAACGCTTGAGCATTTCCTCGTCGGCTGATTGATGTCCCGCCAAGACCTTAACTGCAACGATCCGGTTAAGCGTTGTATCCAGTGCCTTGAAGACGGCTCCCATACCGCCACCACCAACAAATTTCTCAAGGCGATAATCTCCTAGTTGACTACCCTCTAGAAGTTTTCCTAGTTCATTGACTGACTTCGGGGCCTGAACGGGTGCTTCACCGTCAGAGAGCACTGTCGCCTCGGCATCTTCAGACCGACGCACCTCGGCGGGATTGTTATCGGGCTGGTAACCCGCTGAAGCAGACGTTTCTTCGGCATTTTCCATGTTTCGACGGTAGCAACGGACTTCTCGAACAGCAATGGAACTCGCATATTTCTTACCACGCAATCGGGCCTAAATGGCAAAAAAGTCGTTGAATCAGTAAGTAAACATGTTTTTAGCTTTAAAAAAAGCAGTTAGTGATATTTCAGCAGCAAAGACGGCAGCGAGCAATTATGATCTTGTCTTCGTTCTCTCTTTTCTATCGTTTGAATTCCAATTTGTCACAGGAGTATTTTAATGGATACCGAGCCACCTAGCGTTTCCCGAATTGCAACATGGTGTCTCATCCTTGGTGGGATTTATGCAGCTCTTGGTACCCTTGCACTTATGACACCATGGGTAGCAGCACAGGTTATTGCTGTATTTTGTGGTGTCAGCCTGCTCGTCGCAGGAGTTGCACAGGGTGCAATGGCAGTTGGCACCTATACGTGGAAAGGTTTTTGGATAACACTCGTATGCGGTGGCCTCTCAACAATGGCTGGCATAGGAATGCTGGTACTACCCGAGGCAGGCATCGAGGCACTGGTTCTGTTTCTTGGTTTCTTACTGGCATTCGAAGCAGTAGCCAAGTTAGCAGCCGCATTCACTGTTCGAGAAGAATTCCCTTGGGGTTGGCTTTTACTCGACGGAGTAATCACTGGCATTCTAAGTGCCATTCTTTTAACGAGTAGCCCGCTGGAAGCAGGCACGCTACTTGGAATTTTCATCGGCATCAATTTTCTCTCAAGCGCCATGGCATTCATTGCAGCAGGCCTTCGTCTCCGGAAATTTGATACCATTCAATAGTATAAATTCTAAAAAAATTGATAATTTACCAAGTTGTAGACGTGGAACTGAGTGAGAAGAACGTCTATCGAGTAGGTAGACCTTCACTTATTCAGAATCTATCCCCATGAAAAACAACACTTATAGCTTTTCAGCAAGGTGTATTATTCTTCATGTGTTGACATTGGCTTTGATGTTCGAAGCCTCCTTGGGACTCGCGCAATCAACACCGAATTATGATGAGTCCGCCGTAAGAAGGTACAGGCTGCCTGATCTACTCCTCACACCTGATGAAAAACCGGTTCTTTCCAACCTCGACTGGGAAGAAACTGCTCGTCCATTCCAATTTGACTTGCTCGAGAAATTTATCTATGGCCGTCGCTTACCGCCCGTTAAAGTGTCAGTTCTCGGCAAAGAGAAACGTGTTGAAAAGCAATATGG
>CBFIHW010000007.1:0-42196 GCA_965662325.1 uncultured Pirellulales bacterium | reverse complement strand
ACAGATTCGGTCAATTGCTGGCCTGAGACCTGCATCGCCTTCAGATCGTGGATACGTAATATCAATGGTTTTCGATTTCCACCCACGATGATCGATAGCCTTAATGGAGGCGACTTCCTCATTTGTCAGGATCGGATGAGGAATACAAAGCCGGTGACACTGTTCCTCGGTTGCTTCCAAAAGATTTCCTTCCGGGCCGATAAAACATTCCAGCGACATAATGACCTCTTCCCGTATCGAATCAACGGGTGGGTTTGTCACCTGTGCAAAAAGTTGCTTGAAGTAGTCGTACGGCAGCCTGGGCTTATCGGATAGACAGGCAAGAGCAGCATCGTTGCCCATTGATCCAATCGGATCTCGTTTTTCTCGTAGCATCGGCATGAGCATGAACTGAAGCGTCTCAGTCGTGTACCCAAAAGCCTGCATCCGCTTCAGGAGCTCGTCGCTGTCGTAGTGTGCAGGCGACTCTTTTGGGGGCAGATCATTTAAGTGAATCGCCTGATTTTGAATCCACGTCTTGTATGGACGCTTTGTTGCAACCGACGTTTTCAATTCATCATCTGCAATGATGCGGCCTTGTTCGAAATCAACAAGGAACATCTTTCCTGGCTGAAGACGTCCTTTTGACTTAACCTGTTCAGGGTCGACCTGAACCACCCCGACTTCACTCGCCATAATGACGCGATCGTCGTGAGTCACGTAATATCGACTTGGACGCAAGCCATTTCGATCGAGGACTGCACCGATGTAGTGACCATCTGTGAACGAGACCGAGGCCGGCCCATCCCATGGTTCCTGAAGAGCCGAATGGTATTCATAAAATGCACGCTTGTCTTCGGGCATGCTGTGATGGTTTTGCCAGGCTTCAGGGATCATCATCATAACGGCTTCTTGGAGTGTACGGCCCGAGTGGTAAAGCATTTCCAATGCGTTATCAAAGTTTCCAGAGTCGGAACAATCAGGCTCAATAACCGGGCAGAGCTTCCGAATGTCATCACCCCACAGGTCGCTTTTCATGACACCCTGACGGGCAAACATCCAGTTCGCATTACCCCGAAGCGTGTTGATTTCGCCATTGTGCGCCATGAAACGGCATGGCTGGGCTCGATCCCAGCTGGGGAATGTATTAGTCGAAAAACGTGAGTGCACCATTGCAAGGTGCGTCTTGTAGTCTGGATCTTGGAGATCTTTAAACAGAGGAATGACCTGCATGGAACGCAGCATTCCCTTCCAAATAATGACTTTTGTTGACAACGAACAGATATAAAACATTAGCTTTTGGGACAAACTGCTCTCAACTCGAATTTGCTGGCTAGCCCATTTTCGAATAACAAATAGTTGTCGCTCAAATGCTTCCTGATCAAGTCCATCTCCAGCTGCAATAACCACCTGATCAAAGTGTGGCATTGCACGACGCGCCGTTGGCCCGACATCCGCTGCATCTGGATCAACCGGCAACTCACGCCAACCGACGAGCTTTTGCCCTTGTTCGTTGATAATTCCGTCCACTATCTCGCGACAGCGAGCTCGCTCTGTCGAGTCTGTCGGCATGAAAAAGACACCGCTGCCATACAACCCACGTTCTGGCAGTTCCTGTCCGAGTTCTTCCTCTGCTATTTTTTCAATTAATTCATAAGGCAATGCTGTCAGCATGCCAGCACCATCACCGGTGTTGTCTTCACAGCCACAACCACCACGATGTTCCATGTGCTGAAGCATGCGATCAGCATCATCAACAATCTGACGGGACCTCTCCCCCTTAATATGTGCAATAAAACCAACGCCGCATGAATCATGCTCGTTTGCTGGGTCGTAGAGGCCACGGCTTTCAGGAAGTCGTACTGGGAACTTCATTGATTGTTTTCTCATTAGTGAGGGTTTCAGATTTTCGATTTTGTTGTTTTCTTACAGTGGAAGTCGGCCTTTGGAGGCCGGCACCACAGCGTCACGTGTGCCTGTACTAAGTTCTTGGCGGGTGTCAGGCTGTGCCGACTACCGCCAAGTCACCAAAAACTTCGGGTGGACGTTTTCGCTGCCGGACACCTTCGTCCATGTCATGTGCATGGCCGCGCAGCAGATCAAGAAACCTTCTCGCCGTCGGACAAAGAGGCTTTCCTCGGCCACGAATAATGCCAAGCGGTCGAATAAGTGGATTTTCTTCAAGCGGCAAACTGACCAGAGTGCCCACAGCGGTTTCTCGGACGACAGTGGGTTCAGGCAACAAGGCCATGCCAGCATCAATTTCAACTGCCCGCTTAATTGTTTCAATGTTGTCAAATTCCATAACAACACTCGGCTCAGCTCCTACCAACTCAATGGCCTTGTCAATTTCTTGACGAATGACGAGGTCATGATCAAAGCCCACTAGTCGTTGCCCGTGCAAATCTGCGAGGGATGCACTTTCCCGGGCAGCAAAAGGATGATTTGGACTACAAACCAGTACAATAGGTTCTTCTCGCCACGCCTCGGCTTCAATAACCCGAGAACCCCGTGGGTAGCTCACAATGCCGACATCCGCCTGATCATTTTCAATTGCTTCGCAAACTCGCTGCGGGTGCAGATACTCCAGCCGTACATTCGCTTTTGGATATCTCGCCATAAACTCCTGCACATATTCACTCATATGATGGAGTCCGACTGAATAGATAGCTGCAACACGAACCCGACCGGAAACATCTTCTCGAAGTGAGTGAACTTCATCTTCGAGCGCATCATATCGCGCGACAATGTCTCGACAGCCCTCGAAGAACACCCGACCCTCATGGGTAGGCATAAGTGGTCGCTTGGATCGCTCAATTAACTGAACACCGAGGCGACTTTCCAATTGGCTCACAACCTGACTGGCACCAGATTGAGAAAGGCCATTGTCTTCTGCCGCCCGGGAAAAGCTCTTTCGTGTAACGATGTCACAGAAGATTTTGAGAGATTTCAGGTTCATATCCGCCACGTTTCTACTGATAGACGCCAAATCACTTTCCAAACCAGCAGTACCGACAACCTTTTAAACACATAGCCACCAAAAACAGTCTCAGGCCATTCACATTTATGCACTGGGTTGACCACAGCACTATTTAAAAATCAAATAGTACTGCTCGCAAGTATTCGAGAATCCAATAAAGCATAGGTTGTTAGCCGAATTCGTCAAGATATCGGCTTATCTGCGGGTATTCGCATTATTCGGACTAAAAAATGACACGCCGTCACGCAAGAACACTTTGCACCACGTATTTGATGGTGTCGGCCCTGTTGACCGTCACACACGCGTCCGCTCCTGATTTCGATACGCAACTGGGAGTCGCCCATATCGGTGGGCTGTATTCGTTTTCAGACACGGATTATCTCAATGAAGGCGCTGCCGCCGCACGGAACATAGGTGCGCGTTGCATCAAAGTAGCCCTGAGCCTGGACACAGATAACCCCTCGCCAAAGCTTTATCCATTTCACTCAACGTGGCCCTCTACCGAAACCCTCGAAGATCTCGCAGACACACCCTATTTCAGATCACTTTTTTCGAGAAGTTTCGACACTTTTATTTTGAACGCCTTCCGTCCCGGACGCTCTGCGAGTTATTGGAGGGAGGAATTTACGTCGCAGGATGAGCAAGCCGAAGAGGAATGCTTTGCGGTGCTGACTCGCTATTTACTTTCCAACTACAAAGACAGGAAGAAGACGTTCATCATTCAGAACTGGGAGGGAGATTGGGCATTGCGAGGCAACTTCGATCCAAATACTGAACCAGAGCCGAACGCAACTGCGGCGATGATCCGATGGGTGGCGGCAAGACAAAGGGGGGTTGAGCGTGCTCGACGCGAGTTTAAGGGCAGCAGTGCTAGGGTTTTCCACAGCCTCGAGGTAAATCTCGTAAAGCAGGCGATGAGGCACGGCAAGCCAAGTGTGACAACAGATGTGCTGCCTCATGTCTCGGTAGACTTGGTGTCTTATTCTGCTTGGGACACAAAGAATTCACCAAAGGATTTTAAACAATCGCTGGCCTTCATATCGCAGCATAAGCGTCCGACCAGTGCATTCAAAGCCAATGGCGTTTATGTCGGAGAGTTTGGACTACCTGAATCGGAAGCGACACCTGAGGCTGCTTTTCAGCGAACCGCCGAGTTGTTCAAAGCAGCACAGGAATTCGGCTGCCCGTACGCGGTCTACTGGCAGCTTTATTGTAATGAAGCGACCACAGCGTCTCCGGAATCAGAAAATGGCTATAAAGGTTTCTGGCTCGTGCGGCCTGATGGAACAAGAAGCCCTATCTGCAAACTGTTCCAATAAGCCGAAGTGAACTTTTAAAGCGTGAAGCGGAGTGGCTGTTCACGTCAAATTTAAAATCAATGATAACCGCGGCCACCCGGTGACGTGAGACAACATCAACTGACATGCTAACACCTTCTTTTTACCTTTCTTCCGTGATCGCTGATCTGCTTGACCCAGACCTGCCGCAACTTGGGCCAGGAACAACAAAGGACGGATTTGAACAACGGATAGAAGACACCGCATTGGAAACCGTATTCGGAGCCACTATTGTTTCAACAGAAGAAGCCAAGTGCTGTCTTGCTGGCATATGGCTTTGGAATGGATTCCTCGACCGGTCCCATGAGATCAGCCAAAACATCGACACGCCCGAGGGCAGCTGGTGGCACGGCATCATGCATCGTCGAGAGCCAGATCCCGATAATGCAGCCTACTGGTTTCGCCGCGCGGGAGACCATCCACTGTTTTCTGCACTTGGAGACAGAGTACAAAAACATGCCACACAAACGGAACTACCGGACGAAACTCAATGGCTCTTGCACTGCACGGATTGGAACCCGAACCAATTTATTGAGGCCTGCGAAGCAGCACGCTGCGATTCCAACGAAGATGTTCGCCGTGTGCTCCGAGAGGTAGCAGCGATTGAATGGTACACTCTTTTTGACTATTGCCGAAATCTAGCGTGCGGTGACCATCAGTAGCCAAATACTGGTTGCGTCTATTTCGAGAGAGCATAGACGACTATCTATTCTTTCACCCGTTCCGTGTATTCACCATTTCGAGTATCAACCTTTACGAATTGGCCCTGCTCGATAAATGCTGGCACCATAATTTCTGCTCCGGTTTCAAGTTTCACCGGCTTCGTCAAATTTGTTGCAGTATTTCCGCGAACAGCAGGTTCTGCATACTCAACTTGCAACACCATATGCTGGGGTGGCTCCATTGTGATCGGATTTTCATTGTAGAGCATCATCGCACAGACCGTACCTTCTTTCAGCCACTTCCATGCGTCATCCACTTGTTCAGACGATAACTCGTACTGCTCGTAATTATCGTTGTCCATAAACACAAACACATCTCCCTGCTTATACAGGAATTGCGCATCTATTGTCGTAATGTCGGCAGCCTCGAGTGAATCGCCACTTTTGTACGTCCGATCAAGCACTGTACTCCTCAGGAGATTGCGAAGTTTGCACTTATAAAGAGCCTGACCCTTGCCGGGCTTTACAAAGTTGCACTCGATCATGATGTACGGATCACCATCAATCTGGACCTTCAGTCCCTTTCGGAAATCACTTGTGTTATACGAAGCCATCGAAATCGCACTTTCAATTCAGGACAATACAGGCATCTAGTGAGTATTCCGCGACACTCGACCTCAAGCCTCCTCACCATCATACAGGCTGTCAACGCTGATTCCACAGCCATCCTCTTCAGCGAACTGTTTTCGAACAAGACCATTTATAACACCCTCCGTTGTAGACTGCGTGCGGCGTAGCCCCTCATTCCGACAACTGTCCTGAATTTTCATCATGGAAACATCAACAGCTCAACCAATCGAAAGAAGAACCCTTCAGCCACAAATGGTTCGGGAAGTCTGGAAACGGGAATTAGCTGATGCTGTTCGTGACCCAGCAGAGCTTTGTGAACTATTAGATCTTGATCCGTCCATAGCCAAGAAAGCAAACAAAGCGAGTCGTGACTTTCCATTTCTTGTGCCGAGAGGTTTTATTTCACGCATGGAGCAGGGTGATCCAAATGATCCTTTGCTCCTTCAGGTCTTACCGCGGCTTGAAGAGTTGGATGATGTACCGGGTTTTGTATCAGATCCGGTTGGCGAACAGGCAGCTCGACAAGGGGCTGGGCTTATTCAGAAATATCATGGGCGTTGTTTACTTCTTGTCACCGGTGGTTGTGCGGTGAACTGTCGTTATTGCTTTCGTCGTGAGTTTCCCTATGCAGAAAGCGGCGCATCACCTTCAAGCTTTACACCGGCAGTTGCGCAGATTGGACATGACTGCTCAATCCACGAAGTCATTCTCTCCGGCGGTGATCCCTTACTGGCAGACGATGCACTTCTTGAAGATCTCATCCAAAAAATTGCTTCGATCTCACATGTCCAGAGACTTCGCATTCATACACGAATTCCTGTCGTACTGCCTTCTCGCATCACTGAGAATTTCCTTCGTATCATGTATGAAACACGTCTGACGGTGTGCCTTGTTATCCATGCGAATCACGCTGCTGAGCTTGATTCAACCGTCGCAGAATCACTCAGAAAACTTGGTCACGTTATTCCTTTACGATTCAATCAGGCCGTTTTACTGCGTGGTGTCAACGACACTGCTGAAAGCCTGGTTCAACTCTCAGAACGGCTGCTCGATCTGGGCGTCACTCCGTATTATCTTCATCTTCTTGATCCCGTCCGCGGGGCAAGCGACTTTAATGTGCCTGAAGAAACTGGAAGACGCCTTGTTGCGGAATTACAGAATCGTTTGCCCGGATACGCGGTGCCACGTCTTGCCCGTGAACACCCCGGAAGCCCCAGCAAGACATGGTTGGCCTAAAGAATGGGCCAAAACATGTCATACTGTAGGGAGTAGGCCTCAGCCAAAGATTTTTTCAAGAGAGAAAAAATTAAATAGGGAATTTTATTAGAGCGAGCAGGACATTTCATGAAGGTTTTAATCGGCGTTGATGGGTCACCTCTATCACTGGACGCGGTTCGTGTAGTCGGACACATTATTGACCCCACCGAAGATCAAGTAGCAATCTACTTTTCACCTACAGAGCTTCAGCAGCGGCTTCCTGAGTCATCGTCGTCACTCGTGAGTCGGAGTGCCGCTGATCTATTTGCAGAAGCACGCGCACTGCTTCCAACAGAGTTTACAAAACCGGTTGAAATGATTAGCAGCTCGGCTTCAGCGGCTGTTGGAATTCTGGAGTCAGCGAATGGCTGGCATGCTGACATTGTCGCCCTTGGCGCCCGTAGCCACGGATCAATTGAACGATTTCTTCTTGGCAGTGTTTCTCGAGCAGTCCTACACGGAGCCCACCTGCCTGTACTGATCGTGCGCAGCCACCCACCAGACGACGGAAGCTTTCGTACCCTGGCCTGCTATCACCCAGCGAGTGCATCGGCAGTAAGCAAAACGCTCCAGGAATTGCATTGGTCAAAAAAGACCGACGGGCGTGTTATTGGCGTAGCAGAATCAATGCTCGCTGGCCCACTCCCAAAGTGGCTTGAAAAACGTGTGCGCGATCCTGATACAGCAGCTATCGCGCAAGCCTGGCAACAGGAACACGACGACGAAGTGCATGCATTGACCAGTAAGCTTGAGGCTTTTCAGAAAGATCTACCACAGTGCTTCCATGGTGCGAATCCGATAATCGTAGAAGGAAATCCTGGAGACAAAATACTGGAGCAGGCAAAAAGAGATCACACGGACCTCATTACCATTGGCCGAACACCAAATGATAAACTCAGTCGATGGTTACTCGGCAGCACCTCAGAGGCTGTTCTCTCTCATGCATCTGCCAGTGTGCTTGTTGTTCCTGTTGAAAAATAAGTAAGAAAAAGCCTGCCCCAAACATGACGTAAAGGACAGGCCTTATTGATTTTAAATACGGGGTTTTAGCAGTCTTATTCACTTGAAAGCTGAATGCTGACCTCACCACCAGATGATGGTACGATCACCTTTGCATCAGAATTATCAGGGGAACCGTACTTCTTGGGTATCAGGCTCTTGGCTGGAGTCACTGTTCCTCGCTTTTCATCTTCTACTTCAAAGCCATCCGTCGCCCGAACTGTCGCCGTGTAGTTGCCTGGCTCAACAACCATTTCAAACGAGCCTGTAGCGCGGTCAAAACGAGCAGCGCTACCCTTGCCGCCAGTAGCGGCCGACAGATTGACAAACGATTCACCGTCACCTTCACAGATTAATGGTGAACCATCTAGCATCACAGTTCCTGTGATCTTGACCTTTCCACCGGGAAGTTTTGGGCCGCAGCCGACAGTGGCAAGTAGGCTTACGGCTAGGCCAAGAACAACGAAGGGATGAAAAATCTGGAACGGCCGTCCGATCAAACAAAGCGGAAGCATACGAAACATGTGAAACCCTTTAAAGTATTAGCAAAGAATAGTGAGATTACCCTCGCTCGAAACGTATATTGAAAAAAAAAGCCCGTCCTTGAGTACTCCGATACGCAAGGACGAGCAAAGCTTATTTATCTATTAAGGAAGCTTACCTTTAGGATTGCCGTCCATACGACCACCAAGATAGTTGTAAACTTCGAAATCAACCGTATCTGACAAGAAATGAACCGCAGCATCTGCTGTCGATGTAGCAAAGACACCAGGGTGGTAACTACTTGCACCACTATTTGTTGTCCGCACAGAATTATTCTTTACCAACGTCGGATCTTCATTAATTGTCGCAGAGTTCGGACGAATGCCCGTCGTAACACCTAACTGCTCCTGTCGATACATTCCTGCCCACACAGCAATCTCAGGTCGACGTTCGAGCATCAAGAACGTGTTGGACAATCCATCTGTGATGTACTTGAAATCACAAGGAAAATTAAATGCCCAATTAAAAACACCGGGAGTCGATTTCACAGCTGAAACGGGATTAGTATTCGCGTACCACCAATTAGGGTGCGCATTACAGTACGAATTATTTGCCGCGCAGTCTGGTGGTTTTGAAGGAAAACCTGACGGCCCAAGGCAAACGTCATAGTGCCGCCCACCGTGTCGCTTGTTATTGTTACCGTGATAACTTCCATCGAGCATCTCCCCAGTGAATGCGTAAGGATTCGATGGACATAGTTGAGCTTTGTAAAGTGGACCAGCCCTATTTACCGGAGCCAGTGCATTCCAATTTGCGACACTCTGGCCAGACTGTTTTGTGCCGCTTGTCTGAGAAACTGTGCCCAGATCGAGTTTGTCAAAAATGTCACTCATCTCGAGAAACGGCATAAGGTGAACAACAAACGTGCTCCAACCTGCATTCACATGATTTGGATTAGGCGGAAATGGGTACTCTTTCTTCCGATCTGTCGCAGTCGGAAGTGTTTTTTTTGCATCGGCATAAGTATGCATCGCCAACGCATTCTGTTTCATTTTGTTACCACACGCCGAGCGACGCGCAGCCTCACGAGCCTGCTGCACTGCCGGCAGAAGAAGACCAACAAGAACGCCAATAATGGCGATAACAACTAATAGTTCGATCAGCGTAAAGCCAGATCGTCTCCCCGCAAAATTCGGTTTTTTCATAACGATTCTCCCAATAACCCAAAAAAGATCTAAAAGATGATCATCGATGAAGAGAGAACCCTTATCAATCGTGTAAACACATGATTGATCGAAGAACGGGTCAAAACATCACTCGCCAAGGCTGTTATATGCCTCACGAAGCAGAGTCTCTGTTTCATCCCAACCAATGCAGGCATCGGTTATGGAAACACCATAGGCAAGGGCTGAACGATCCTGATTCGGCTGCTGTTTTCCGGGATTAATATTGCTTTCAAGCATGACGCCAACGATTGAATGATCTCCTTCAATACGCTGTTTGAGAACATCTCGCCAGACAATCGACTGGCGACGGTGATCCTTTCCAGAGTTTGCATGGCTGCAGTCGACTATGACACGCGGCTTTAATCCAGCTTGTTCAAGTCTGTTTCGTGCATCAAGTAACATGTCCGGAGAGTAGTTCGAGCCAGCTCGTCCACCACGAAGCATCAAAACACCCCAAGGATTTCCAGCAGTCGACACTACACAGATACCACCGCCATTATCGATACCCAAAAATGAATGCGGCGTCTTGGCTGCTTGCATGGCATCAATCGCAGCTTGCAGTGAACCGTCTGTCGAATTCTTGAAGCCAACTGGCATAGAGAGGCCACTGGCCATCTGACGATGGGTTGGTGACTCTGTCGTACGTGCCCCAATGGCACCAAGCACAATTGTGTCAGCAATAAACTGAGGTGTGATGGGCTCTAGAAACTCAGTCGCCGTCGCCAGGCCCATGTCTGCAATCTCAATCAGCAACTCACGCGCTAAACGCAGACCGGTTCCAACATCAAAAGAATCATCAAGGTGAGGATCATTTATGAGACCCTTCCAGCCAACGGTTGTTCGTGGCTTTTCAAAATACACACGCATGACAACCAAGAGTCGATCTGAAAGTTCCTGAGAGAGTGTGACTAATTTCGAAGCGTACTCACGAGCACCATCGAGATCATGAATCGAGCAAGGGCCGACAACAACCAAAAGTCGATTGTCTTCACCAGCAAGCACTTTTTCGACCTGCTCTCTGCCCGATACAACCGTTGCAGCGGCAGCATCCGTCAACGGATATGTCGACACCAGTTGGGCGGGTGGCACAAGGGGGTCAAGACTCCTGATGCGGACATCAGCAGTAGAAGGACGACTCTCAGATACATTTGCGTGTGATTCCATCTCGTCCACTCTACACCACGTCTGGAAACACTAAACCCCGGGGTGGATTTGGCCGAGTAGCGATCGACTTGGTTCATTCGGTATGTTCTTGGGGTCGTTCTTGTGTGCATTTTTTGTTCACTTCGTCTTTTCAGGAATTTTGCCACGTGACTAAGCATATTTTCGTGACCGGTGGGGTCGTCAGTTCACTTGGCAAAGGACTCACAAGTGCCTCTATAGCGATGCTTCTCGAATCGCGGGGCCTGCGTGTCAAAATGCAGAAACTCGACCCGTATATCAATGTCGACCCAGGAACAATGAGCCCATATCAGCACGGCGAGGTCTATGTTCTCGATGACGGCAGTGAAACCGATCTCGACCTTGGGCACTACGAACGGTTCACAACAACTCACCTGACACGACAAAGCAACTACACGACGGGCCAGATCTACCAGTCTGTAATCAACAAGGAACGACGAGGTGAGTTTCTAGGAAAAACAGTACAGGTCATTCCGCACATCACAAATGAAATAAAAGACGTTGTCCTTCAACTTGACGATACTGAAACGGATGTTGTCATTACAGAAATCGGCGGCACCGTAGGAGATATTGAAAGCCTGCCTTTTCTTGAGGCGATCCGGCAGATTCCTCTCGAACGTGGTCGTGAAAACTGCATGTTCATTCACCTCACTCTGGTTCCATTTTTAAAAGCAGCCGGTGAACTAAAGACCAAGCCGACACAACACTCTGTCGGAATTCTACGACAAATCGGTATTCAGCCAGACATTCTTGTGTGCCGTACTGAGCGAAGCCTCGACACCTCCGACCGAGAAAAAATTGCACTCTTTTGCAACGTTCCGCTGCACTCCGTCATTGAGGAGCGAGACAAAGATTTCTCGATCTATGAAGTCCCATTGTCACTTCAGACAAATAAGATTGATGATCTCATACTCGAACAACTTGGCTTGCCTGCGGCTTCAGCAAATCTTGAAGGGTGGCACGACATTCTTCATCGGCTCCGCAACCCTGAGCACGAAGTATCAATTGCACTCGTAGGCAAATACGCCGAGCACCGGGATGCCTACAAAAGTATTTACGAGGCACTCGATCACGGAGGCATTGCGAACTACACCCAGGTCCGAGTTCAAGCGATAAAAAGTGAAGAAATCGAGCAGAACGGTGCCGAAAAAACACTCGCCGGATTTGATGCACTGATAGTCCCTGGTGGCTTTGGTGAACGTGGTGTTGAAGGGAAAGTCGAAGCTATTCGTTACGCTCGAGAACGTAATCTTCCATTTCTTGGAATATGTCTAGGAATGCAGTGTGCAGTAATCGACTTTGCCCGGAATGTAGCTGGTCTCACTGACGCACATTCAACAGAGTTTTTCCGAGACACCCCACATCCTGTGATCTGCTTGATGGACGAACAAGAGGGCGTAACCGAAAAAGGTGGCACAATGCGGCTTGGGGCTCAGCCTGCCCTACTCAGCGACGGTAGCAGGTCTACATCGGCATATGGTGTCTCTGATATTTCCGAACGTCACCGCCACCGCTACGAATTTAATAGCGGCTACAGACAACAACTTGAAGAGGCTGGCCTTGTGATTGCTGGCACAAATCCTGACAAAAGCCTTGTCGAAATTGTTGAAGTGGCGGACCACCCTTGGTTCGTCGCTGTACAGTTTCATCCAGAATTTAAAAGTAAGCCGACAGCTGCTCATCCTCTCTTTGCTGGTCTTGTTGCAGCAGCCGTGGCGCACCACGCTGGTGCAAAAACATGATATACACCACACGTACTCCCTCACACTCATTCTGTTACTCAAACTCTGGATACCCTCATGTCTGAACCACCAGTTCCATCGAATGACAATGGCCCTATGAAAGCCCCTCCCGCGACCTTCGAATTTCTTGTCCAAACAATGTTCACGCAAGCCTTGATGGCCTTTGGAAAAATCCCAAACCCTATCACGAAAGAATCTCTTAAGAACCTCGATACTGCTCGGCACTTTATTGACATGCTTGAAATGCTTGAGAAGAAAACGGCTGGAAATCTCGCTGACGATGAGAAGAAGCTTCTTGAGGAAATTCTTCATCAACTTCGTATGACGTTTATGGACGAGCAACCTAGCTAAGAATTACTCTAAACAGAAACCTCGACGTACATTGCTCTGTAGGCGCGAAGACTGCCGTAATGTCTTCGATTATTTTAGTTCCGGAGAGATTTAAATGACGGCTCAACTGCTCGATGGCCGAAAACTTGCCAAAACAATTGAGCATGAACTTGCGCCACAAGTAACGAATCTCGCTCGTGAGATTGGCCGGCCGCCCCGGCTTGTTGTTGTTCTTGTCGGAGACGTTGCAGCAAGCGCCTCATATGTGAAAAGCAAAGCTACCGCTGCAAAACGAGTTGGGATCACAGCTGATGTTTTTTCAATCCCTGAATCAACCACAACAGCCGAGCTTGTTTCTATTGTAGAAGCCATCGGACGAGATGAACATGGACCAGCTGACGGCATTCTTGTGCAATTACCACTCCCGAATCATGTGGACGCACGAGCCGTTCTCGATGCAGTGCCTCCGGATCGTGATGTTGATGGCTTTCATGCGGTAAATGCAGGTCTTCTTTCTCAAGGAAGGCCCCATTTTATTCCCTGCACTGCCGCGGGCGTACAAAGAATGCTTCTGGATGCGGGAGTGCAAACCCGTGGCAAGCATGCGGTTATCGTTGGCCGTAGTGATATTGTTGGGAAACCGCTGGCACTTCTTCTCGCCAGCCGTGGACCTGCTGGAGATGCAACTGTATCTGTCTGCCATAGCCATACTTCCAACCTAAAGGCAGTGACTCAACAAGCTGATATTCTTGTAGCTGCTGTTGGTATTCCTAAACTTATCACGGCTGATATGGTGAAGCCTGGGGCTGTCGTGATTGATGTCGGCATAAATCGCATCTCAGACGGGGAGACAAGTCGACTCATTGGCGATGTTGATTACGGCCCTGTCGCTGAGATAGCAGAAGCGGTGTCACCAGTACCAGGAGGCGTGGGCCCCCTCACAGTTGCAATGCTTCTTGAAAACACATTTTTTGCGGCCAAAGAGCGAAAAATGTGTTCCGTCACGGCTGAATAACTGCAGTTTTCGGCTTGTTTTCACTCACACTCTCAGACTACCCTCCCCCCTTCGCTGAGTGAAGTCTGCGCAAGACCAACGCTCTATGCAGATGGAATACCTCCCAAGACCAACATGCCTTAATTCAACTGGAATCAAGGAGTCAATTCGACGAATAGATATTGAAAGATGAGATGACGCAAGCAGCGATTTCTCTCAATCATCTTTGTGACATCGTACGTATTTCCTTCATTTTTAATCCTCAATACTCCGAACTGAGTTCATGACGTATTTTCTTCGCGCTCTTCGTGATGCTTCGAAAAGCTGGCCATTGCTTCTAGCTTCCTTTCTTTGTTCTGCTGGTGTAGCCGGGCTGTGGGGTGCCAATATCGCAGCACTTTTCCCAATTATCGAAGTCACCCTTAACGGCGAGTCTCTTCAGGAATGGAATGAAAAAAGAATAGCTGACGCCGAATCAAAATTGGCAAGTAACAAACAAGAGATTCACCAACTTCGTGATCGCCTCACTGGTGGTGGTAGAGCAGAAGCAGAACAACAGAATATTCTAAACAAAATAGATACCCTGTTACTTCAGAACAAAGGAGATCAGGCCATCCTGACCTCTGCACAATTCCTTCAGCCATGGTTAGAAAGCTATATCCCAAAAGATCCTTTCCAGACCGTAGTTTTTGTGGTTATCCTGATCGTCATCAGCACCTTCTTAAAGCACTGCCTACTCCTTACTAGCACAATGCTTGTAAGTCTTGTGGCAATGGGAATATCAAGAGACCTCAGAGTTAAAATCTTCAACAAAGCGCTTGAATTAGATCGCACACAATTCATGAAAAAAGGTTCGGCTGGCTTTATGGCTCAAGTCACCCACACGGCTGACATGCTGGCAGGTGGAATAACGACTACTTTTGGCGGAGCGATTACTGAGCCCCTGAAGATAGCTGCATGCTTGGGAGGAGCTTTCTGTATTTCGTGGCAGTTAACACTCGCCTGCCTCACAATGGCGCCCATCGTGGGTTTTCTGATGGTGTGGCTCAACCGAAAAATGCGCAGTGCTTCAAAGAACATTCTTGCTCAAGCACTTGGCTTCCATCACGTGATGCTTGAAGCACTTAATAACGTGCTCACTGTTCAGGCCTACACAATGGAGCCCTTCGAGCGTGAGAGGTTTCGAGACAGTACAACCAAAATGATGAAGATTGGATTGCGTCACAACTTTTATCGAGCACTTGCGAATCCAATTACTGAAGTTCTTGGCATTGGAATGGTCGCAACTTCAATTGCCATCGGAGCGTGGTTGGTTATCAATCAGGAAACACAGATTTTTGGGTATACTATGACAAATAAACCAATGACTGTTCCAGGAATTATGGTCTTTTTTGGGATGCTTATTGGTGCTTCAGATCCCGTTCGAAAACTCTCTGGGGTCATTACGGGGATAAATGTTGGAATTGTTGGGGCACAGTCACTGTACCCACTTCTTGACACACCATCAAAACTAAAAGAAAAATCAAACCCGTACTATCTTCCATCGCCACATCGAGAGATTGCACTTCGGAACGTATCGTTTTCATATGATGGAATTGACACAGTACTAAAGAATGTCGATATCGCCATTGAGTTTGGTGAACGCGTAGCAATAGTGGGTCCTAATGGAGGTGGGAAAAGCACGCTCATTAATCTCATCTGTCGATTTTATGATCCCACAGAAGGTACTGTCGAACTCGATAACGTTCCGTTGACAGAGCTAGCAGTGAAAGATTTGCGTAGACGTATCGCAATCGTTACCCAACAAACAGAACTTTTCAACGAAACGATTTTGTACAACATCCGATATGGCCGATGGGACGCTACCGAAGAAGAAATAGAAGAAGCTGCTCGAAAAGCGCGGGCTCACGACTTCATCGCTGAATTTCCTGACGGATATAAGACAAAAGTTGGTCCGAATGGGTTTCGTCTATCTGGTGGCCAGAGACAGCGAATCGCTCTTGCCCGGGCTTTCTTAAGAAATGCTGAGATACTCGTTCTTGACGAGGCTACAAGTCAAATAGACGTGGCAAGTGAAGAACTCATTCATGAGGCTCTCTCAAATTATGTTAAAAACCGAACGGTAATCATGATCACGCATCGGCCAAGCACTCTTGCACTCGCTGATTCAATTCTGGAAGTTGAACACGGACAGGTGACCAAACGACCTGCCGCAAACTACCGAGCAGCATGACGGAACCTGTCAAAAACTATCACATACCTTGCCCTTCTGATCATATTATTACGGTACCCGCAACGTTACTTGATGAAGAACTGATTTGTCCTCAGTGCAACTCACGTTTTCTGGCTGATCCTAAAGCCAGCATTGAATACACCGATGATCAGACAGCGCGGGCCGCATACCAATGGCTAGTAACAGCCATATGCACAGTTGCAGTACTCGTTACAGCTGGCGTCATTGCCTTGGTATCTCAACTCTTTCGGTAGTCAACTTTCTGCACAAAGGCAGATTCCCAGAAGACATCTACCTGCCAGCACATTGACTGAGTCGTTCTTTCCATGCTGCAACGGATTGAGGCTCATACGTTACTGGGTCAAAACTATCTCTCACCACAGAACGTACACTTCGTAAATCTATTTTCCCATTTTCAGCAAGAATCTGCACAAGGAGATTCCCTATGGCGGTTGCCTCAACAGGACCAGCCACAACCGGACGATCTGACGCATCGGCTATCATTTGGCAGAGTAATTTACTCTGAACGCCACCCCCAACAATATGCACTCTACTAATACGGCGTCCAACGAGTTCGTCTAACTCTTGAAGTGTTCGTGACACATCCGCAGCAACGCTTTCCAAGGCTGTCCGCACTACTGCCCCAGTTGATTCTGGAACTGGCTGATTACTCTGCTGCGCAAGTTCTCGTATCGCTTGAGGCATATCGTTCGGGGCGACAAGTGACGGATGACCAGAATCAATGATCGTTTGTAGTGGTTTTGATTCCGCAGCCAGAGCCGTCAGTTGATCCCAATTCCAGTTATTTCCAGACCTTTGCCAACTCGCCCGACATTGCTGCACGAGCCAGAGCCCACAAAGATTTTTGAGTAGCCGGGTCGTTCCTCCCACTCCACCTTCGTTTGTAAAATTACGAGCAAGGCACTCAGGGGTTATCAAAGGCCGATCCAGTTCAGCGCCAACAAGTGCCCATGTGCCAAGACTGATGTAGCACCAGTCAGGTCGTGATGAAGGCGGTTCGAGTGCTGGGACTGCGGCAACTGCACTGGCAGTGTCATGGGAACCAGGTAGCACCACTCGCACATCTCCCAGCCCGGTATCAGTGGCAATATCTGCGCGAATACTACCAATGTCATGCCCCGGATCAGAAACCGGTCGAAACAACTCTGTGGGAAGTCCGAACTGTGTCAAAAGTTTTTTGGCCCACTGTCCACTCTGAGGATCAAAGCACTGAGTCGTTGAAGCAATTGTTCGCTCATTGGAACGCTGGCCTGAAAGTAACCAGTGGACAAGGTCTGGGATCATCAGCAACTGATCAGCCGCTTCGAGAAGCTCTGGTCGATCTCTCTTTACAGCAAGAAGTTGATAGAGCGTATTGATTTCTATGAACTGTAGGCCTGTCGCATTAAACGTTTCTTCTTTCGAAACAATTGTTTGTGCTGCTTCAATGAGCCCCCTTGTGCGGGCATCCCGATAGCACACCGGCTCTGATAAGAGTGTGTCATTCTTTGTAACAAATGAAAAATCGACTCCCCAGGTATCAACACCGATACTTTGAATTGCCTTTTGATGCTGATCTGCAGCAACACGTAACCCATCTAAAACACCACTCCAGAGACCAACAAAGTCCCAAACAAGATGGCCGCCAAAAGGGACTGGTCCATTTTCGAATCGATGGAGTTCTTTTAATTCAAGAAGCCGTCCATCAAAAGCACCTGAAACAATACGACCACCAGAAGCTCCAAGATCAACTGCTAACGCTACTGTCCGTGACATTTCCGAAACCCTCCCATCATCCTTGGCTTAGATTGTTACCCTGCTCAGCAAACCTTTGTACCACCTGTACCACCCAAATGTCTTGATACCACGCCCAGGCAACATAAATCCCGGAGGGTCAGACACCGTCATTTCTCCGAAAGGCTGATTCCTCGCCGGAAGAGGACGATTCCCCGATTTGTCGAAAGAAGACAAACTCAGGTTTACGCTCCTCCAACATCATGGCACGATACGTGTAAGCAGAGCTGTTTCTTACCACAGAATGTGCTGCTAAAAACCAAACTACAAATTATTACGCTGCTGACGTTTCCCCGAAGACTCACCGTCACAAACTCCATCCTTCTGCGACAATGCCTTCCTCCGACTCTGAAAATCCATTACGGCCTCGATTAGAAGCCTCCCCTGAACTCATGGAGGAGCTAGCAGCAGCGAGCGAACTTCTTGAAAAGGCGAACCCTATCGAGGTTATACGTTGGGCGTCAGAACGTTTTAAAAAACGCCTTACTATGGCTACAGCTTTTGGTCCAGAAGGATGCTTGATTCTTCACTGGCTCTCTTCTGTTGCTCCTGACACATTTGTTTTCAATCTAGAAACGGGCTATCAATTCAAAGAGACCCTTGAACTACGAGATCGTATTCGAGATCGATATGGGATTACTGTTTCATACGAAAGTCCGGAGACAACTGTTGAAGAATATGAACAACGGCACGGCGGACCTCTGTACCGAACTGATCCAGCAACATGCTGTGGTGATCGAAAAATTGTAGTGATCGAACGCGTGCTATCTAACTTCGATGCTTGGATGAGTGGTATTCGACGAGATCAAAGTCCAGATAGGGCAAATGCTCCAATTATTGGTTGGGATAAAAAATTTGGTGTTGTTAAAATCTCACCGCTTGCTAACTGGACCAAGTCTCAAGTCTGGGACATGATCCTTCAGGAGAATGTGCCATACAATCCACTTCATGACAAAGGCTATGTCAGCATTGGATGCTGGCCGTGCACTCGGGCTATCACTGAAGGAGAAGATGAACGTGCAGGCCGCTGGAGTGGTAGCGAAAAAACAGAATGTGGCCTTCACATTCGAGATTAACATTAGGTCTGCAACGTGGTCACTACATGTTACTACCTGTCAGAGTCTTCACTTTCTGAAGAAGATCACTTGCTTTAAACGGCATCGTAACAACATGTCGCAGGTCATCTTCGACAGCCTCTGCTACTATTTCTGACTGACGCGCACTTGTGATAAGCAGTGCAGGAATTTTTTTTAAATACGGATCTGGGGCCAAGGAATTGAATACCGATACCGCATCGTGACCAAGCACCTGGCTGCTTAGCAAAAGAATATCCGCTGGGGCCGGTACAGATTCAAAACGAGTGATCGCTCGCTTCGGATTTTCAGTCACAAGAACACGAAAACCCTGTTTCGTGAAAAATTGCCGCAAAGAGTCTTGTGACTTCCCCGAAACCTCAACAACCATAATCCTTGGCTTATCCAATGTTTTTGGCCTCGAGTCTTTCGTGCTCGAGACCTGCCTCACTTTTTCTGGCGAATCAGGCGTGATAGTCGATTCGTCTTCAGCGCACCGAAGCTGAATTGGCTTGAATGCTTCATGCACTTCCAGCACCGTCTGAAAACGATGTTTGGGTTTGAGACTGAGCATTTTGTTCACAACATCTACCAAATCACGCGGTAGATGTGGAGCGACCCTTCCGAGTGGTTCAATCTCTGCATATCGTTTTGGATCAGCTCTTACTTCTCGTTCACGCGATTCTTTGAAAGGTGAACGCCCAGAAAATATCAGATACAGAAGCGCTCCAAGAAAAAACACATCGCTCCGTACGTCATCACCACGAACACCACCCGCAGCTTCAAGCGCTGCGTACTCTACGGTGCGTAGCTTTCCGATCTCATCAGCTTTTTTTGACTTGGACTCTGTAAAGCTTGCAAGGCCAAAGTCGACAAGCTTTGCTTGACCCTTCGAAGATACGAGCACATTGGATGCTTTTAAGTCTCGATGCGTAACACCTTCACCATGAGCGTAGACCAAAGCGTCAATTAACTGTCCTGCCAGGTCGAGAGCACTGGTCAGGTCGAGCCCTTTCCGAATATTTACTAATTCTCGAAGAGTCTGTCCTTCAACAAACTCCATTGTGATGAAGCTGCTAACACCCTCTTTTCCTACCTCTTCAATGCGGACAATACCCGGGTGCCTCAGCATCAATCCCATACGACCCTCTCGCAAGAAAAGCTCACCTTTGATTTCATCAGAAGAAAAACGTTTCCGAAGAACTTTCACCGCGAGAATTTCTTGGTTATCCTCAGCTATGGCACGGTACACCCTCGCAAATGAGCCTGCCCCTGCCTGATAAAGGATTTTTGTTCGACCGTAAAAGAAACCATGTCGGTAGCCGTTCCGAAGACGCTCCCATTGGAAGCCCGTGAGCAATTCTTTTCGCACACAGGCTGAACCAAATTGCTTTAGTGAAACGTCATGGGAGCCTAGATCCCGCCATAAGCCGGGCATTTCAGCCGCATCTATGAGGCCAAGCTCCAAGGCGGTCGTAGCAACTTCTTCGGGTGTGAGATCCTGCATGAAAATTATCCTAAGCCAATAATACCTTGGTCATCGGATCAATGCTGGAAAATACTTTCCTAATTTGCCTTACCGTCCTGTTTTTCAGCCAAAACTCGGGCAAGTGAAGCAGCCCCTCTAGAGCACACCAGTAGCACCCTGCTACAAGCCCTATTCACGCTTTGTCACACTGGCATATAGGGACATTGAGGGAGCCCATTTGTGGTTTTACACAAACCCAGAAAATCTGGTCCGAACAACCGGTCGCCGGCGGCCCCCAGTGCCCTTTCAAAGTTCATTGTCTTACTTACACCAGTTTTTTTAACTCAATTACTTATTTCTAAGACACGACTACTCATCGTTCGATACCAAACACACTGCATGCAAAATGCAATCTGCAGCAATGTCTTTAGAACGACTTGTCGTGTTACAGAAATCCGGGTTCTATTCCATCTGGCAAAATCTCTTCTATGCATATTCTTTTTTATATTCCTGAGTCTCGTTCTCCAACTCACTACGCTTGGATCTGAAATAACAGAAAAATTTGATGGCCCCGAAACAGTTACCACAGTTGCCCCCTCCCCAGGCCTACGAGTCCTACAACAGCGGATCGAAAATGTTGATACCGCTGGCGGCAGTTGTGAAACCATTGTTCTCCAGACTGATCGGACGACCCTGAGTCGCATACTGTTTTCTGTCCCTGAATCTGAGATCATCGATGAGTTCTTGGCACGCGTTCGGCTTCGGTGTGATCACCCTTCGGCTCGGCTTGCCTGTCAAATAGCATTGCGTTCTACCCAATCTCCAGATGGACAGCCTGTCCGTATTTTTGTCTCAGGATCACCCTCGACAACCACCTCCCGATGGCAGTCTCTTACTGTCGAAAATATTCCTTCTATTTTGCAATCACAACTACCTGCACTACGAGCACAATATGGACCTCGAATGAGCCTCGACGGTGCAACGATTTGCGGACTGGCTGTGGAAATACCACTTGGAGTAGGTCGCTGTACCATATCGATTGATGACGTATCGCTCACTGGGCTAATCACAGCAGCGCGGCCAAAAAAGGTATCTCAGTCACTATCTATGCCGCTTCAACCAGACATTCAAAACATTGCCAAAGCAACCGCGACTGAAAACGCTGGCCTTGTCCGTGGTGTACTCGAAGTCGACGGAAAACCATTCTTTCCTCGCGCAATCGAACATCGGGGTGAACCACTAACGACTCTGGCTCAGTTGGGTTTCAATTGCATCCAACTCCATGAGCCTGCCTCAACAGCTCTTTTGGCTGAAGCTGAACAAGCTGGAATCTGGATTATCTGCCCACCACCAACGCTGCCGGATGTTGACCTCACAGAGCCCGAAAAATTGCCAACTTTTTCTGAGAGATGGAATCGTGTTCTTCTTTGGGACATGGGTCGTTCTCTCTCATCTGAGGATATTCCTCGTCTTGCTGAACAAGTGAGACGACTACGAATTTGTGATCGACGCCAAGGAAGGCCCGTCATTGCGTCAGCAGATTCTGGATTACGTGAAATCTCTCGACATCTTGACATGCTTGTTGCACATCGCGCCGTACTAGGAACCAGTCTTGAACTGGCAAACTACCTCACGTGGCTCCAACAACGGCCACGGCTTGCCCGACCAGGCACGCCACTGCTGGCGACACTCGCGACGGAGGTAGACCCTCGAACTGCTACACAAGCAGCGTTGCTTTCAGGAACGGGCAACAATGGACTGCCAGTTGATGAGGAAAGTCTTCTTGGTGCAGCCTTTACAGCAATTGCAGCTGGAAGCCGCGGCATTTTGTTTCGTTCAGCCCGGCCAATCAACGGAACTGATCCCGAAACTGTCACGCGAGCCGCTGCAGTACAGGCGGTCAATCTTGAACTCGAAACGATCTCTGCGTGGGGAGCTAGTGGTCGATTTACAGCCGATGCAGAAACAAGTGACCCAGAAGTGCGAGCAATGGTGATTGAGGCATCTCGCTCTCGAGTTGTGCTCGTTTGGCGTTCCGTACAGGGTGGTCAAATTATGGCCCGGCACTATCGCGGTGACATTCCACGACACGAACAACCTCTTCATATTTTAATTCCCGGGATTCCAGAGGCACACCGGCCTTGGGAAATTACTCATAGCACCCTAAGGCCACTACAGCACCGCAGAGTGACAGGCGGTGTTGCGATGACACTTGATAACTTCCATGCTGCTGCCGTTATTTTGATAAGCAACGATCCATCTGCTACTGCTCACGTGCAGGAACTTGTACGTCGGAATGCATCAACTGCAGCCCTGCTCGCTCGAGCACAAGCAGCAAATGCAATTGCCCGAACGAGTCGACTGGCTGCAGAACTTCCACCAAAGGCTCTTGGCCATTTTCCAGTAACTGAAATGATTTCTGAGGCTCAACAAGAAGCTCAATATGCCGAAGCAATGATTGCTCAGGACCCAACCGCTGCCGTCAAAAAACTTGAACGATCGCGGGCCATAGCAGGACAATTAGAGCGTCTCTTTTGGGAGCGAGGAGTAACTGCAACCGGCTCCATGGTTGCCAGTCCTCTCACGACTTCTTCTGCAACGCTTTCAGACCACTGGAGGATGATCGAGGCATTGCAGTCGACAAATGCGGGGAATAACTTGCTACAAGGTGGTCGAATGGAAGAGATCACCACGCTGTCCAGCACTGGGTGGCGACACTTCGTGCGACCAACGGATCAAGTGAAAGGCTCCGTAGAGCTATCAACACGTTCGCCTGCTGACGGTCAAAGAAGTTTGCGGATCTTAGCCACCGCGATCAACCCCGAAGAAGCACCTGTTGTTGTCGAGACTCCTCCAATTTGGATTACAACACCCCCTATTAATGCAGCTGCTGGCACGCTTTTAGAGATTGTTGCAAAGGTTCGGGTGCCAAATCGTATTGAAGGATCCGTTGATGGCCTCCTTGTTTTTGACTCGTATGGTGGTCCAGCTTTGGCTGAGCGAGTGAACAAAACAGAAAGCTGGCGTCGACTCGTTCTTTACCGAATTGTACCTCCTGCCCAAACCAGTAACGATGGATCACCTGACGAATCACCCCCACCGCTCACCGTCACCTTTGCTTTAACTGGCCTAGGAGAAGCTCAAATTGACTCCGTATCAATTAAACCTCTTACAAGGGGCCTCGGTGGACCATCAGTCACTCAGATTACTTCTGGAAATCCAAACTTCCCAAAACCCGAACAAATTCTCCAAGGGAATCCGGGGCATGCATTCCCAGCTACAACAACACAACCAAATCCAACAGAGCCAACATCGGCGTGGCCAGGAATGAGTCTCGAATGGCCCAAGATGCTTCCATTTACAGCTCCAGAAACAACTCCGCCACAGGGTCCGTCTGGTAGTACTATTGATCCATTCAAGCGGGCTCGAGGCACCCCCTCGAAACAACCATGAAAAAACCGTTCTTCTATCATTTTTATTGCTGTGAATAAGAAGCTCAAGAAATTAATCAATAGACTCTTTGGACCACTGCTATGCACACACCATCCTCGTGCTGCCAGAAGAAACATCCTGCAAAAACGACATCCTCGTTGCCAGACATGGGTAATGGCTACTTCTGCCCAATGTGTCCTGAAGTCTTCTCTGCATCACCAGGATCGTGCCCCCAGTGTGGAATGCCACTTGAGACAACAAGCCCAACAGACAGGCTACCAGATGAAGGAAGTGTGCTGATCGGCCTTCGTGAATTTCTACCCGGAATCATATTGTCTGCCCCCATCCTGATTCTGGCAATGGCACCAATGCTTGGGCTATCTGTCGACGCGTGGATCGACCCACACATAAACCAGTTACTGCAACTCGTACTCACGAGTCTTGTCATCGTGACATGTGGTCGTTCGATTTTTTCTCGTGGTATTCATAGCCTCGCCACGGGCAATCTCAACATGTTTACGCTAATTACTGTCGGCGTCAGCGCTGCCTATGGATTTAGCCTGATCGCTACACTTCTACCCGCCTTTTTTCCTGATTCATTTCAGAATCCGAAAACCGGCCTCGTCCATACTTTTTTCGACGCAGCTGCAATGATAATTGTGCTTGTCCAGCTCGGACAAGCACTGGAGAGCCAGGCACGTTCGAAGACTGGAGCCGAACTTCGATCACTGGTATCGCTTGCTCCAATGACTGCGCGAGTCGTACTCGAAAATGGTGAAAAGGATGTGCCACTGAGTTCTGTTCGTCCAGGAGACCACCTGCGTGTTCGGCCAGGTGAAACTATTCCTGTCGATGGCACACTCTTCGATGGGACAAGTCATGTGGATGAATCTTTGTTAACCGGTGAGTCAGCACCCGTAGAAAAGAAAAAAGGTGACAAGGTCATCGCAGGAACAAAGAATGGCAGAGGAAGCTTTATTTTCCTTGCTGAAAAAACTGGCACTGAAACTCTTTTATCCCGGATTATTACCCTCGTTGGTTCAGCCCAAAGAAGCAAAGCTCCTATCCAAAGAACGGCTGATGCCGCAGCCAACATATTCACGCCGATTGTGTTAGCTGTTGCACTCGCAACATTCATTGGATGGTTTTTTCTGGGCCCTCAACCTCGGCTCGCGAATGCAATTGTCTCAAGTGTTTCAGTTTTAGTAATTGCATGCCCATGCGCTATCGGCCTGGCAACACCCATGTCAATTATTGTCGGAATTGGTCGTGCTGCCAGCGAGGGCGTTCTGTTCAAAGATGCCGAATCTCTTGAAATACTTGGCCAAAGTAAGAGCCTGATGATTGATAAAACAGGCACACTCACTGAAGGACAGCCTACCGTTACTGACATAGTATTATTCGGCAATCATTCCGAGGAAGAAATTCTGCTTTTGGCAACTGCCCTTGAAGTTAGTAGCGAACATCCACTTGCCACAGCAATCTGCCAAGCAGCTGCCAATCGAAACCTCGTAGCACGCCATCATGCTGATACATTTCTCTCAACACCAGGAGCTGGTGTCCAAGGAACCGTAGCGGGCAAGACCGTTGCCCTTGGCAATGAATCCTTTCTTACCCAACACAACGTGCCCGTACGTGAACTGAATGAATTTCAACGGGCAGCTGATCCTTTACGGGCAAGCGGAAAAACAATCACAGGCATCGCGATCAATTCACATGTAGCCGGTCTACTCGCTGTTATGGACCCAGTAAAAAAATCTGCTCAATCTGCGATTGGGCAGCTGAAGCAACTAGGGCTTACAATCACTATGCTGACCGGAGACCATCCCGATAACGCTGGCGTTATTGCAAGGTCTGTTGGTATTGTGCACTACGAAGCTGCACTTACACCGCAAGAAAAATATCAGTTTATTAATGAAAGACATTCCAACGGTGACCAGACCATAATGGTTGGCGATGGGGTAAATGATGCCCCGGCTCTTGCTGCTGCTACGATTGGCGTCGCTATGGGAACCGGAAGCGATGTAGCTATAGAAACTGCGAACGTTACTCTTATGAGCGGCGATCTACAAGCACTTCCGTATTCCATACGATTAAGCCGGCTTGTTTTGTTGAACATCCAGCAAAATCTATTTCTTGCATTTTTCTACAATGCACTCAGCATCCCACTCGCAGCAGGTCTTCTCGTACCTGCGTTCGGCTCAGGCTGGCATATAAGCCCGATTGTTGCAGCTGCTGCGATGAGTTTGAGCAGTGTATCTGTTGTTTTAAATGCCCTCAGGCTTCGAACAGAGCACATTTCATTGCCGTCTACATAAGCGTTCAGAAAAGCTTTTAGCGAGATCTGCTCTGATGTGCACGGTACGCCGACCGCTTTTGTTTTCGCCGAAGCTCATATGCTTCTCGCCTCTGAACTAATTGCATGACCCGAGTTGAATTCACAACATAAACAGATGGATCATCGATAACAAATGGTGTTGACCATGTTGTTCCGTCATTCAGATTACACGCGTTGAAAAAGAATGAGTTCAGTCGTTCTGCACGAAAGCTATACGGAAATTGGCTTGTTAGATGATCTTGAGAAGTCAGACCATCCACACCTTGGCGGGCAAAATAATGAATTTGACCGTCGGGTGATAGTGACATTCCTAACGTCCACCAACCAAACTGATCTGCCGAAATATTTTTTACTGGAAAGTCAATTCCACGGTGATCTCCACGAACCTTAATGAGTGCTGAGTCACTTTCTACACCACGTGATGTCTCGCTACGAAAGTGAATCCACATGCCCGGCCAGTAAGGCTCAACAACTGAAGAACTGCCCGATGCAAAAAATCCTCTGTTTGGCTCAAGCTTTGTTGTACGAACACCCACTCGAATGCCGAAGTGAGGCCCACTACGATTCTCCCACTTTTCGGCTGGGGGCAACCAAATACGAACCACACAACTAGGAATTTCCCGTACAGGGATTTGCGATCCGAGCCTTGTGGTAATACCACAAATCAAATCATCTTGCTGCACAGTTCTCGAATAAGTGCCTGGAACACCCGAGTGCAACGTTCGAATGAGAAGCGAGTGATTACTATCAGGCAATCCGTTTGGGGGTGTTTTAATTACTTCTAGAAGATCGGGCTGGCCTCGTTCTGGACCTTCCTGCATTCTTCTATTTCCAGAAAAGGCCAGCGGCCCACGCGCCCGCCCATCTTCCTCACGAGAACTCTTGGGATGGTTGTGATAAAACTTCCAGCCGTCTTCTTCGAATGTATCTCCAAGAAAATCAATCTTGGCTCCACTGCCCGGCACCGGAACTGCTGTAGCTGACGGCGAGTAATCAAGAGCAAGCACATCAGTGCCAAAAAAAGCAGCGATACCTAGTGCAACGCATCGAGATAAAACGTATTTCATAATTCTTTTTAGCCGTGGTTAGAAAACATTGCGACTGAAACAGCCTGTTAGATCATTTCGACGAAAACGACAACTCAGAATAGTGATGAATTGATGAACGTTTCTGTCCGTACAACTCGTGCAAGCCAACCAGTTTCTGATGAAATCAAAGAAATTTTCTTAGATCATCGACGCACGAACCCGCGTTGTGTGCTGCGTGCAAGCCTGTCGAGATTTTGGAGCGATGTGATACAGCGCTCGGCTAACTGGCTTTCTGAAAGACTCTCTACTTCTTCGGCTGAAATAACTGCACCAAATTCAAGCCGAATGCGCCCAGGACGAGGCATTAGCCGGGAACGCGGCCAGCATTCAAAAGCCCCAACAATTGCAACCGGAACAATGGGGACACCTGCTCGCTTCGCCAACAGAGCAAAGCCATTTTTCATTTCACTAAGCTGGCCTGACGCTGTTCTGGTCCCTTCCGGAAAAACAATGACAGCAGCCCCTTTTCGGAGCCTCTGAATCACGGTCCTCATTGCAGTAAGGGTTGAAGCATTTCGATCAATTGGAACGGCACCAAGCGCAGCAATCACACTGGCAAATGGACCAAATGTGAAGAGACTACTCCGAGCGAGACTCGAGAGTCGCCGGTTCGTGGCGAGACCTAACAACAGAGGGTCAAGGAGGCTCTGGTGACTCGAGAGAACCAACAGACCACCAGTTTGTGGCAGCCGCTCCTCCTTTCTGAGACGAAAACCAAATAGTGTTACAGCGAATGTACGAGAGAAAAACCACAACGAGTCATATAGCCATCGGCCCCACCACTCCTGGTGACTTTCTGTTTTTTTGACAATCTTGGAAACCGAATACTTCTCACCGGCTTCTGTCTCATTTTTTTTAAAAAAACTCATCAGCACTTTGTCTGGTTTTTCTGATTTCATGCAAGACCGCGATCGTGCGCCAATCCTAAAACCTGTTCAACGACACTTTCGAGCGACAGCCCGTCTGTGTTGATAATAATTGCATCCTTTGCAGCTTCCATCGCTCCAACCGGCCGTTCTCTATCACCTTGGTCTCTTTCTAACTGACTGCGCAAAATCTCGTTCATCGATCGACTTTTGTCACCACATTCAAGTCTTTGATGATACCGCCGTGCCGCACGTGCTGATGGCGATGCGTCAAGATAAATTTTTAATTCTGCATGAGGGAATACAACCGTACCTTGATCGCGTCCTTCTGTAACAAGATCAAACTCAGCGGATAGGCTTCGCTGCATTTTTTTCATTTCTTCACGTACAGAAAGAGCATCTGCCACAGATCGGGTAGCTGTAGTCACACGATCAACGCGTATTTCTACCGAGACATTTTCACCATTCAAGAAAACAGAGTCATGAGCAAATTGAATAGTAAGGCTTGCTGCCAACGCTGCTAACCCTTTTTCATCCTCAAGGGAGACGTCTTGTTCGAGTGCCGCCAAAGCAACTGCTCTATACATCGCACCAGTATCCATATGACACCAGCCCAGCCTGTCGGCGAGCAGTCTTGCTGTAGAGCTTTTCCCTGCACCAGCAGGCCCATCAAGCGTGATGATTTTCACAGAAAATAATCTCCAAATCTACTAACTCGTAGCGACGCAATGGGTACTCAATAGTTTTTTCATCGACAACAAGACCAGCATCATTAGCTACTTGCGACTCATACACTTCGTCATTCCAGCGAACACAATGAATCTTGCGGCTGAACTGAAGCTTCATCCTGCTCTCCTGCCCACTTGATTCAAGCAAACGAAGACTCAGCCCGCTTCCCGCGGAAGCATTACTAAGGGGCGCAGCAGATACTAAGCGAACGTTAGAGGGCAGCATCAATGGCGTGTGGGGCACCTGAAGTGACTCGTTTGCGGCCCACGCGAACCCCAAGTCAATTGCATGAGGCAAATCGATGCCGATCGCAAGTTGAAACGTCTGAGCAGGTGTTTCACAGTCTGCCGTTAAGACTGTGTCGAGCGTGTGCGAACTACTCCGCACATGCCAAGGATGGCAACCAGTAAAAATCTGTAACCCGCTGGTCCTCACAGGGGGCATCGTTTTTTCACCCTGACGTGCAACCACCCCCCCATCACTCACGAGAGAAAGAACCACGGGCGAAAAAATACGCTGACGTTCAGTCTCAACGAACTGCGTCTGAATATTTCGAAAAATGTCACAAAAATCATTTTCATTCCATGCGAATCGACACGTAAAAAATCTACTCAGGGCGTTACTCGAAGAGGATACAAGTGACTGCAGTTCTCGAGTTGGTTCAATACCTATTGATAACGATAGTGCTGACCCGTCCAATATAAACTGTATTTTCTGAGCAAATCGTGCGAGCACAGAACCTTTTTCATCAATCATCGTGCCATGGCTTTCAATACCATCGTCACAGCGCTCAACCCGATTGGCCACCATCACTGAATACTGGATGTCTGAGCCATGTGACGCAGCCTGATCCCAACGAAGAGCGAGTTGTTGTGACAGCCGATTCCGACCATCCTTTGGACTACGAATTGATACGATACCACCGGTTTGCTGATGCACCCTGACGACTAGGCTCTTGCTGCGCAAGGTTAGAACGTCTTGAGTTTTCTGCCGTTTCGGCAACCAATTTCTAAGAAAAGATTTTCCCCATTGTCGAGAAACGTTCTCATAAGCGATGTTATCGTCTGGACCTTGCGCCACTACTTCATTGTTGCAATAGGAACGTAAAATATTTTTATATTTGCTTTGATTGTCTACCAGCCGGCGCGACTCGACAGAAATAATTTCTGATTGCGACATCGAGCTCACTTCATTCTTATTGCAATGTGAAACAGTGGGAACCTTGGTGCCAGGCGAAAGGCCCACACGAAATCCATCGTGTTCAAACGAAACTGGGAAAGAAAGATCGGCAGTTTCGCTAAGCAGTGTTTCTGCCGTACAGAATCGACCAAAAACACTCGTCCATGATGCGGCTCGACGAAGTAGTTCAAACCATGGACTCGCGGTGCCTGCATGGTGACAAAACATAATCAAAACCATATGGTCATGGTCCATGGCATCGCTTAATATCGCACTTAATGAAAGCAACGCTGCAGAACTGCGAGCGTCGAGCATTTTAGGCTCAAGTGAGTCAAGCTGATCTCCACTTTCATTTTTCCACTTGAATCGTGCTGCTCCGGCAGATGGCATAGGAAATCCATCGAAGCTTGACCACAGCACACTTTGATATCCAAGCCGCTGCAAAACCGGCAAAAAGATAGAGGCACGCGGTCCAGCATGGCAACCAAATATCTGTGGAAGAACACCGGCAGCCTTTTGCCATGCAGCCCTTCCTTCAGCCACTTCGCGATCAAGTTGCTCAGGCGACATCAGAGCAACCGGAAGATTTTCAGATACGCTACCAAGGACAGACAGAGAGCCGTCGGCAACCTTTTCGGATATTAAGTCAGAAATATTCGATAACGATTTATCAAAACAATCAACCGTATTTGTATCAGCCAATATCAATGCCGGAACCGGAGACTGCAATTCGCTTTGGAGCGTCGCGATAGAACTTTCTGAAAAAAGAACCAGATCAAGGCACCAGCATTCCACGGGGTAAAAGTGATCCCGTGCCGCCTCAAGGCACTGAAACGCCTGAGTCAGTTTTTCTTGTGCGAGTGCTGAATCATCATTTCTCCAAGCTCGTGCCGATTCAACAACGACTTCTGAAAAGCCCGTTTGATCCAAATGCGTATCAGATCGCATTCGACTCGCCAATCGTTCAAATAGTAAAAACGCTAGACCGAGTGAACGAAAGTCCTCAACAAAAGAAGCCTGCCATGTAGATAATGCTTCGCGCCCACTTCCAGCAAGAGAATCCGTCGGCACCTCGATACAACATACATTGAGCAATTCTGAGAGGAATGATTCAGAGGTGTGTTGATGAAGAAACCTTTGCCCTGCAACGCATGGTGGAGAAGCTCCAGTTGAAAATCTTTCTGCGAGCCCTTCCGGAACAATGCCGACTATTTTTCCGTCACGGGTCCATGGCAGGTCAACACTCGCCCAGCTAGGCAGACCCTCTGACGCACAAATGACAGAAGGATGCCACGCAACTGTCCATGCGTTAAGAATTGCCGACGCCTCATCGTTTTCAATCCATTCAGACAAATCTTCAAGCGAGTGGCATGGAAGGAATACTGCCACTTCGGGTCGCGAGTTTTGTTCAGAATCATTCATGTCAAACTGTCAGTTCTCGAAAGACTGCTTTTCATGCAGCCAAAAACGCACATGTGAAGTACCGCTTTAACTTGTACCACCGGGAAAGCGGGAAATAAAATGTAGCCTATTCCCACCGATTCACTCTGTCCTGCTAACGTTTTGACACAATGTAACGGATTTGTTTCTCCACCGTTTGACACTAGAAAACACGAATACATACAGTTTCTGTATGGTATCCTTCTTGAGTGTAAACTTCACGCAGTAGATGTTCTGTCTCCCGTTCGATGGTGGGACAGGTTTCCTTTCCAGTTATTTTTGAAAAAACGGTGGCGGCATGGCACGCTCGCGGAATGTCTGGGGTATCGATATCGGCAAGTGTGGGCTAAAAGCCCTTTGCTGTAGCCGTTCCTCAGATTCAGAAAAACTTGTCGCCGAGGCTTTCGATTACATCGAATACCCGATGTTGCTTACACAACCTGAAGCCGACCCCGGAGAACTTGTCCGAGATGCTATAGAGGAGTTTCTCGGTCGCAATGACATCGGCGGGGACACGATCGCAGTTTCAGTTCCTGGACAAGCCGGGCTTAGCAAGTTCATTAAATTGCCTCCTGTTGAAGCAAGCAAGATTCCAGATATCGTCACCTATGAAGCTCGGCAACAAATTCCGTTTCCTCTCGAACAGGTTGTCTGGAGTTGGCAAAGACTCGAGGGCGGTATCGAGGAAAGTGGCTTTGTAATTGATGCAGAGATTGCTCTTTTCGCAATGAAGCGCGATCAGGTTGCAAAGGCTATCGAGCCATTTAAAGAAGCTGATATAGAAATCGACTTCCTGCAACTGAGTCCAGTCGCTTTAGCCAACGTCGTCATGTTTGACCAACTTCCGAAGCCAAGTGAAGTTGACCCGGATGACCCCCCTCCATCAATTGTCCTAGCCTCGATGGGCGTAGATTCGACAGATCTTATTATTACAAATGGGCTAAAAATCTGGCAGCGAACGATGCCGATTGGTGGCAGCAACTTCACTCGGGCACTCGTTCAGGGAATGCGCATGACATTTCCAAAAGCAGAAGATCTGAAACGTAATGCTGCACGGGCCGAGGATCCGAAAAAAGTTTTCCAAACCTTAAGGCCTGTATTCAATGAATTTGCAAGCGAATTACAGCGATCTCTGAATTATTTCACGGGACAGGATCGCACTGCGAAAATCGGTGAAGTTTTGCTTGTGGGTAATGCTGCAAAACTTCGTGGACTCAGTGACTTTCTCGCAAAACAACTCCAACTTGAAGTGCACCGTTTGCGAGAATTTAAGGGGCTTGAGGGTGATCTTATTCTGAAGACCCCTGCGTTCCGTGAAAACCAATTGGCTTTTGCAACAGTCTATGGATTAGCGCTGCAAGGGCTGGGTGTCGCGAGCATACGAACCAACCTCTTGCCAAGTGACGTCACTCGGGACCGTTTAATACAAGCTAAGAAACCGTGGGCAGTTAGCGCAATGTTAGGCCTTTTGGTTGCAGCGCTCATTAATTTCTTGGGCATATATATTGCCTGGAACAGCTACTCTGAAAGCCTTTTCACAAGCGCTTTTACAAAAATTGACTCTGTAGTTTCAAAGTCATCACAAATTCAAAGCGGTCTTGAGCAGGCCCAGTCAGAACGCCTCGGGATTCTCGAGACTCAACAGCGATTCATTCGCATTAAGGACCGGCGTTTTCAGACGCTTGAATTAATTCGAGCAATTGAGGCGATGACTCCTCGTAATGAACCAGAAAAAACAGATGAGGTTCTTCGAGATGAAATGAAGGAGGCCGAGGCCGCCCTCGCAGCAGAAGAAGCCGGGGCAGCACCAACTACGACCGCCCTAAAACCAACTATTCCTATTTCAATTAATTACGATGAACTCCATATAGAATCTTTTGACTGCCAGTTTTTTGAAGACCTCTCTACTTGGTTCGAACCAATTGAAGAGGATTGGAGAAGCACAATCGCTGCAGCAAAATTTGAAAGTGATGATGAAGAGGAGCAGGCCTCTACACCTGATCCATCGGACGAAGACGAAGCGGAACAACCGAACCCTGAAGCTGGTAGTGAAAGTAATGGGGGTATGGATGACGTTGCCTACGAACCAGAGGAAGAGGAGAATGAGCCACAAAGTCCTACAGGTAAGGGCTGGGTGATTCAAATCGTAGGACATCATTTTCACAACGAGGATTATCACGCGCCATATGAAGGTAGAACCTACCTCCGAACAACATTTATTGAATCTCTCTTAGGTGAAAGAGGTGAGATCGTAACGGTAGCTGCTGGCCCAATGGCTGGAGAAAAAGTTTTGCCAAAAGACATTGGCATTGGCTTTCCAGCAATCATCGAATCCAACCCTATTGAAGACTACTGGGTGTCAACGGCTGTCGACAGTGTTGGTGACGATAGCATGGGCATGGGGCCAAGCAGACGACCATCCAGAGGGTTTGATGACGGCCTGGCAGAAGATGGGCTCGTTTTAAAGAAATATCGATTTGTCATTCAATTTGTCTGGAAACCAAAATCACCCGGAGCTGCTGAATTCGTTGCTGACGACGGAAACGAGAACGATTACTGATAAAGAATGTATTACTCAATACCCCTTAAGTCTTAAAGACCGGAAAAGCCATGGTTGAGATTCCCAATGACATCAAAGGCTACCTAAAGCAAGTACAAAAGTATCACTTCTGGCTGCTTGCAATCCTGATGCCCCTGATTCTGGTCCCTCTGGCCTTCACTGCTGATGCAAAACTCTTGAAGGAGATCGATGCTCGTTCGTCAGCGGTAAAATCAAAAGTGGAATCGATTAAGTCTGTTGCAGGTAAAACGGCGAAAGGGCTCGAGTCATTTGGGCATCCTCAATCAGAATGGGCAGAACAGGTATCTCGTTCAAACGATAATTTACGAAAAAAAACTCTTGAACAGTGGGCTTCGATTTGGGATCAACAAAAACCTATTCGGACATGGCCTGCTGATCTTGGATCTGACTTTGTTAGAGCAATCATTCGGCTTAAACCGGGACAAAATTTATCGACTCGTTTTCGTGATCGGTATCTCGACCGGATTCGCCGCATTGTTCAGAAACTACCTAGTCGCATTGATGCGAAAGAATCGATGGAGGCTAATAGCGGATTCGAAGGAGGTGAGTTTGGAATGTCCCCAGACATGGATAGCACAGATGAAGATGCAGATCACCGAGTTGTTTGGGATTCAACGGACCAAAACGAATTGTTTCAAGCTTTTTACTGGACATCAACTCCTTCTACTAAGCAGATTATTCTGGCTCAGGAAGAGCTCTGGGCGTATGAGATTCTCTGCGATGTCGTCGCAAAAGCAAACAATGAGTCGACTGGTCCCCACAATGCAACGATTCCTTATGTCAGCCAACTGGCAGTCGGATATCGCGCTGCAGAAGAAGATCCTGGTGGGCGAGGAGGTGGCAGAATAAAAATAAATTCAGTTGGCGTTGATGACTTCATGGACATGGATATGGGCATGGATGGCGAGATGATGGGCAAGCCAGCGAACCCTCGATTTGCAGGTATCGGCGGGTTCGGTATGGAGGAAGAAATGTACGATGAATTTACAGGTATGCCAATTGAGTCCGCTTCAGAGGATAATGATGAAGCGCTTCTGAACTGGATTTATGTTGATTCCGAGGGAGTACCTTTAGAGAGTGCACTCGTTGCAGAATCAGCAGATACAAAATTCGTGCATTATATACCCTTTTGCTTGAAAGGCCGGGTAGATCAGAGAAAACTTGATCTTCTTCTTCGATCATTTGCAACCATGTCGGTCCCTATTGATGTCCGACAAGTTAGAGTTAATCCCGGCAGCACTGATTCTATGTACGGCGAGGATATGATGATGGGCGGGATGGAGCCCGATTCGATGTCAACAGATGGTGTTCGGCGTTATGATTTTAATGTTGAGCTAAGAGGGTCGATTGCGATTGCACAAAAGCCCAGCAGAACCGTTTTGGGCTTAGAAACTGAAGCGCAGGAATAAAAGGAAGGAATTCATTCATGGGACTTCCGAAGATACAATTTACATCTGAGGCGATTTTGTCCTTTGTGGCAAATCATGGTGAAAAAATACTTGTTCTAATTGTCGTATTGTGCAGTTTGCCACTTGCGCTAGGTGGTATAAACGCTCTGCGGCTAAAGACACGTTCTTCGAAAGAAGAGCCTAAAGAGATCTCGCGTCTAGCAGATAACGCAAATAGCTTGTTAAGTCGCTCGCTTCCAACTGACCAACAAACAGAACTTAATAAAAGCCTTGCTGCTGCAAGCGTTGAGCCTGATGTAACGCTCGAGGCATGGAGCCCTACTGAGATAAATAGGCTATCCGTTGATGCCGGGTTCAACCGTCCATTACTTGGTGATATACAAAGGCGACAACTTCCGGTCATTTTCCCTCTTGAACAGCTAGCCGCTACTGCCGGTGTCGTTGCTATCGCCACTCAAGATGATTTACTCATGGGCGAAGATGCATCTATGGCAGGAGGTTTCTCTGGCATGGAAATGATGGAAGACCCAATGGGCATGCAGCCTACCGTCATGTCACCACCAGCAAAAAAAATGCCTTACGTTCTTTTGACTGGCCTGATCCCCTTTCGAAAACAACTTGATGAATACATTGCACTTTATTCGAGGGCAAGCTATCAAAGCCCAGAGCGTGACTTACCTATCTGGCATGACTATGCCGTCGAGCGTTTGGAGGTGCGGCCCGACGGCGGGGGTGAATGGAAGGTAATTGATATCACTCGTCTATACGAAGACTGGGAAGACAATTGGGCCAGCACTGCGACTGACTCAATTCCCCAGCAATTTGTACTGCCTTCAACCCAAAATCTCTTTGATCCTGCTGATGTTCCAATCAGCTACTGGGGCCCTCTCCCAGCACTTGCGGCCAAACCTACGCTCACTGGGATGTCCGGCGGGGAACTCGGAATGGATGGCTCTGACTACGGTTCATCGTGGGGCCTCAAAGCGATTCACCCTTGGGCAAAAGATGAAATGAAAAAGTTGCTTGAAGAGCAAAAAAAGTTGGCACTTGAGCAACAAGAAGGCATGGGACTCGGAGGTGAAATGGGGAATGGAATGGAATTTGGAGGAGGAATGACTGGGCCAAACACAGGCACCTTCAGCCCATTTGGTGACACGGAAATGGGCATGGAAGAAGGCATGTATGAAGGAGAATATGATGAAAGCATGATGATGGGCTATGGGCCAGACGGTGAGGGCATGATGCTTGGTCAGGACTATTGCCTCTTCCGATTTATTGATACAAGCGTTGAACCTGGTCGGCTTTACCGATACCGAGTGACTCTTCGTGCATGGAATCCGAACTGGGGACTCTCGAAAAAATTTCTTGAAAGTCCTGAATCTGCAGACGAGCAATTTGTGCAATCGGCCACCTCAGACCCCTTCCCAAGCATGGACGCTATGCCTGTTCATGTTCCGGCAGACAATCCGCTACTTGTACGACTCTTATTACGGGACGAAAAGAAAACATATGGACTGGGCATCAGTGATCAGGAACTCCTTGTTCTTGATAGCAATGAAGATTCAGGAAACTTTGAATTGCATTCCATTGAAAGCAAGCCGGGAGAGATCATCGGGAGCAAGAAAGGCGCACGAAAGATTAAGCAATTCAACAACCGAAGAATCTCTGTTCCGGCACATAATATTGATAGTGATCAAACGCTCCTAGCCGTAGTTGGCCAACAAACAATCGATGGTAAAAAACGTCCTGGACGAGGCTTCCTCCCACCGGAGCCCTTGGAAGTCCTCATCACTGATTCCGCCGGAAATCTTGACGTTGTTGCAGCAGACGCATGTGAAGAGACTGTTCGAGCATACTTACCAACTCTCCCAGGTTTTCAACCACCACAAGCAGTTGATCCGAACATGATGGAAGAGATGGAAATGACGGGCTTCTAACGAATGTGTACTTTCCCACGAACTGCCCACAAATCCCCAAGATGAGATCGGCTCGAATGTTTATGAAAAAAATTTCATTCAAGGACATTTTGTTTTTTATACAACCTGCTGGATTTTTTCTGCTCGCGTTGGCTTCCAATTCCAGTTTTGTTTCAGCGCAGAATGAACCACGATATAATCGCATGGCTTCTCTGGAAGCCTCGAGCGAAATGAAGGCCTACCAGAAAGACCTTCAGTCAGGGGCACCTTTTACGGAAAAACATCAGCAACTTCTATTAGATGAAGGCCTTCCGCAACTGTTCATTGATGGCAATCGTCTTGACCGAGCACAGGCACGTCAACGGCTCGGAAAAATATTTTTTGATTCGATTGCTAGTTCCAATGCATACAAAAAGGCAACGGACTCAGCCGTGACACGGCTCACAGCTTTAGCTCGAAGTGAACAAATCTCAATAAACGGAAGTATTAATGCTGTCTTATTTCTTGGAGAACTGAAGGGCCAACAAGGCCAACTGCTTGAAGCAGCAACCCTATCACTTTCTGAGATTGCGTCTGATGATTCCGTAACACCTGCAGTACGGATAGCCGCCTTGGCAGGGCTAGGTAAAAGAATTCAAGAGCTGAGGGTATCGAATAGCGAAAACAAACAGGTGAGGGCGGCCAACATTGTGCCCACCCTGAATAAAATTTTGGCAACTCCTGAAAAATCTATGCCACCGATTGGCCGAGACTGGATGCAGGCGCGGGCACTGGAATATTCCGTTAACATGCTGTCGATTTTGGGGGATAAAACTCAAGAACTCGACGACGCGGCGAAGAGTGCCGTAATAATTTTAAAAGACTCAAATCGCTCTATTGATCTCCGAATTCGAACTGTCGTCTTCCTCTCTTACTCAGCTAATGCCGGCATCACTTTGCCAACAAAAGAGATCCTGATTGTTGTAGATGAACTTGTAAAAGAGTCACTTCGTTATGCGTATGGGATAATTCAAGACAAGAAATTCGAGGAAGAAATAACTGGGCTGAGTGATATGGGCATGGGCGGCGGAATGGGCGCGATGGACTTTGACTCCATGGGCATGCCTGTTGAGGCAGAAAAGAATTATCTTCCGATCACCTATTTCGTTCGAACCAGTTGGCGACTTGTAACTCTTGCTGATTCAATGACTCGTCTAGCACAACAACTCGAAAACGATAACGAAGAATACGAGGATCGCGCAAAACTCATTCGTTCTTATGGAGTCAAACTCTACGAAGAGCCAAAAGATACATCGCTCACAAATGCCATAGAAAAATTTGACCCGGATTCCATTGTGCCCGATACAGATGAGACCAAGCCCGATGAGACCAAGCCAGAGTTACCCGCAAAAGAAACAACACCTAAGAAGCTGTCTCCTTTTAAACTACAGTGAAATGGTACTCCATTACTTCTTAATCAATTCACGTACAGACATGCCTGATGGAATCATCGGCAACACGTGTTCTTGATACGGTACTTGAACGTCCAGAAGCGCAGGCCCGTCAGCATCCAACAGCCGTGTTAGAGCAGATTCCAAATCCTTTTTCTCGGAGATGGTTTCGGCTTGCCATCCGAACCCCTTTGCGATAGCTACAAAATCGGGATATCGAGCGTCAGGGGAAATTCCATCACCCTGTCCGGAGGCCTCCGGATTTCCAACTGGCCCGAGGTATGTATGCGCTCGGTTGCCCTTGAAGAAGCGGTCTTCCCACTGCACGACCATACCCAAATGTTGATTATTCAACAGGAGAACTTTTACAGCAATATTCTCACACGTGCAGGTTGCAAATTCTTGAATGTTCATCAGGATGCTACCGTCTCCATCGATATCAATGACGATATCATCCGGACATCCTACTTTTGCACCCATTGCCGCCGGCAATCCAAAGCCCATCGTCCCAAGGCCGCTTGAAGAAAGCCATGTTTTCGGTCGCCTGAATTTATAAAACTGTGCGGCCCACATCTGATGCTGGCCGACCCCAACAGCCACAACCGTATTACGCTCTGCTGTCAAACGAGACAATTCTGCGATAGCCTCTTGAGCAAGAATACCCGGGTACGTTTCATCGAATGCGAAGGGATCTTCTGCCTTCCATCCATCTATCTTCGCATGCCATTCATCCAAGCCCCCTTCTGGTGGCTCAACAATCTCATTAAGTTGTGACAGGGCTTCGTTGACATCGGCTACGATTGGTATGTGAACTAACTTATTTTTATTAATTTCAGACGGATCGATGTCTATGTGCACGATAAATCCATGCTGGGCAAATTCTGCTACTTTACCCGTGACACGATCATCAAATCGAACGCCAACGGCGATGAGCAGATCTGCCTCATCGACTGCATAATTCGCATACACACTGCCATGCATTCCTAGCATGTCGAGAGACCTCTTATCATCACCGGGAAATGCACCCAGCCCCATGAGCGTCATTGTGACCGGTATTCCTGTCTTCTCGACAAGTGTTCGCAGGTTTTCCGAAGCATCCCCAGCAATCACTCCACCGCCTGCATAGATCACTGGCCTTTTCGATCGCCGAATCGCAGCTGCAACCTGAGCGATCTGCTCGGAGTGCGCACGACGAACTTCAGGATGATAGCCCGGCAGATTCATTTCAACGTCATAATCAGGCTGTATATGAGTCAGCTGAATATCCTTCGGCAGATCAACAAGAACGGGTCCCGGTCTTCCGGTTGTTGCAATAAAGAATGCTTCCTTCATCACACGTGGGATGTCCTCTGCATTGGTCACAAGGTAATGATGTTTGGTAATACCTCGACACACCTCGACTATTGGTGTTTCCTGAAATGCATCAGTACCAATTACGCTTGTGCCAACCTGCCCCGTAATGGCTACTAATGGAATGCTGTCGAGCTTTGCGTCAGCAATCGCCGTCACAAGATTGAGAGCCCCAGGGCCACTCGTTGCCATACAGACTCCGGGCTTTCCAGTTGTGCGGGCGTAACCCTGTGCTGCAAAACCACCACCTTGCTCGTGCCGGGGTAGAATAGTACGAAGGCGATCACCAAAACGAGTAAGTGATTGATGCAAGGGCATGCTTGCACCACCCGGATATGCAAAAATCACCTCAACACCGTTGCGAACAAGTGATTCAATAACGGCATCGGCTCCGCTGATAAGAGATTCGCTTCGTTTCTGATCAGGTGCCGTTGCCATCGCCATCGTCCTCTCATGTTGTCTTGGGAACACGTCTACGTATTTTGCTCGAATTTACCCTTAGGACTCTCCACAAACACTCACCCATATTGGATACGCGCCGGACTCGGTAAACTTCGTACACTTCAACGATACACGAAAAGAGGCCTCAGGTCAGCTATTAAGGCACGATATTAAGCACTATTTCTTTAGATCATCCCCTACAATACGACTGTGTTAGCTGCTCAGAATGACCGTGAAAACGCATTGTCACCCGTAACTTCGGGGCAACTGCACCAACTTGCCGACGGACTGCGAGAGCATCGCGGTTTTGCGGAGGTGCTTACGAGTCTCCAGCAAGGGCATGGTGGGACAATTGGTGGAACCTGGGGGGCGGCACGCAGTTTGGCAGTCGCTGGCATTGCATCAGCGAGAGTTGAGGAGCGGCAGGGACTCGTTGTTGTTGTTGTTCCGCATGCCGTGGATGCGGACTTGTTTGCTGATGACCTCACACTATTTTCCTCGTTGGCCATTGACGTTTTGCCAGCTGTTGAATCAATCGATGACACATCTACTAACCCTGAGACTCTGAGAAATGATCCGGCAGAAGCTCAACGATTGTCTGTCGTCAAACGTCTAGTGGACTACTCTGATGAAAGCCCACGTATTTTAGTCACGTCTATGCAGGCTGTCTTAACTCCACTTGCTGACCCACGGCAGATTGAAGAAAGCACTCGACAACTCACTATTGGAGCCAAGGTCGATCCTCAAGAATTAGCAGAATGGCTTTCTGCCAGAGGATGGCAACAGGTCGACACACTTGAATCACCCGGTAGCTTTGCTCGTCGTGGTGGCATTGTTGATCTTTTTGCAACCGACTGGGAGCGACCGGTTCGACTTGAACTCAATGATGACGAGATTGATTCACTTCGGACATTTGATACCGTGAGTCAACGAAGTATTCGGATGCTGAAGTCCATCGACCTGACTGCTCTACAACGATTAAATAAAAGTAATCGGCGATCTTGGCTCACAGACATTGTGCCTCCTAGCACCTGGTGGGGCCTTGTCGAACCACAGGAACTCGTAGATGAGGGAAAAAGATTAGCTACTATCCTTCCCACGGAATCAGCACTTCAGTCAAAAGAATTATTCACTCGTGTGTATCGTTTTCCGTCTGTAATTTTGTCTGCAATTGCTCCTACAAGTCTTGAGGCAACAGCCCATTTAGCAGTTGAGAGCGTCGAACGCTTCACTGGCCAACTCGACCGCGTGTGTCATGAACTCGATACCGTAGGAAAGGACCAAGAAGTTTGGATCGCAGCGCCCACTGAGGCAGAAGAACAACGCCTGAATGAGCTTTTATCTCCATCAGTTCCCGCTCGGGCTGGCCGCCTTCATTTCCTACAAGGGAGACTTTCTGCTGGATTTCGTCTGGTGCCACAGAAATTGGTGCTTATTTCTGCAGCCGAGCTTTTTCGCAGGCAGGATTCACCGCGAAATAGATTGCCAAAACATCGGCTCACCCGAACCATTGACACGTTCCTTGACCTCAATGAAGGTGACTTTGTTGTTCATGTCGCACATGGAATTGCTCGCTATAAAGGCTTAAAGCTCCTTGAAAAACATAGCCGGACGGAAGAATTCCTTGA